>NZ_JBYUWC010000010.1:0-190926 GCF_058137865.1 Erwinia sp. 009765445
TCTGTGAGGCTCCACACCTTCCTCATCACGGTTGTGCTCAGTATCAAATGAATGGGGCGCGTTCATTACATTTCTCCGGTTTCAGACTGGTCATCGATGTCCTGGCGGGTCGGCTCAAAGCGGATAATCAGCAGGAAGAAGATTGGGATAATTGCCGCCAGCGAGACGATCCAGAACATGTTGGTGCCAAAGGAGGCCTGCAGGATCGGCAGGATAAACAGCGCCAGTGCGCTGCCGATGCCAGACAGCGAACGGCCAAAGCCCACGCCGGTGGCGCGAATATGGGTCGGATAGGAGAGCGCCGGGTAGATCATCATCTGCGCGCCAGGACCAAAGCCTTCGGCGAACAGCCACAGTCCCAGCATCAGAATGGCAAACACCACGCCAACAGCCGCCTGCGGATGCCCGACCAACGCCAGCGAAATCAGCGCGATAAACTGCAGGGCAAAACCGGCAATTGCCACGTGACGCGACGGGAATTTCCACGCCAGGCGCATCCCCAGTAATCCGCCAGTAAAAGCGAACAGCGCGTTCAGCCCCAGCGAGGCGGAGATGGTTTCAAACACGCCCGCGCCCAGGAACTGAGCAAGGATCGACGGCAGAAAGAAGGCAATGGCCGTGTATTCGAAGGAGATGCAGACGTTCATCACCGCGGTGACAATAGTGCGTTCACGATACGGTTTCTGGAACAACACGCGGAAGCTGACTTTGGGTGGTGCTTTTTTCTCCCGCTGCGCGGCAGTGGGTTTTGCTTCGTGCGCCACAATGCCGTAAGAGTCACGCAGAATGCGCACCGCGCCGGTCAGATCACCCTGATTGGCGGCCCACAGCGGCGATTCATTCATAAATTTGCTGCGCACCGCGATGATCAGCAGCGCAGGAACGGCGCCAAACAGCAGCGAAGCACGCCACAGCCAGTCCAGGTGCTCTTTCGGCAGCAGGAAATAGAGTGCAAAGATGATAAAGAAGCAGGCTGAGGATGCCGCGTACCACATCGGGCACCAGGCAGCCAGCCGCGAGGCTTTATTACCCTTACCGGTAAATTTCGAGAATTCTGCCAGGTAGGCCATCGCCACTGGCAAATCGATGCCCACGCCAACCCCCATCAGGAAACGGGCGCCAATCAGCACCCAGACGTTAGGGGCCAGCCCGGCGGCAATAGCGGAAACCACAAAGAACAGCATATCGGCCATAAACACCGAGTAGCGGCCGTATTTGTCGGTCAGCCAGCCGCCCAGCAGGTTGCCGAAGATGGTGCCGATCATAATTGACGAGGTGACAAACCCGGTCAGCGTTGGCGTCAGGCCAAACTCTTTCACCACGTCATCAATGCCGTAGGAGAGCGTGGTCAGGTCGTAAGCATCCAGGAACACGCCGCCCAGCGCCAGAAAGACGATAAAGCGTGCGTAGCTGTTTTTGCGGGTGTTGCCGTTGATCAGTTTCGCCACGTCGCTGACGGAGCGGACCGGTGTTGAGTGCGGCGGCGGTGAACACAGCTCGCCGTCAAGGTTGATTGTACTCATCGTATCCTCAATTTTATTATTGGCAGGTGATGAGCTGTTATAGAAAGGATTACGGCTGAAAACAAACAACAATAAGTACTATAAAATACATAAAATTCAATAAGTTGAATTATTTTTTACCACAAACACAAACGCCGGATTAGCCTGAGGCTAATCCGGTCTGGTCAGGGTGACAGCGGGACTTTACTGGGCGGAAACAGGCACCAGCACCCCCTTCACCAACGGATCGTCGGTATCTTTCAGCCACTGCTGCAGGCGGGGATCGGCAAAAGCTTTTTTCAGCTTCACAATATTCTCATCGTTGAGGTAAGGCGTACCGATCACCAGCTGTGAAGCGAAGGTCTGCGGCGCGGGTGGGAACAGGATCCCCTTCTCGCGCGGCACTTTCCCGGCATCAAACTGGGAAACATAGCCAATGGCGGCATCAACGGAATTCAGTGCCCTCGGCATGGTCAGCAGATCCAGTTCTTTGAAGTTGAAGTTATGCGGATTTTGTCTGATATCCTTCAACTGCGCCGTGCGCGGCTCCACTGCCGGATCCAGCCCAATCAAGCCGATACGTTGTAAAAGCCACAGCGCCTGTCCCTGGTTCGCCCCGTCATTGGGCACGATAATTTCCGCGCCCTGTGGCAGCTCACCGATCGATTTGTAGCGGTCGGAGTAGATGCCGAATGCCCACTGGAACAGCGGCTGCGTTGGCGTCAGCGCAAACTTGTTGGCATCCACCACCTGCTTCAGCCACCACTGATGCTGGTACACCGTGGCCGCATACTGCCCGTCAGCCACTGCCCGGTCAGCCTGCACCGGATCCTGCAGCCCTGTCGCCTCCAGTTTGATGCCGTAATCCGGTGCGATATGCTGGTTAACGTATTCGATCAGCCGCTGCTCTCCGGCCATCGCTGGCTCAAAATGCACTTTCAGGGTGGTGCTGAACGTCACTGCGTTGCGTTTCTGCGCGATAAAGTGCCACGCCAGCCCGGCAATGACGATAATCGCCACCACCACCAGCCACGGCCATGTTTTCTTCTTCCTGATCTCAAAATCCTGCTGCGTCATGATGAATGTGTTCCTGAGTGTTGTAATGCGGCAACCAGTCGATCACCGGTAAACTGAATAAGCTGAATGGTGGCAATCAGCACGACAATGGTGGCGATCATGATGTGATTATCGAAACGCTGGTAGCCATAGACCACCGCCAGATACCCAATGCCCCCGGCGCCGATGGTTCCGGCAATGGCCGAATACTCAATCATTGAGATCAGGTTCAGCACAATGGCGGCAACAATCGCCGGAAGTGCCTCACTGAGCTGCGCGCGGGTAATGATTTGCCAGGTGGAACCGCCGGAAACCAGCCCGACGGCGGTCACCTCTGCTGGCAGCTCACGCAGTGAGTTCTCCACCAGCCGGGCAAAAAAAGGCGTTCCGGCGACAATCATCGGGATCACCGCCGCAGGAATGCCAATGGTGGTTCCGGTCAGCCAGAAGGTGAACGGAATAATCGCCGCCATCAGCACCAGAAACGGCAGCGATCGGCCCATGTTCACTATCCAGCTAAGGCTGCGGTTGACCGTGGCCTGCGGAAAAAGACCACGTCGGGAGGTGTTAAACAGCACCACGCCCAGCAGGCCACCCAGCGTCACCACAAACAGCATCACGATGCCGACCATCAGCCAGGTCTCTCCGTAGGCGGGCAGCATCAGGGTGTGGATCTGGCTCCACGGCGTGTCGTGGCTCATTACGTCTGCGGGTTTCATCCTGCCTCCTGTAATGCCGGAAGCTGGTCAGTGAGTTCCGCATTAATGCCCAGCTGCCAGAGGTGCTGGATCAGCGTCTGTGGCTGAACGGAACGCTGACCGAAGCGCACCGCAATCCGCATCCGCCCGGCAAGACGTTCGCCAACCTGCTCGACATGCGCGGCCAGCAGATCGATGTGCAGCTGATAGTGCTGGCTGAGCTGGCTGATCCAGTCGGCAGCCAGCGGGCGGTCGCCATAGGTTAACTGCAGGTGCAGATCGCCCGCAGCCTTCAGCGGCTGCAGCGGGAACAGCTGCTGAGCCAGCCGTGAGTCAGGCCGCGCCAGCAGTTCATTCAGCGCCCCCTGCTGGATCAGCTGCCCGTCGCTGATTTCAGCCACAGCGTCGGCCGCGCGACGGACGACGTCCATCTCGTGGGTGATCAGAATTATCGAGAGTCCAAACCGATCGCGCAGCTGTTTAAACAGGTTAAGAATGGCGCTGGTAGTCTGCGGGTCCAGCCCTGAAGTCGCCTCATCGGCCAGCAGAACCGAAGGCTTCAGCGCCAGTGCACGGGCGATCCCTACCCGCTGCCGCTGTCCGCCGGAAAGCTGCGCGGGATAGTAATCAGCCTTATCCTGAAGCCCGACGCTCTCCAGCAGTTGTCCGACATGGCGTTTGATCTCGCCCGGCACCACGCCCAGCCACTCCAGCGGCAGCGCGACGTTTTCCCAGGCCGTTTTACGCTGCAGCAGCGCTGAGGACTGGAAAACGGTGCCGATAGCCCGTCGCTCACGCCGCAGGGCTTCGCCCGACAGGCGTGACAGATCCTCGCCATTAACGCGAATGCTGCCTGATGAAGGTTTCTCCAGCAGGCTGATGCACTTGGCCAGGGTTGACTTCCCCGCGCCGCTGGGGCCGACCACTGCGGTGATTGATGCAGGCGGCACGGTCAGCGAAATGCCTTTCAGCACTTCAATCACTTTGCCCCCCGGTGCCCGGTAATGTTTTCTCAGGCCGTCGATTTCAATCATACGGCCCCCTCGTTCTCGGTCGTCAAACTGTCACTGGATGTACGACGATAGCCCGCTCCCGGATGCGGAATCTCCAGCCTTGGCCCCTGACGGAACAGCTTCTCGCGCAGCGTGCCGGGCTGGTACTCCTGCTTGTAAACACCGCGTTTTTGCAGCTCCGGGATCAGCAGCTCCACCACGTCGGTAAAGGTTTCATGGGTTACGGCATAGGCAAGGTTGAAGCCGTCCACATCGGTATCGATCACCCAGCTCTGCAGCTCGTCGGCTACCGTTTCCGGGCTGCCCACCAGCAGCGGGCCAAAGCCGCCAATGCCAACCCAGTCCGCCAGCGCCTGTACCGTCCACTGACGGTTCGGATCGGCGGTAGAGAAGGTTTCCACCGCCGACTGAATGGCGTTGGTGTGCAGATGCTTCAACACCTGGTCCGGCTGATACTGGCCGAAATCGATGCCGGTCCAGCCGGAGATCAGCGCCAGCGCGCCTTCGTAACTGACGTAACTTTTGTACTCCTGCCACTTCGCCTGCGCGGCTTTGTCCGTTTCACCGACAATGACCGTTTGCAGGTTGAAAATCAGGATGCTGCGCGGATCTCGCCCCGCTTCAGCAGCACGGCGGCGAATATCGGCCACGGTTTTTTTCAGCAGCACTTTGGACGGTGCAGCGACAAAGACGCATTCGGCATGTTCCGCGGCGAACTGCTTGCCACGGCTGGATGCGCCAGCCTGATACAGCACCGGCGTACGCTGTGGCGAAGGTTCACACAGGTGGATCCCTGGCACCTGGAAAAAGGTGCCCTGATGATTAATTGGGTGGATCTTTTTCGGGTCACTGAAGATGCGGCGCTCGCGGTCGCGCAGGATCGCCCCCTCTTCCCAGCTCCCCTCCAGCAGCTTGTAGATCACCTGCAGATACTCGTCGGCGTAGTCATAACGGGCATCGTGGTCGGTCTGTGCCTGGTAGCCGATATTACGGGCGCCGCTTTCCAGGTAGGAAGTGACGATATTCCAGCCAACGCGGCCCTTAGTCAGGTGATCCAGCGTGGAGATGCGGCGGGCAAAAGGATAAGGGTGCTCAAACGACAGCGAAGCCGTCAGGCCAAAGCCCAGATGCTCGGTGACCAGCGCCATCGGCGTGATCAGCGCCAGCGGATCGTTAACCGGCACCTGAGTAGCGTGACGGATGGCCGCTTCGTTATTGCCATTAAGCACGTCATACACACCCAGCACGTCGGCAATAAACAACCCGTCGAACTTGCCGCGCTCCAGCAGGCGGGCCAGATCGGTCCAGTAAGAGAGGTCTTTATATTGCCAGGAGCGATCGCGTGGATGCGCCCACAGACCGGGAGACTGGTGACCGACACAGTTCATATCAAAAGCATTAAGGCGAATTTCACGTTGCGATGGCATAGCAGGCTCCAGAGCGGCGGCGGGCAGAGGCTCTCCGTCCGTCGCGGCAATTATTTTAATAAAAAGGGGAATTCTGAGAAGTAAACGGGAGTCGTTAAGCGGGACATCGCTCTCTGGCCGTCAGGGAAGGAACGCCGAGCAGTTGGCGGGCCAGCGACTCCGCATGCTCGGCCACCTGAGGCAGCCCCATCAGCTCGCCAAACCGGCCACGGGCCGCCGGTCCCACCACATACAGATGAGGATTCGCTTCTCCCTGTTCGTTCATCGTCTGTGACGCGGCATTAACGTGGATGCCAAGCGCCAGCGGATCGGCCTGAACAGTGCCTTCTCCGGCCAGTTGGCTGAGCAATGCATCGCTCTGCAACAGTGCGCCATGTGCCGGACCGGTAGTGACAATCAGCCGATCCACAGTCAGCGTTTCTGCCTCGCCGTCACGCGGCTTAAGGGTCAGGTTAATCGCGCAGCCATCAGCCGCGACCTGGCTCAGACGGGCAGCTACCACCCGAAGCTGTCCGCCCTGCTGGCGCTGGTTGAGCACTTCACTGACCTGCGGCGCAATGCGATAGCGATGGACGTCCCACCACGGACGAAGATGACGCAAAAACCGGCGCTGCTCTTTTAACGACAGCTGCTGCCAGATGCGCTGGCCGTTCTGGCGGATATCGTCCAGCACCAGCTGCCACGGCAGATTTTCGGCGGCAGCCTCGCGCACTTCGTCACGGATCCGTTTCAGCCAGGCGCGGGCAGTGGCCTGCTGCGGGCGAGTGTAATCCAGCGGGCGGGGCTCGAAATCGCCGCTGAGGTTATTTCGGGGCAGTTGTCCACGGCGTGAGAAGACCACAATCCTGCCACAATGTCCCTGCCGCTGCAGCGAGGCCACCACATCAGACATAGTGAGGCCGCTGCCAATAATCGCCACGCGATCGCTTTTCGCCACGTCGGCCAGAGCATCATGCCGCCATGGATTAGCAATCAATCCCGGATGCCCGCTTAATGCTGATGCCAGGTTATGCGGCACGGCTGGCATTGGATGGCTGATCGCCAGCACTACTTCATCTGCCGGGATCCGCTGCCCGGAATGCGTGACAACGTCACCATCAATCAGCGTCACGGCTTTGTCATGAACGTGACGAAGCGTGACGGCTGAAACAGCTTTAACTTCAGCATACTGTGCTGCAACATAAGCCGCGAACTGTCCGCGCTGCGGGTAAACCTGGCCGTCCAACCACAGGGCATGCGGATCGGCATCCAGTGCGTCCGAAGCACGATACCAACGGTCAAAATCCCCTTCCTCCGCCGCAGAAAGCTGCATGCGTGAAGCCGGTACATTAATGCGATGAGCCGGATCGCGGGTGCCATAGGCAACGCCCTGCGCCAGCTGCTCGCGGGGTTCGATCACCGTCACTTTCAGCCCTGCAGTGCCGAGACGCGCAAGGTGGATCGCCAGCGCCGTGCCGGTGAACCCGCCGCCGATAATTACGATATGCTTTTCAGCCATAATCCAACTCCGGATGGTCAACAGTTACTTAGCGCTGGCTGGCTTGTTCGGGCGACGGTCGCCGCCGATGGTTTCACCAAAAGGCCCGGTGTTTACCGTGCGCTGGCGTTTTTCCGCATTGGCAGCCAGTGGCAGCAGCGGCATCACCAGTTCGGCAAAGCGGTGCGCTTCTTCCAGATGCGGATAGCCGGACAGAATAAAATTCTCAATGCCCAACGCCTGATATTCGCGGATACGTTCAGCCACCTGTTCAGGGCTGCCCACCAGCGCGGTACCGGCTCCGCCCCGCACCAGACCTACCCCGGCCCACAAATTCGGCCCAATACGCAGACTGTCTTTTGAACCGCCGTGCAGGGCACTCATGCGTGCCTGTCCGGTTGAGTCCATGCGCGAGAAAATCTTCTGGGCGCTTGCAATCGTCTCTTCATCCAGATGGGCAATCAGCCGGTCTGCGGCGGCCCAGGCTTCTTCTTCTGTTTCACGGACGATCACGTGCAGACGGATGCCGTAACTCAACTTCCGTCCGCGTTCTTCGGCACGCTGGCGAACCACGGCCAGTTTCTCCGCCACCTGTTCCACCGGTTCTCCCCACGTCAGATAAGTGTCGATCTGGCTGGCAGCAACATCGATGGCTTCATCAGAAGAGCCGCCAAAGTAGAGCGGCGGCCCGTTTTCCTGTACCGGTGGGAACAGCACTTCCGCTCCTTCCACGCGGATGTGTTCACCAGAGAAATCGACTTTTTCCCCCTTCAGTAAACGCGAATAGACCTCAAGGAACTCTCGGGTGACCTGATAGCGTTCCGCGTGGCTGAGGAAAATGCCGTCGCCTTTGTTCTCTACCGGGTCGCCTCCGGTTACGACGTTAATCAGCAGGCGGCCTTCAGAGAGGCGATCCAGCGTAGCGGCCATCCGCGCGGCCAGGCTGGGCGGCTGCAAACCGGGACGGACAGCCACCAGATAACGCAGGCGTTTGGTGATCGGAGCCAGCGCTGAAGCCACCAGCCAGGAGTCCTCGCAACTTTTGCCGGTGGGGATCAGCACGCCGTAGTAACCAAGATTGTCTGCCGCCAGCGCCACCTGTTGCAGGTAAGGCAGGTCGACTGCCCTTCCTCCCTGAGTCGTGCCCAGATAGCGCCCGTCGCCATGAGTGGGCAAAAACCAGAAGACATTGATGTTTTCCTGCGCGGCTTCAGTCATTATCACTTTCCCTTATAACGTTATTTGAATTTATTTTATAGATTCATCGTGTTTGGTTATAATCCATATTGCAGAATGCGTGCCAGCATTGAACGGTTTTATTATCTATTTATATCAACAGGTTATAATTTACCACCAGGCCATCAGACTGCTGCAAATGCAGCAGGTGCTGCCATGTTAATGCTGCATTTGCAACTTTCACCCTCAGCCACCCTCTCGCCACCGCAACAGTCTGGCGGTATCGTTTTCGCACTTTCCCTCGCCAGGAGTCAGAGATGCAAAACCAGGGTCCCGAGCTGATCGATCCCGCCTCCATCGCCTTTCAGAACGTGCTGGACCGGCTTGCCCCAACCGATGCCACAGTGCTGATCGTCGGTGAAACCGGCACCGGGAAAGAGGTGGTGGCGCGCTATCTGCATCATCACAGCCCGCGAAGACAGCAGCCATTTCTGGCAGTCAACTGCGGCGCACTGACTGAAAGCCTGGCGGAGTCTGAGTTGTTTGGTCATGAGAAAGGTGCCTTTACCGGCGCGGCAGAGCGCCATCAGGGCTGGTTTGAAGCGGCGGAAGGCGGCACGCTGCTACTGGATGAGATCGGTGAGCTGAGCCTGCCGCTGCAGGTGAAGCTGCTGCGGGTATTGCAGGAGCGGGAAGTGACGCGGGTGGGTTCGCATCGTCCGGTTAAAGTGAACGTACGCGTGGTGGCCGCTACTCATGTGGATCTGGCAAGTGCCATTCGCGAGCGCCGCTTCCGTGAAGATCTCTATTACCGGCTGAACGTCGCGGCGGTGACGCTGCCCCCACTGCGCCAGCGGCGTGAGGATATTCCGCTGCTGGCCGACCATTTCCTGCAGCTGTATGGCCGCCGTCTGGGCCGCCCGCAGCTTAAGCTCAGCGAAGAGACACTGGCCACGCTGATGGACTATACCTGGCCGGGGAATATCCGCGAGCTGGAGAATACTCTGCATAACGCGGTGTTGCTGAGCAGAGAACCTCTGATTACTCCTGCACAACTGCGGCTGACTCCAATGAATGCAGCCGCAGCCGGGAGCGCTCGCGAAGCGTCGCTGGATACCTTTATGCGCCAGCAGTTGCAGGATAACGCCAGCCCGGTTTACCAACGCGTTCTCTCTTCGCTGGTACGCAACGCGTTTGAACTCAGCGATGGCAACCAGCTGCAGACAGCCTCTCTGCTCGGGATCAGCCGCAATACGCTGCGTACCCATCTTGGTCACCTGGGGCTGATCAAACCGCGCCGCAGCCTGGCTGGTTTCAGCAGCCGCACCAGCCCGGCGGAGGCGAATAAAGAACGTGAACTGCGGGTGGGTTATCAGAAGTTCGGCAATCTGGGGATCCTCAAAGCCCGCCAGTCGCTGGAAGCACAGTTTTCCAGCCAGGGTGTCAGCGTGTTGTGGAGCGAGTTTCCCGCCGGGCCGCAGTTGCTGCACGCCCTGAATAACGGTGAAATCGATTTTGGCACCACCGGTGAAGTACCGCCGCTGTTTGCGCAGGCCAGCAATCAGCCGCTGCTGTATGTGGCCTGGGAACCGGCTGCGCCACAGAGCGTGGCATTAATGGTCGCCCGCGACAGCCCGATCCACTCTCTTGCCGACCTGAGAGGCAAGCGGATTGCGGTGAACAAAGGGTCCAACGTTCACTACCTGCTGCTGCAAATTCTGGATGAGGCAGGCATGACGCTGGATGACGTGCGCGTGGTCTATGCGCCACCGAAATATCCGCTGACGCCCAGCGATCATCACGCCGTGGATGCCTGGATGATGTGGGATCCGCTGCTGAGCGATGCCGAAGAGAGCGGACAGTTGCGGGCGATTGCCAATGGCGTTGAGCGGGTTAACAACCATCAGTTCTATCTCGCCCACCGCGATTTCGCCAGCCGTTCCGCCGATTTACTGCATGCGCTGATGTCGGCACTGGAGCAGACCGGGCGCTATATCGACAGCAATCGGGAAGAAGCGGCCGTTCTGCTTTCGTCCGAGCTGGGGCTGGCTACCTCCTCGCTGAGCCGCGCCCTGGCCCGCCGCAGCCACCAGACGCAACGCATGGATCTGCACATCATTCGCCAGCAGCAGGCGATAGCCGATCGCTTTTACGCGCTGGGCCTGCTGCCAAGAGCGATCAAGGTAGGGGATGCGGTGTGGCGGGAATGAATTTTTCAGCTTAGGATATGCTTTTTACTCGTTAAGCAGTTTTCACGCAGTTTGCTATGTTGCGCTGATACCACTTTTATTCAGGGAAAAAATCGTGAAAAAATATCTCCTTGGCGGCCTTATTGCCGCTGCTCTGACCGGAACGATGCACCCAGCGCTGGCGGAAACTGCGCCAAAAACGGTCACTATTGGCTATCAGAAAGCCAATATCTTTGCGCTGCTGAAGTACCGCGGCACGCTGGACACCGATTTTAAAAAACAGGGAATTGCCGTGCGCTGGGTCGAATTTCCGGCCGGGCCACAGATGCTGGAAGGCCTGAACGTTGGCAGCATCGATCTGGCCGCCACCGGTGACGCGCCTCCGGCATTCGCTCAGGCCGCCAAAGCCGATCTGGTCTATCTGGCCCACTCTCCGGCTAACCCGAAAACCGAAGCGATTGTGGTGCCGGAAAGCTCCGCCATCAAATCTGTAGCCGACCTGAAAGGCAAGCGGGTGGCGCTGAACAAAGGCTCGGATGTTAATTATCTGCTGGTCACCGCGCTGGAAAATGCCGGGCTGAGCTACAAAGATATCACCCCGGTCTACCTGCCACCTGCCGATGCCCGTGCCGCTTTCCAGCGTGGCGCGGTGGATGCCTGGGTTATCTGGGAGCCCTACCTCTCCGAAGTGGAAACCAATGCCAAAGCGCGACTGGTGAAGAATGCTGAAGGCCTGGTGCCACACTATACCTTCTACCTCGCCAGCCGGAAGTTCGCCGATACCTGGCCGCAGACCGCGAAGCAGGTGGTGGTGGAATTAGGGACGCTGAGCGACTGGGCGAATAAGAACCCACAGGATGCGGCTAAAATCCTCTCGACTTCTACCAGTCTGCCACAGCCAATTTGGGAGAAAGCCATCAGCAGAATGCCGTTTGGTTCAGAGCGTATGACGCCGGAAGTGTTCAGCGAGCAGCAGAAGCTGGCCGACAAATTCACCCAGATTGGGCTGCTGCCGGTGAAGGTGGTGGTCAGCACGGCGACCTGGTCGCTGGATAAGAAAGAGTAAACCTGAACGCCAGCCCCCTGATGGACTGGCATTAACGAAAGTGGGGTTGCCTTACGACAGGGTACCCCGAACCATTTCAGTGCCACCTTATGGCCCACCATCGCTTATTATTTCCCAACTAACCGACTCTCGCCCTGCTTCAACTGTACCTTGCTGGCATAACGATTAACCTTAAACGGGATCCCCAGCCTTGCCCGCAGAGTTGTCTCTTCTGAAGGCTGCCAGTAACCGCGCCCGGCAAGAATCGGCAGCACGTGGCGGGTGATATCCTCCAGCGCCTCCACCAGTACCGGGCCGCTGATGATAAAACCACTGGCGCCGCCCTCTTCCACCCAGCGGATAAAGGTGTCGGCAACCTGATCCGGTGTACCAAAAAACTCGCCTCTTGGCAGCGTGGTTTCAAAGGCAACCTGGCGCAGAGTTTGCTGCTGCTCTTTCGCCCGGCGCTTGATGCTGTCGGTGGTGGAGCGGAAGGTATTTTCTCCCAGCTCGCCCAGTTCCGGGAACGGTCCGTCCAGTGAATACTGGCTGAAATCGTGGTGATCGAAGAAACGGCCGAGATAGGCCAGCGCATCTTCCGTCGACAGCAGCGAGAGCAGATGCTGATATTTCGCTTCCGCTTCCTCCGGCGTGTAGCCGACAATCGGACTGATGCCAGGGAAAATCCCTGGCGCTTCGCGGTGATTTTTCTCCACTTCCGCCTGCAATTTCGCCGAATAGATTTTGGCTTCTTCCAGCGTGCGGGCGTTGGTAAAGACCGCATCGGCGGATTTTCCCGCCAGTTCAATACCGGTATCGGAAGCGCCAGCCTGGAAGATCACCGGCTGCCCCTGCGGCGAACGCTGAATATTAAGCGGCCCCTCTACAGAAAAAAATTTCCCATGATGATTAAGCTTGTGCAGTTTGGATGCATCGAAAAAGACGCCGCTCTGGCGGTCACGGACAAAGGCATCATCCTCCCAGGAATCCCACAACCCCTGCACCACGCTGATATATTCTTCCGCAATCTGATAGCGCAGCGCATGATCCGGGTGCTCTTTGCCAAAATTCTTTGATGAACCGGCCAGCGGCGAGGTCACCACATTCCATCCGGCGCGGCCTCCGCTGATGTTATCCAGGGTGGCCAGCTGGCGGGCGACGGTAAAGGGATCGCTGTATGAAGTGGAGACCGTGCCGGCGAGGCCAATTTTCTCCGTCACCCCAGCCAGTGCATTTAGCAGCGCCACCGGCTCGAAGCGATTGAGGAAATGCGGTAACGATTTTTCGTTGATATGCAGGCCATCGGCGACGAACAGAAAATCGAAGTTTGCCGCTTCGGCACGCTGCGCCAGCCAGGTGAAATAACGGAAATTCACGCTGGCGTCCGCGGGCGCTTTCTCATGACGCCAGGAGTGCATATGCCCGCCCGCGCCGTGCAACATCAGGCCCAGCTTGATATTTTTACTCATCAGATCTCCTTAACCTGCTGGCCCGCCAGCAACGCAATGGAACGCAAACGCAGACCGGCATCGGCCAGCGGCGTGTGCAGAATAAATTCAGAGACGTTCAGACGCTGCTGCAAAGCAGCAAGCTGCTGGTGAATGGCCGATGCGGTGCCGTGTAGCACGGCGAGCGGCTGCTTATCGATGCGATAATCGCTGACGCCTGACTGGCGAACGAACGCTTCAGCCTGTTCCAGCGTGCCAACGGTGACGTGCCTCTCTCCGAGCGTGACAAGGAAGTTGTGCTGCTCGGCGATCAGCTCTTCTGCCTCCTGCCGGGTTTCCGTTGCGAAGGCGGCAAGGCTGATCAACGCCTGACCTTTGCCCTGAGAGAATTCATGGTAAGCCATAACGGCCTCAGTCATCACCGCTTCAGAAGTGTTGATAAACCCGGCAAAAACAAAGTTCCAGCCCAGCGAGGCAGCCAGCCGGGCGCTCTCTTTACTGGCTCCCAGCAGGAAGCGTTCCGGAGGCCGGGACGGCGTGGGCAACGCCCGGGCTTCGGTTCCGGCCTGCTCAGGATCGGGCGGATTCAGATAGTGGGTGAGCTGCTCAAGCAACGTCGGAAAATCATCGCGCCTGTCTGCTGCCAAACCCTGCAAAGCTCTGGTGGAGAGCGGCAGGCCACCCGGCGCTTTGCCAATCCCCAGATCCACCCTGCCAGGCGCCAGCGAAGCCAGCAGATGAAAATTCTCGGCGACTTTATACGGGCTGTAATGCTGCAGCATCACCCCGCCGGAGCCGATGCGCAGGTGGCTGGTCTGCGCCAGCAGCCAGGCGATCAGCACCTCTGGCGAACTGCCTGCCAGCCGATCGCTGTCATGGTGCTCTGACACCCACAGCCGGTGATAGCCCAGCCGCTCCGCCTCACGGGCAAAAGTCAGCGTGGCGGCCAGCGCCGCTTCCGGGTTCTGCCCCTCAGCCAGCGGGCTTTGATCTAATAAGCTCAGGCGATAACTCATTCAGGCATTCCTTATGGCACTGTTTAACGCGAGAATTTCATATAACCCGGCACAGCCTAAATATTAATTCTGACTTAGCATTACTGGCTGACAAATAAACCCACGCTCTTCTGTTCTGCTATTAATTTCTTTTTTCCTTTTGTTATTTCCCCCTTTGTTTATTTAATTTTGTTGTTTTACTTCAACGGGAGCATCCGGAATAGTGCGGACAGACCGGAAATATGAACAGGGAACAATAATAAAATGATGCATAGCACCCGCTTCACCACGCTGGCCCTGCTGATGGGCCTCAGTTCCGCCGCCATCGCCGCGCCAGGTATTGACCTGGCGGCCAATGAAACCCCAATCCACACACCCAAAAGCGCCGAAGCGGCTGCACTGATCCCGGCGAACTATAAATTTGTGCACCCCGGCACGCTGACCGTGGCCATCTCCCTGCTGGGCAGCGGCCCGCCATTTGGTCTGTATGCCCGCGATAATAAAACGGTGATTGGCAGCGAAGCGGATATTGCCCGCCTGGTGGCAGACGGGCTGGGATTGAAGCTGAATATTGTTCCGGCCTCCTGGGAAGACTGGCCGCTGGGCGTGACCTCCGGGAAATATGATGCGGCGGTTTATAACATTACCGTGACCAAAGAACGCAAAGCCCGATTTGATTTTGCGACCTATCGACAGGACACGCTGGGTTTTTACGTTAAAACCAGCAGCAAAATCACCAAAATAAGTGAAGCTCCGGATATCGCCGGTAAAAAGATCATTGTCGGTTCCGGCACCAATCAGGAAGCCGTGCTGCTGGCATGGGACAAGGAGAACCGCGCGAAAGGCTTACCAGCTATGCAGCCGTTGTACGTCACTGATGATGCGGCCGCCACCCTCGCGCTCCAGTCTGGTCGGGCGGATGCCACTTTCGGTCCAAACGTTGCCGGCGCTTATAAATCACGTCTGACCGGCACCACCCGCCTGGCTGGCACGGTGCCCGGCGGCTGGCCGCAGACCGCCAATATCGCGGTCACCCTGAAAAAAGGCAGCGGACTGGTCAATGCCGTGCAGGCTTCGCTGAACAGCGCCATCGCCAGCGGCAGCTATCTGAAGGTGCTGGATCGCTGGGGAGAAACCGTTGACAAAATCGACCATTCCGAGATTAACCCGCCGGGACTCGGCGACTGATAACCGGAGAGCAACCAATGATCGAAGATATCTTTATTCATACCCGTCCTGACGATCCGCTGATTGAACCGATCATTGACGGCCTGTTTGCCGAATACCATGACCGCTACGGCGACTACTTCGGCGATCAGGAAGAGGAACCGCTGGGGCTGTATGCCCCTCCGGACGGCGCTTTTATCGTACTGCTACGGCACGAAACACCAATCGCCATGGGGGCGTTCAAACGCTATAACGCGCAGACCGCCGAGCTGAAACGCATCTGGACCCACCGTTCCATGCGCAGGCAGGGACTGGCGCAGAAGGTACTGGCTGAGCTTGAAAATCTTGCACTCCGGCAGGGCTATCAACAGCTGTTCCTGACCACTGGTTTTCGCCAGCCGGAGGCCGTGGGCCTTTACCTGTCGCATGGCTATCAGCCACAGTTTGATACCACGGTCGATCCTGAACGCTACTCACTGCCCCCTTTTGATGGCCGGTTGCCCTTCACCAAGGCGCTGAATGCCCTGGTCAACTGCGCATAAGGAACCTGCCATGACAACACAACAGGCTGTCCATCCCCTGAAGGTCATTCCGGCACGCTATCCGCTGCGGCTGGCTGGCGCCGTCTTCTCCCTGTTTATCGTGCTGGGCATTATCCAGTCGATAGCCACCAACCCGCGCTGGGAGTGGCAGGTCTTTGCCCGGTGGTTCTTCGACCCCGCAATTCTCAGCGGACTGGGCAAAACGCTGCTCCTCACCCTGCTCGGCACGGTGTTTGGTACGCTGATCGGCACAGCGCTGGCGCTGGCCCGCCTGTCGCAGTCGTGGCTGCTGAAGGCGCTGGCCTGGGGCTATATCTGGCTGTTCCGCTCGCTGCCTCTGCTGCTGGTGTTGATCATCCTTTATAACTTCTCCTATCTGTACGACAGCCTGTCGCTGGGCATCCCTTTCACTTCGGTGACCTTTTTCACCCATGCCACCACCGATTTGCTGGATCAGTTCACCGTAGCGGTGCTTGGCCTGTCGATGGTTCAGGGAGCCTATACCGCTGAAATTATCCGTGGCGGCATTACCGGCGTCGACCACGGTCAGCATGAAGCGGCCGCCGCGCTGGGTCTGCCCCCTGCCCGCCGCACGTTTCGCATCATCCTGCCACAGGCGCTGCGGGCCATTCTGCCCACCGGCTTTAATGAGGTGATCAGCCTCGCCAAGGGCACCGCGATTGTCTATGTGCTGTCGATGCCGGAACTGTTTTATACCGTGCAGGTGCTCTACAACCGCACCCAGCAGGTGATCCCGCTGCTGATGGTGGCCAGCGTCTGGTATCTGCTGATCACCACCGTGCTTTCCATCCTGCAGCATTTCGTCGAACGCTTTTTCTCCCGCGGCGTGCTGCGCCCCACCGTTCCTCGTCGGCTGAGTTTATTTCGCCGCGCGCTCAGAGTTTGATCCCAGAGGAGTGACCTGATGTCCGAAGCCTTTGAACTCTATCCCCTGCATCCTGCGCCCTGCGTGGCCCGTTCGTCGCGTCCGCAGGCACAAGCAGGAAGAGTCGAAATCAGCAACATTAGCAAGCGCTACGGCGCGTTCACCGCGCTGGATAACGTCAGTCTGACCATTGAACCGGGGAGCGTAACGGTAATCCTCGGTCCTTCCGGTTCAGGCAAATCGACGTTGCTACGCACCATCAACCATCTGGAACGCGTCGATGAAGGTTTTATTCAAATCGACGGCGACTATGTGGGCTACCGCCGCAAGGGCGACCGCCTGTATGAGCTGAAGGAGCGGGCGATCCTGAAACAACGCATTCAGGTCGGTTACGTGTTCCAGAACTTCAATCTTTTTCCGCATATGACGGTGCTGGAGAACATTATCGAAGCGCCGGTGGTGCATGGTTTGCTGACCCGTAAACAGGCCGTACTGCGTGTTCACCAACTGCTGGAAACGGTAGGTCTGGCTGACAAGGCAGATGCCTGGCCGCGCCAGCTTTCCGGCGGACAGCAGCAGCGGATCGCCATCGCCAGGGCGCTGGCACTCAACCCAAAGGTGTTGCTGTTTGATGAACCCACTTCGGCGCTGGATCCGGAGCTGGTCGGCGAAGTGCTGGAAGTGATTAAAAATCTGGCTGAGTCTGGCGTCACTCTGGTGGTGGTGACCCATGAGATCGGCTTCGCCCGCCAGGTGGCAGACCACGTGGTGTTTATGGTTGACGGCAAAATTGTCGAAACCGGCAGCGCTGAGCAGGTGCTCAGCCACCCGACACATCAACGTACTCAGCGCTTTTTACAGCGCGTATTGTGACTTTTCCCGGAGGTGATATGAGTAATTTTACTGACCAACTGGTGGCCTGGCGACGGGAGCTGCATCAGAACCCTGAACTTTCTAATCAGGAGTTCGCCACGTCTGAACGCATCCGCAAGTGGCTGCAGCAGGATCAGATCCGCGAAATCGACTTCGGGCTGAAAACCGGTGTGGTGGCCGAAATCGGTCAGGGTGAACCGCTGATTGCCCTGAGGGCCGACATCGATGCGCTGCCGATTGAGGAAGCGACTTCCCTGCCCTTTAAGTCCGTTAACGCAGGGGTGATGCATGCCTGCGGTCATGATATCCATACCTCGGTGATGCTGGGCGTGGCACGATTGTTAAAAGCGCGCGAAGCCACCCTGCCAGGCCGCGTACGCTTTCTGTTCCAGCCTGCTGAAGAAGCCTTTAACGGTGCAAAACAGCTGCTTAAAGCCGGAGCATTAAAGGACGTGCAGGCTATTTTTGGCATGCATAACGCGCCGGAATACCCGGTCGGCACGCTGAAAACCCGTGGCGGAGCTTACTATGCCAATGTCGATCGCTTCACTCTCCGCGTGACGGGCAAAGGTGCCCATGCCGCGCGTCCTCAGGAAGGCATCGACTCAATTGTCATTGCCAGCAGCATTGTTACCGCTCTGCAAACCCTGCCCAGCCGCACCTTCAGCTCGCTGGAGTCGGTGGTGGTCAGCATCACCCGAATTGAGGGCGGCAATACCTGGAACGTGCTGCCGCAGACCATTGAGCTGGAAGGGACGGTGCGTACCCACAATGACACAATCCGTGAGCAGATCCCAGGCAAAATCCGCCAGGTGATAAACGGCGTCGCCGCCACGTTTGGTGGTAAAGCCGAGCTGATCTGGCAGCCTGGTCCGCCTGCGCTGCACAACACGCCGGAGTGGGCCGATTTCAGCCTGAATGTCGCCCAGGAGAGCGGCTATCTGGTCGAAGAGGCCGGACTGCAGATGGGTGGTGAAGACTTTGCCTTTTACCTGCAGCAGATCCCCGGCGCCTTTGTCAGCATCGGCAGCGCCAGCGAATCTGGCCTGCATCACCCTGAGTTCGATCCCGATGAAGCGATACTGGCCCCGGCCGCCCGCTATTTCAGCCAGCTGGCCGAACAGGCGCTGCTGCGGGTCGGCAGCCACCAGCCCCAGTCAATCCCGGCTTAACCGCCATAACGGAGAGAAACATGTCTGACTTAACGCCTGTTGTCGATCACGTGGTGATCAACGTTGCCGACAGGCTGGACGACGCGTCCAGCCTCTATCGCCGCCTTGGCTTTCAGCTGACGGCCCGTGGTCATCATTCCCTTGGCTCCAGCAACCATCTGGCGGTGTTTGGGGAAAACTACCTCGAGCTGCTGGGCTATGAGCGAGGCGCTGCGGACCTGCGTAAGGCGATCTGGACCTCACCGCCCGGCCTGAACGGCCTGGTGTGGAAAACCCCCGATGCGGATCAGGCCTGGCAACATCTCCGCCAACAGGGTCTTGCAGGCGAACCGCCGGAGAGTTTTTACCGGCCGGTCGAATTACCCGACGGCAGCGAGCAGCAGGCCCGCTTTCGCACCGTCAGGCTGAGAGAAGGCACCGTCCCCAACGGCCGCAGCTTCTTCTGCCAGCATCTGACGCCGGAAGCGGTCTGGCAGCCCGAGTGGCAGCGGCACCGTAATGGCGTGGCGGATATTACCGATTTCGTGATTGTCGCCAGCGATCCTCAGCAGGCCGCGGAGGTTTACCGCCAGCTGTTCCCGACAGCCAGCCTGAGTTCCGGCAGCCAGCAGTCGCTGTCTTTGCAGGCCGGGAAAGCCACCGTCTCGTTCCTGCCCCCGGAGTCTGCCATTGCCCAGTATGGCTCTCTGCCGGCGGATTTCGACGGTTCACCGCGCATGGCTGCGCTGGGATTGCGAACCACCTCGCTGGACGCCGCCCGCCAGAGCCTGCTGGGAGGCGATATTCGCTTTACCGGACGTGACAATGCCCTGCTGGTCGGTGCCGGTGACGCTTTCAACCTGGCGCTGCGATTCTGGCAGTAGCAGCATAACAAAACAGGCGTCTGAGAGTTTCTCACGACGCCTGCCTGCTTTTCTCAGCTTCCCGGTTCCCTTCAGGCTATCTCCGCCTGCGGATTATGCCAGCCATTGGTTTGTTCCAGCTCTCTCGCCTGGCGGACCAGCATGTTACGATCCACTTTATTGGTTCCCGCCCACGGCAGTTCGGTGACAAAAGCAATGCGTCGTGGATGCTGGTAAGCCGGTGCATTTGCCAGAGCATGCTGCTTCAATTCCTCTTCGCTGAGCTGGCTGTCCGGTCGCAGCACCACAAATGCCACCGGCACCTGGCTGCGCTCCTCGTCCGGCAGCGGCACCACGCAGGCCTGCCGCACCAGCGGATGGGCTTCCAGCGTTTTTTCCACCTCAACCGGATAGATATTCTCCCCGGAGCAGACAAACATATCGTCGGCGCGGCCGACAAAATAGTAGAAGCCCTGCTCATCGCGCTGCATCACATCTCCGCTGTAGTACCAGCCGTCATCCAGCACTTCAGCACTTTTTTGCGGTAAACGATGATAGCCCGGCGTCACGGCGGGATTACGCATGCGTAACACGCCCTGTTGCGGCCCCTCTCCTCCAGTCAGCTCAATTTCTCCCTGCGCCAGCGGGTAGCCCAGTGACAAAGGTGGCGTCGGCAGACCCTCCGGATGAGGACCAAACACGGCCGGCCCCGCCTCGGTGGTGCCGTAGCCATGGCTGATTGGCACTCCGGGGAAGGCGAGTTTCAGGCGATCCAGCAGGCCCAGTGTCATTGGTGCGGAGCCCAGCATGATTTTGCTCAGCGCGCTGAAGTCATACTGCGCCAGCAGCCGCTGATCCCTGAGCAGGCGGGCAAACATGGTCGGCACCGCCGTCACCACGTTAATGCGGTAGTGGGACAAAGCGTGCAGGTAGCTGTCGATGCTGAATGAGGGCAGCACCACCAGCAGGCCGTTGGCGGCAAATACGCGCTTGGCAAAGAACAAACCATTCATATGGAACAGCGGCTGCGCTACCAGATAGCGCTGCTGCGGGCCGTCCGGTTCCACGCCACCCAGCCGGGTGGCTTCCAGCGCCCAGCGCTGCCCGTAGTGGGTCAGCGGCACGCCTTTGGGACGCCCGGTTGAGCCAGACGTATAGAGGATCATCGCCAGTTCGTCCGCCGCGGGCTTCACACCGGCATAAGGCTGAGGGCGGATTAGCCGGGCAAAACCGGTCGGCCCGGCCTGATCGAAACTGATGGTGGTGACCACTTCCTCCAGTACCGCCTGCCGTGGCTCATCAACAAAAGCCAGCCGGATATCCGCATCCTTCACCAGATAATGCAGGGTCTCCGCAGGCACTTTGATATTCAGCGGCACCGCCACCAGACCGGCCCGCATAATGCCAAAATAGGCCGCCAGATACTCCGCCCGGTTGAGCGAGGCAATGGCGATGGCCGATCCACGGGGATGCCCCTGCGCCAGCAGAAAATGCGCCACGCCACCGGCCAGCTCGTCAATCTGCCGGTGGCTGTACTCTCTGGGATGGGCTGCATCATGCAGATCGATTATCGCGGTACGATCAAGGGGCAGGTGTCTGTCGATCAGGTCACCCAGGTTCTGGTGTAAAGCGCTCACAATGAGCCTCCGGATTCAGTTAGGGGAAAATGGCATGCCAGCAGGCGCCCGGCAGTAAGCGGACTGAGTTCCGGCCGTTGTTCACGGCACTTCTGGCTGGCTTTCGGACAGCGGGTATGAAAGGCACAGCCGTCCGGGGGTGACAGCGGGCTGGGCACCTCGCCCTGTAAAATGGTTTCAGCCGGGCGATGCAGAGGATCGGCAACCGGGGCCGCGGCCAGCAGCGCTGCGGTATAAGGATGGGCGGGGTTTTGCCACAACGCTGCTGTCGGCCCGCTCTCCACCACCCTGCCCAGATACATCACCATCACCCGGTCGGCGATGTATTCCACCACTGACAGGTCATGGGAAATAAACAGATAGGCAACGTTGCTTTGCTTCTGGATATCCCGCATCAGGTTGATGACCTGGGCACGGACAGAAACATCCAGTGCTGAGACGGGTTCATCGCAGATCACCACGCCCGGCGCCAGCGCCAGCGCGCGGGCAATGCCGATACGCTGTCGCTGCCCTCCTGAAAACTCATGAGGGTAACGACTGGCCGCCGAGGCCGGTAAACCGACCTTCTCCAGCAGCTCCGCCACTCTGTCCGCTATTGCCTGACGTTTCCATCCCGCCACCTGCAAGGGTCTGGCAATGCTGGTGCCGACGATCTGGCGTGGATTCAGCGAGCCTTGCGGATCCTGAAACATCATCTGCACCTGACGACGAAACGGCAGCAGCTGTTTTCCCTGCAGAGCGCTGACTTCCTCACCGCCGACCCACAGCGATCCCTCACAGGGGATCAGCCGCATCAGGGCTTTGCCCAGCGTGGATTTGCCGCAGCCGGATTCGCCCACCAGCCCGAGTGTCTCTCCGGCCTGCAGGGTCAGGCTGACATCAGAAAGAGCATAAACGTCGCCGTCATCAGTCCGGTAGCGGACGCTGAGATGACTGGCTTCAAGGACTGAATTCATCCTCTGCCTCCGGCCTGTTTGCGTTGGGGATAATCAACTTCCTGCGCCAGATAGCAGGCGGCAACGTGCTGGCCGCCAACAGCGATCGGTGAAGGTGGCTGTTTGCGGCATTGCGGCTGCGCCAGCGAGCAGCGTTCATAAAAGGCACATCCGGCAGGCAGATCGATCAGCGTAGGCACTCGTCCCGGAATATCTGTCAGCCTTTCCCGCTGGCCGCCTGAACGCGGCGTGGCCTGCAGCAATCCCCGCGTGTAAGGATGAGAGGGCGACTGAAACAGCGACAGCACCGGTGCCTCTTCGACTTTTCGTCCGGCGTACATCACCGCGACCCGCTGGGCCATTGACGCCACCACGCCCAGGTCATGGGTGATCAGCATCAGCGCCATCCCGGTTTGCTGTTGCAGTTCTCGCAGCAGGTCAAGGATTTGCGCCTGAATGGTGACGTCCAGCGCGGTGGTGGGTTCATCGGCGATCAGCAGCGCGGGTTCACAGGCGATCGCCATGGCGATCATCACCCGCTGCGACATCCCACCGGAAAGGCGGTGAGGATATTCACGCATCCGCCGTTGCGGATCGGGGATATGCACCCGCTTCAGCAGGCTCACTGCCCGATCCCAGGCGGCCTGGCGGCTCAGCCCGAGATGCACACGCAGGACCTCCATCAGTTGAGTGCCCACCATTTTGACCGGGTTGAGCGAGCTCATCGGGTCCTGAAATATCATCGAGATCCGCCGTCCGCGCAGTTGCTGAAACTGACGCTCCGACAGCTTCGCCAGGTCATGTCCCTCAAAAAGGATCCGGCCACTGCTGATACTGGCGACTGACGAGGGCAACAGCCCCATCATCGCCAGCGCGGTCAGGGATTTGCCGCAGCCTGACTCGCCCACCACTGCCAGCGTTTCTCCCGGCCACAGGTTCAGGGATAGCGTGTCCAGCGCCGTTACTTTGCAGGAACCAACGCGCAGCGACAGGCTGAGATCCTGCATTTCCAGCAGCGGCTTCATGAGCGGTCCCTTAGTTTTGGATTCAGTGCATCATTCAGTCCATCTCCAATCAGGTTCAGGGCCAGCACGGCCAGCATGATGGCCGTGCCGGGAATGGCGCAGATGTACCAGGAGGAGCGGATCAGCGTACGTCCTTCCCCTACCAGCCTGCCCCAACTCGCCAGGTTCGGATCGCCCAGACCGAGGAAAGAGACCACCGATTCGTAGAGGATGGCGCCAGCTACCACCAGCGAGGCCAGCACGATCACCGGCGGCAGCACGTTGGGCAGGATTTCGGCGGTCACCGTTTTCAGGCTGCTCATGCCGCTGGCACGGCAGGCCAGCACAAATTCCCGCTCTTTAAACGACAGGAATTCTGCCCGCGTCAGCCGGGCAATCGGCTGCCAGGAGACCAGTCCGACGGCAATAATGATATTGACCATTTGCGGCCCAAGCACTGACACCACCGTCAGGACAAAGACCACGTTAGGGATCACCTGGAACAGCTCGGCTACCCGCATCAGCAGCTCGTCCACCCAGCCACCGAACCATGCCGCCGTCGCCCCGACAGTGACACCAATCAGCGTGGCAGCTAAGCTTGCCACCAGCCCAATTAGCAGAGTGGCACGAGCCCCATGCAGAATCAGCGCAGTAATGTCCCGTCCCAGCGAATCGGTGCCTAACGGATAGTGCCAGTCCTGAAATGGCCAGATCTCCGGCATTGCCACAATACGCAACGGATCTTTCGGATACAGCCAGCCAGCACTCAGCGCCGCCAGTACGATAAGCAGAAGGATCAGCAGGCCGAAAACGGCACCAACATGGCGGCTGAAGGCGCGGAAAAAACCCGAACGGCGGGGAGAAGAAGCCACAGCAGGCAACGTCGTCAGTGACATGCTCAGCTCCTTATCCGGGGATCGAGCCGGGAATAAACCAGGTCGACGGCAATGTTGATGACGATCACCAGTACCGAACTCAGCACCAGCACGCCGAGGATCACCGAATAGTTACGGCTCATCACACTGTCAAACAGCACCTGTCCCAGGCCGGGCCAGCTGAACACCGCTTCAATCACGATGCTGCCACCGAGGACCGTTCCCAACTGCAATCCCAACAGCGTGACTACCGGCAACAGGGCATTACGCAGGGTATAGGCGATAATCACCCTCGCCCGACTCAACCCTTTCGCCCGCGCAGTACGCACAAAGTCCATCTGCCAGACTTCCAGCATCGAAGCCCGCATCACCCGCGCATAGGTGGCGGCATAGAACAGCCCCAACGCCAGCGCAGGAAGGACCAGGTGGTGCAGTATATCCAGCGCATGACCCCAGACTGACAAATTGGCACCGATGGTCTCCATGCCGCCGACCGGGAACCAGCCCAGCCTGACGGAGAACAGGATGATCATCATGATCCCCAGCCAGAAGCTGGGGGCGGCAAAACAGAGCACCGCCAGCACCGAAATCACCGTGTCCCACAGGCTGTTAACCCTGACCGCCGCCAGCACGCCCGCGCTGATACCCACAATCGCGGCCAGTGCAATACTCGCCAGCATCAGGATCAGCGTGGCAGGCAGGTGCGCGATGATCACGTCAATCACCGGCATGTTCTGCCGGTAAGAGAAGCCGAGATCCAGCTGGCAAACCGCCATCAGGTAGTGCAGCAACTGCATCAGTGCCGACTGATCCAGCCCGTACAGGTGCCGCAGGCGCTCAATCATCGCCGGATCGGTGACCTGCTGTTCGGCGGTCATTACGTCCAGCAGGCTGCCGGGTACCAGCTTCATCAGGGCGAAGTTAATCACGATCACCCCGAGTAGCAGCGGAATACCCTGCAATACTCGTCGCAACAGTAAACGCAGCATCACTTTACCCCGCCAGCCAGACGTCGTTGAGTGAAGTGCCCTGCACGTTGGCGTCAGTGGTAAAGTTGCGGACGTTTTTATGCGCCAGAGTGTAAGACTGCATCTCGACAAGCGGCACAATCGGCACTTCAGTGCTGGCAACACGGGCGAACTGCTGTACCAGCGTTTTGCGTTTTGCTTCATCCGTTTCGACGGTGATTTGCGCGACCAGGCGGTCCACTTCGGCACTGCTGAAGCCGGTGGCGTTGCGGAAAGCGGCCCCTTTGACAATGCCATCCGTGGTGAAGAACTGCGTCACGGTCGGCACCGGCTCAATTGGCGCGGTAAAGTTAGAAATGGCGATGTCGTAATCGTAATCGCTGTAGATTCGTTTCAGCGCGGTGGCGCGGTCGACGGAGTCGAGCTTCACGGCAATGCCCACGTCTTCCAGTGCCTGTTTAAGGTACTGACCTAGTTTGGCATTCTCCTCAAACCAGGCGGCTGCCAGCAGATTGACCGTAAAACGTTTGCCGTCCTTCAGCGGCAAACCTGCCTGGTCGAGCAGCTGTTTTGCCTTTTCAGGATTGAAATCATATTGCGGCACATCATCGGTGAAAAATAGCTTGTTGCTACTGAAAATCGGCGAAACTGCAACCTTTCCACGACCGAAATAAATGGTGTTGAGAATAAACTGCCGGTCGATGGCGTGGAGGATCGCCTGACGCACTTCACGCCGTTTAACGTTATCCCGACGCTGGTTAAATTCTGCTGTTACCGTCCAGGCTGAGTTTTCGTAGCCGCGAGTATCCAGCACAATGTTGCCGGTTTTGACCAGGCGATCAATTTCACGGGCGGGAACCGGGTTCGAATAGCCCACGTTCAGCTCTCCGGTTTCCAGCGCAGCCGTGCGCGAGGCGGCGTCGCCCCACCAGCGGACGATCAGCTTGTCCAGGTAAGGCTGGCCGGTGCCCCAGTAGTGCTCGTTGCGGGCATACTCCACATAGCTGCCGCGAACCCAGTTACCATAGCGCCACGGTCCGGTCCCCACCGGGCTGTTGTTGACCGGGTTGGTGAGGATATCTTTGCCTTCATACAGGTGTTTCGGCAACACCAGCTGATACTGGCCCGCCAGCGTCGATTTCAGGAAAAACTCCGGCACCGGCACGGAGAAGTCCAGCTTAACGGTATGGGCATCCACCGCCTCAGCGGTTTGCAGAGATTTCAGCGCAATCCCTGCGGAGATCGCCTTCCAGTGCTGAAGGGCGTTGAACACTACGTCATCGGCGGTGAAGTCTTTACCATCGTGCCATTTCACTCCCTGACGCAGCACCATAGTCCAGCTTTTAAAGTCGGCCGAGGGCGTAACGCTTTCAGCCAGCGCGGGCTGAAACACCAGGTTGTTATCCAGCTTCAGCAGGCGCTCAAGAATTTTGGTCGAAGTCTGAAACGGCGCGGAACCGCCGCCGCCAGGCACATAAAGCGCCTGCGGTTCCAGACCGCCCCAGGAGATCACCAGCGTGCCACCCCGCTTTGGCGTGGTCAGCGTTTCCGTTGCGGCGGCGGCCTGGCTGATAAGTGAAAATCCACTGATTTTCGCGGCAGCGGCCAGCGCGGTGCTACCTGCCGCCAGTGTCAGAAGACGGCGACGTTGAATATTAATGCTCATGCTTTTCCCTCAGTGGTCACGGCCGACATGGCATAGCTTGCCCGGCCTATCGCCAGCAGTTGTCCCTGCTGGTTAAAAACATCCACATCCGCCACGCCTACAGTCCGTCCGCTGCGGCGCACTGTGGCGACCACTCGCAGGTCGGTATCAATGGCCGGGCGAAGATAGTCGACACGAAAATTAATGGTCGGCAGCCCCTGTCCCAGCAGCATACCGAGGGCAAAATCCCCGACGGTGTCTATGACCGAGGCCAGCGGGCCACCATGCCATTGTCCGCTGCCAGCCTTGCGCTCAAACTCGGCGCGCATCGGCACGGAGACGGTCAACGTTTCGTTCTGATAGTCGATCTCATCGACGCTGATATTGAGGAAATGGATGAAGGGTGAAGCCGCAAAAATCGCCTGCAGGTCGGCACGGGATAACAGGCTCATGCCACCACCACCTTGCCAAACACCCGGCGCTCTTCCAGCGAGGCCAGCGCTTCAGATCCCTGCGCCAGCGGCCACTGCCGATCGATGACTACCGTCAGTTTTTTCTCTGCGACAAGCTGCAACAGGCTGTGCAGATCTTCCCGCTCCCAGCCGTTAGAGCCGCGAATTTGCAGCTCATAGGTCCAGATATAACGCAGGTCTTCCTGCGGCGAAAAGCCTGCCGTCGCACCACAGGTCAGCACCCGCCCGCCCACTCTCAGCACCCGCAGAGACCTCACCCAGCTGTCACCGCCGGTAAAATTAACCACCACGTCCACACCTCCCGGTTCAACAGCGCTGCGGCGACGGGCAGGTTTGCCATGACGGGCAAAGATGGTCTTCATGAAATCTTCGTCGCGGTAGAGGATGGTCTCATCCGCCCCCAGCTCGCGCAGGCGCTGCGCTTTCTCCTCGCTGCCCGCACAAGCGATGACCCAGGCCCCGGCCAGTTTAGCCAGTTGCACACAGCAGACGCCCACACCACCGCTGGCACCCAGGATCAGGACTTTCTCCCCTGGCTGGATCTGGCCAATGTTCTGCATCATGCGCCAGGCCGTGCCGTAAGCTACCGGCAACGCGGCGGCCTCGCTGAAAGAGACGCTTTCCGGCAGGGCAATCAGTTGGTGGGCAGGAACCCGACAATATTCCGCCAGGCCACCATGCGTGGTCTCGCCCAGCAGGCCGCCGTCAACGCGATTGACGGGGTCCGCCAGCACGCGATCGCCAACCTGCCACCCCTTCACCTGGTCGCCAACGGCACTGATTTCCCCTGCCACATCCAGACCGATAATCACCGGCAGCGGCAGCGTGATGCCGGGCATCCCCCGGCGCGTGAAGATATCGTGATAGTTAAGAGAGGAGGCCCTGACCCGCAGGATGACATCATGCGGTCCGGGCTGAGGATCCGGAAAATCGTTTTCCAGGCGTAGCTGGTCATTACCGCCATGCTCACGCAGTACTATTGCTTTCATTTTTTCCCCGAAAAAGATCTAAGGGCGCGAAACCGCGCCGGGTTGAGCCTGCAAATAAAAAAACATGATTCCGCTTTACCCGGCAAAGGTAAATAAACAATAACGGCAAAGTTAACCTGTAAAGTTAATAAGTCAGAATCAGATTTAGTCATGCATTATTGTTATTTAGCCGGGCTGGGGAGGCCCCCCCCGTACAGGATAAATATAATTTCATATTTATCCTGAATGCTGCTCGCAAAAAAAAAGGCCCCAGCCGAAGCAGGAGCCTTTACAGACACTATGATTTCCTTAGCCCATAATATTTACATCTGGCTGATCAAACCATGAAGAATGAACAATCAGTTATTAACAGGAATAACGGCACCTTTATATTTTGTGCGGATCCAGTCCTGAATCGGTTTGGAGTGCAGAACCTTCACCAGCGCGACAATATCCGGTTTGTTTTCATCACCGCGATGCACGGTGATGATATTGGCGTACGGGTTGTTCTCGCCGCTCTCAACTGCGACAGGATCTTTTACCGGGTTAAGGCCCGCATCAATGGCGTAGTTAGCGTTGATCACCACCGCATCGCCTTCGTCATTGTTGTACATCTGCGGCAGCAGCGCACCCTCAACGTTGGCCAGGAACTGCAGGTGTTTCGGGTTAGAAACGATGTCGCTGATGCGCGCGTCAATTTTGCTCACGCCCGGCTTCAGTTTAATCACACCCTGCTTTTCGAAGATTGAGAGAATACGCCCTTCTTCCGCCACCGCGTCACGCATGATCACTTTGCCGTTCTGCGGCAGGTCTTTCAGCGATTTGTACTTTTTGGAATAGATCCCGATTGGCTCAATATGGATCGCCCCGGCGCTGACGAAATCATAGGATTTGTCACCGGCATGGTCTTTCAGCACGCTGTTCAGGTATGGCACATGCTGGAAGTAGTTGGCGTCGATATCATGGCTGGCCAGCGCGGTGTTTGGCAGGATGTAGTCCTGGAAGGGTTTAATTTCCAGATCGATGCCCTGCTTAGCCAGGATTGGTTTGGCCTGCTCAAGGATTTCCGCGTGCGGTACGTTAGAAGCACCCACGGTCAGCGTATCCGCCCATGCGCTCAGACTCAGCGCACCCAGAGTTGCTGCAGCCAGCAGCGTCAGTGTTTTTTTCATTATTCATTCCCTCAAAAGTTAACGTTTGTCGAGCCGTGTGGTTATCACATCACCTAAAAACTGGATGATAAAAACGATCAGCAGAATGGTTACGGTTGCCACCAGCGTCACGTCGCCGTGATTACGCTGGAAGCCTTCCAGATAGGCCAGGTTGCCGAGGCCGCCTGCGCCAATCACGCCAGCCATCGCGCTGTAGCTGACCAGCGCGATCAGCGTTACCGTGATGCCGGAAACCAGCGCCGGGGAAGATTCCGGCAGCAGTACGCGGAAGATCAGCGTGCTCAGGCGCGCGCCCATCGACCGTGATGCCTCAATCACGCCCTTATCAACTTCACGCAGGCCAATTTCTACCAGCCTTGCGTAAAACGGTGCCGCGCCAACAATCAGCGCGGGAAGCGCCGCGTTGGCGCCGAGAATGGTTCCAATCAGCGTTTTGGTGAACGGGATCAGCAATACAATCAGAATGATGAACGGAATGGAGCGGAACACGTTCACCAGCACGGAAATCACGGAATACAGGGTGCGGTTCTGGAATAATCCGCCGCGTGCGGTCAGGAACAGCACCAGTCCCAGTACAATCCCAAATACGAACGTCGCCACTCCAGCCAGCGAGGTCATGTACAGCGTCTCTGCGGTGGCGGCCCACAGCTGGTCCAGCTTCAGATGAGGAAAAAGAGTCTCAGTCATTTGTTACCACCTCAGTCGTGATGCCATAGCCGTGCAGGTCGTTCAGAATGTTTTCCAGCTGGCTGCCGCTGGCGGCCACCTGCAGCCACAGCTCACCGAAGGTGCCACTGGCGGTCTGGGTCATCTTTCCGTGCAGAATATTAAACGGCAGCGCGTATTTCAGCGTCAGTTCGCCAACGACTGGCTGTCCGGTATTTTGCCCGACAAAAGTCAGCTTCAGCACGGTTCCGGCATGGCTGTTCACCAGCTCCGCGTTAAATGGCGTTTCGGCACTGTTATAACCCGCTGTCTGCCTGACAAACTGACGGGTGATGGGCTGCTGCGGATGGGTAAAGACCGACAGTACCTCGCCCTCCTCCACGATTTTTCCGGCTTCCATCACCGCCACGCGATGACAGATTTTGCGCACCACATGCATCTCATGGGTGATCAGCACGATAGTCAGATTCAGCTTGCGGTTAATATCCAGCAGCAGATCGAGGATCGCATCGGTGGTTTGCGGGTCCAGTGCGGAAGTCGCCTCATCGCAGAGCAGCACTTCCGGGCTGTTCGCCAGCGCGCGGGCAATCCCTACGCGTTGTTTCTGCCCGCCGCTCAGCTGCGACGGATAGGTGTTTTCTTTGCCGCTCAGCCCAACCAGTGCAACCAGTTCCTTAACCCGTGCCTGGAGCACCGCTTTCGGCGCCCCGGCAATTTGCAGGGAAAAGGCAATATTTTCGCTGACCGTCCGCGACCAGAGCAGGTTGAAATGCTGAAACACCATGCTGATTTTCAGCCGGGCCTTGCGCAGCGCCTCGCCCTTCGCCTGGGCAATGTCCTGCCCGGCAAGGGTCACGCTGCCTGAAGTGGGCTTCTCCAGCCCGTTGAGCAGGCGGATCAGGGTGCTTTTTCCCGCGCCGCTGTAGCCAATAATGCCGTAAATCTGTCCCTGTCCGACCCGGAGACTGACGTCCTCCACGGCGGTTATCGGGCCGCTGCTGGCCTGAAAAGTTTTAAATACGTTTTGCAGAACGATCATGGAGCTGTCTACCCGTGTTCAGCTGTGTCGCTGATTAAATGAACTGATGATTTTTAATACATTATTGGAAAAACTTATGTCCACGGGATAGTAGGGACGCGACAATAAATAAGAAAAGATTTTAAAAGCATGACTTATAGCGAAACAGAATTGAAAACCGCCGCGGGTTGTTAAGCTATCTTCCGGATAACCTTAGCGAACAAATGGATTTATCCCTGCCATCAGCAGGATGCTTTGAGCAAAAAAGAACCTCCACCGAAAAGCAGAATAAAAAAATAAACGAAAGCATCGTAAGCTATCCGCAGCTAATGGGTATATAGTTGCTACCCATTAGCCGCGGTGTGCAGATTATGTCATATTTTTCCGTATTGAATTTTTTCAGGGAGAAAACCATCCGTGTCGCCTGCCCGGAGTGCGCCTTTGTCACCGAACATGATGCGAATAAAGTGCGCAGAAACAGTCCACTTATTTGTCTCCATTGCGGTAGTTTATTTTTAGCTAAAGAAAAAAGTCGACACCCCTGATCCTCATTTTTCACTTCACTTACGCTCTGTTTTTATTTCAGAAAACTCGCGCCCACTTAACATCATGTTAATTGAGTGTTTAGCCTCTCTGCCTGCCTCTCAATAGTTTGCCGATACTTTTAGCAAAATTGAGTCACGTTACCGATAAAAGGATCCAGAACTATGATTGCCTATTTTATTTTAGTTCACCGCTACCCCGAACAATTCCGTCGCATGTTCAACGCTATCTGGCATGCTGATAACCACTATCTGATCCATGTGGATAAGCGCAGCGGGATAGCATTACAGAAAGAAATTGCAGTATTTTTATCAGGTTATCCTAATGCCTCACTGTTAAAAAGCGAAAACATGCAGTGGGGAGGCTACAGCCTTGTGGATGCAGAACTGCGGGGAATGGCAGAATTATTAAAAGTAAATGCTCAGTGGGATTTTTTCATCAACATGAGCGGCCAGGATTTTCCCTTAAAATCTCAGGAGTCTGTTTTTGATTTTCTTAAGCGGCACCGGGGAAAAGATTTTCTTAAATTAATGAATCAGCGGGACTGTCGCCCTGAAACGTTGAACCGAATCGAACACTATTTTCTTGAGCAGGACGATCGGATGAGTGAACCGATGATGCCCAGACGCTTTCTCAGTGGCGTCACGCCCTATATCGGTAATCAGTGGATGATGGTCAGCCGCCAGTTTTGTGAGTTCGTGACGAAAAGCCCGGAAGTCGAACGATTCAGACTGTTTTATCAGAACACATTAATTCCCGATGAGGGCTTTTTCCAGACGGTAATGATGAATACCAGTTACCGGCCAAATGTCATTAACGATGATAAAAGAGAGATTGACTGGATACCTGCCGGAACAATTAAGCTGCGGCCCCGTGATTATACGGTCAGAGATGTGGGCATGTTGAAAAAATCACCACATCTTTTTGCCCGTAAATTTGATGAAACCATCGACAAAAATATTCTCAGTCTGCTGGAAAAACATTTATCTGCCGTGGAGACACATGTGGCCTGATGCTAATTACATTTCCGGATAACCTTAGTCGATAACAGACTTTGTCCCGGAGAACGTGATTGCTATAACGTCTTAATTTCACCGGGAAAGACGTTATGCCACACACTATGCATCTTGCCGCCTTTATGAATGCCGGGCCAATGGGCACTTCAGGCTGGCGGCACCCCGATGCCAGTCCGGCTTTTTTATCCCCCAGCTACTATCGTCAGGTGGCCCGCCTGCTGGAGTCGGCCTGCTTCGATCTGGCTTTTATTCCTGATGCGCTGGCCGTGCCCCGCTCCCTGGGGGGCTCTTTTCGACCCGCTGTTGAGTGGGGATCGGGTACTCCCCGCCTGGACCCGATGGTGATCCTTGGAGTGATGGCGGGTGTGACCGAACATCTTGGTCTGGCCGCGACACTCTCCACCGGTTATCACGAGCCCTGGCATCTGGCCCGTTCTCTGGCTACGTTCGATCACGTGAGCGAAGGCCGTGCAGGCTGGAATATCGTCACCTCCTTTCAGGACGCCGAAGCTCAAAACTTCGGTCACCCGCGTCTGCCCCCGCGCGAGGCTCGCTACGCCCGTGCCGAAGAAGTTCTGCAGGCCACCACTCAGCTGTGGGACAGCTGGCAGGACGACACGCTGATTCAGGATAAGACCAGCGGCGTGTTTGGCGACCCGGATAAAGTCCATGCGGTAAATTACAGCGGGCAACACGTCTCTGTTCAGGGACCGCTGAGTGTCCCGCGTTCCCCACAGGGTTATCCTTTGTTGATTCAGGCTGGCGCTTCGCCTTCCGGAAGGGATTTTGCTGCCCGCTGGGCGGATGTGATTTTCTGCAGCCACGAGTCACTGGGATCTGCCATCGACTTCTACCGTGATATCAAACAACGCGTGGCCCGCTTTGGTCGGGATCCGACGCACGTCAGGATCCTGCCAGCAGCGACCGTCGTCGTAGCCGAAACCGATGCTGAAGCTCAGACAAAGCATCGTGCCTTTGCTGAACTGGTGCATCCGCTGGCGGGCCTGTCCCGTCTGGCTTATCACGTGAATGTCGACCTGACGCAATACGATCTGGATGGGCCGCTGCCCGAACTGGAAGAGGTGGGCGTGCAGGGCCACTATGAAGAGGTGCTGGAGTTCGCCCGCCGTGAAAACCTCAGCATCCGCGAAATTGGCCGCTGGTACGGTGCCCGTACTGAAGGCAACATGGTCGGTTCGCCACAAACCATCGCTGACAATATGGCGCTCTGGCTGGAAAAAGGGGCGGCCGATGGCTTTATGATCCAGGCCACCCATCTGCCCGGTGCTTTCGAAGAGTTTGTTCAATTTGTGGTGCCGGAGTTACAGCGTCGCGGCCTGCATAAGACTGAATACCAGGGAGCAACTGCGCGTGAGCATTTCGGCCTGGCAAGACCTGAGCGCGATGCCTGGCAACAGCGTGCCAATTTGCGGGGTGAAAAATAGTGACTTCACTGCCCTCCTCACCATTAGTTGAAGCCAGCTGGCTGGCTGAACATCTTGCTGAAGTCGTCGTACTCGACTGCTCAATAGCGCGGGAACAAACGCCGCAGGGCCAGACACGCTACGTCAGTGGGTTGCCGCTGTTCCTTCAGCAACATATTCCCACCGCACGTTTTGCCGATTTGACCGGCGCATTTTCCCATGCCGATGCCGCTTTTCCATTTACCTGCCCAACCGCCGGAGAGCTCTCCACGGCGCTTCAGGCCGTGGGCGTCAGTCAGCACGACAGCATCGTGGTTTACGACCAGCTGAACGGCGCCTGGGCGGCCCGCCTCTGGTATCTGCTGACGGTAGTGTTCAATTTCCCTGCGGTTCGCTGCCTGAACGGCGGTCTGCCAGCCTGGCACTCTGTCAGTGGCCAACTGTCCTCAGGCGCGCCATCTGACCTGGAGGCTGGTGATGCTCAGGTCAGGCTGTGCAACAGCAGCGCAATGCTCACCACCAGGCAGGTTGCCGCACTGGCTGAGCAGGCACCCGACCGCCAGCGCCCGCTGATCTGTGCCCTGCGCCACGCGCAGTATACCGGTGAAGAAGGTAGCGATCCGCGCACTGGTCATATCCCCGGTAGCCTCAGCCTGCCTTATCCAGTGCTGCTTGATGACGAAGGTCGTATCGATCGTGACCGCGTGATCTCTGCTTTGCAGATGCTCGACCTGACCGCTGACAGCGAGCCGGTGCTGTACTGCGGCGGAGGCATCAACGCGGCAGGACTGGCCCTGGCGCTGGCTGCCGCCGGGTTGCCTGCCGGGCAAATTGCTCTGTATGACGATTCTCTCAACGGCTGGCTGGGCGACCCTTCACTGCCCACTCTTCGCGGGGCTGCGCCCGGTAAATGGCCCTCTTCGCTTAACTGACGTAGCAATACCTGGAAAAAAACATGAAAAAACTGAGCTGGAATGACCCGATTGTGCGTGACGAGCTGCGTCGACTGAAATCCCTCAAGCCTTTTTGCTATGGCCTGACCAATTATATTGCGGCGAATTTATCCGCCAATGTCCTGCTGGCAGTTGGGGCTGGACCGGCGATTGGCGCAGCGCTTGACTGGCAGCGCGCCTTCGGCAGCCATGCTCATGCAGTGTGGATCAACGCCGCCTGCCTGATGTCCAACACTCCAGCCGAAGTCGCTGAAGCAGCGATCGCTGCCCACGGAGCAGGCGTTCCCTGGGTACTCGACCCGGTCGCCGTGGGTGCCGGAGCGGTGGAATATGATGCGGTGATCCAACATCTGCTCAGCCACAAACCTACCGCTATCCGGGGCAATGCTTCGGAGCTGGTCGCACTGGCGGGCGGAAGCGGCGGTGCCCAGGGCGTCGAAACCACGCTGGGGGCGGAACAGGCGCTGCTGGTGATCCAGCAGGAAGCGTTGAAGTACGATACCGTGATCGCAGTCAGCGGCGCGGTGGATTACATCACCGACGGGCATCATACCATCAGTGTTGCAGGTGGAGATGCCCGACTGACCCAGGTGACGGGAGCAGGCTGCAGTCTGGGAGCACTGAGCGCGGCTTTCCTCGCCGGAAGCGAAAACCCTCTCTATTCCGTGGCCGCGGCCCATGCAGTGTATGCCGAGGGGGCCCAGCGTGCGTCAGGAGCTAAAGGAACCGGCAGCTTCGCCGTACAGTTCCTCGACCAGCTTTCACTGCTAGATCCAGACGAATAAGAGGGAACCCGCCCGACTGAGTTGTTGGCTCAGGCATTCCCCGAATTTTCAGATACAAAAGCTCTGCAACAGCGGGGCCTTTTAATTAAAGAATGAATTCACCTGGCGACAAAGCTGACCGACGTTTATTCAGCAAGTGATTAACCTTAGCTGATTTTCCTGGTTCACCTTACCCCTTATGCAGGCTGATATTTATTATCACTACACCGTAATAACTGACAATAAAGGATCGATCATGCCGTCTTCTTTTCGTCTGCAGGCACTGTACCGCCCGCTGGCCCTGAGTGTTTCATTAGCGTTATTTGCCGGGAATGTTACTGCTGCCGATCAGCCTGTTCAGGGCGGCACACTGATCTATCTTGAACAACAGGCGCACACCAATCTTTATCCTCCGGCCGGGGGATTTTACCCCAACGGCGGCATTCTCAATCAGATCACCGACAAACTCACCTGGCAAAACCCGGCGACATTGCAGGTGGAGCCGTGGGTAGCAGAGAGCTGGAGCAGTAATGCGGATAAGACGGAATACACCTTTAAACTGCGCCCCGGCATCACGTTCTCCGACGGCACGCCGCTGGATGCCAACGCTGTGGCAAAGAACTTTGATACTTACGGGCTGGGTAACAAACAAAACCGCCTGCCCGTCTCCGAAGTGATCAATAACTACGATCACAGCCAGGTGATTGACCCGTTAACGGTGAAATTCTTCTTTAAAAAGCCTTCACCCGGTTTCCTGCAGGGGACTGCCACGATTGGTTCCGGGCTGGTTTCGCTCAGCACGCTGGCCCGCAGTTTTGACGCACTGGGCGATGCGCGGCACATTATCGGTTCCGGGCCGTTTGTGGTCAGCGATGAGAAGCTGGGCCGCGAAGTGGATCTGGTGGCCCGCAAGGATTATCACTGGGGGCCGAAAAGCCTGCAGCAGCAGGGTCGCGCCAATCTTGATGCGATAAAAGTGATCGTCACGCCGGAAGACAGCGTGCGCATCGGTGCGCTGTTGGCCGGCCAGGCCGATCTGATCCGCCAGGTACAGGCCTATGACGAGAAACAGGCCACCGGGCAGAAATTTCCGATCTATGCCGCGCCCACGCGTGGAGTGAATGACAGCATCAGTTTCCGTCCGGATAACCCGCTGGTGGCCGACCTGAACGTTCGTCAGGCATTGCTGCACGCCACCAACAGCCAGCAAATTGTCGATACCCTGTTCTCACCAAACTATCCCCGCGCCACTTCCGTGCTGGCGAAGTCGGCCGCAGGCTATGTCGATCTCCGTAAGCAACTGAACTATGACCCTGAGCTGGCGAAAAAACTGCTGGATGACGCGGGCTGGAAACCTGGCAGTGACGGCATCCGCCAGAAAGATGGCGCGCGCCTGGCGCTGACTGTGTATGAATCCCTGCCACAGCCGCAGAACAAAGAAGTGCTGCAGCTGGTGGCCCAGCAATGGAAACAGGTTGGCGTCAGCCTTGCCGTACGGGCAGGCGATGCAGGCAGCCATACGGTGGATAACCTCGATCCGCTTAAAACCCCGCTGACCGTTTCCGAAGTGGGACGCGCCGATCCGGACGTAGTGAAAAGTATGTTTTACCCGACGAATCGCGATGCCCTGTTGCAGAAAGGCGGCTCCAGCAGCAGCGTGAAGCAGTTCCGTGATGACAAGCTGAACGCGCTGCTGGTAGCCATCTCCGCCGAAACCGATGCACAAAAACGTCTGGCGCTGACCGGCGACGCACAGCGCTATCTGATTGACCAGGCCTATAACATTCCGATTTTCGAAGAGCCGCAGGTCTTCGCCGGTGCTCCGTGGCTGAAGGGCCTGAGTTTTGAAGCGGTCGGCCGTCCGAGTTTCTACGGCGTCTGGCTGGAAAAACACTGAGGGGAGAAGCAACCGTGACGCGCTATCTGACTTTCCGTGCCGGGCAGGCACTGCTGGTACTCTGGGCGGCATTCACCGTCTCCTTTGTGCTGCTGCAAGTGCTGCCGGGGGACGCCATTCTGATTAAGTTTCAGAACCCGGATCTCGGCCTCAGCCCGGCGCAAATCGAGGAGATGCGTCAGGCTTATGGTGCCAGCACGCCGTTGTGGCAACAGTATCTGCATACGCTGCTGGCGATGCTGCGCGGCGATTTTGGCTTCTCCGTACAGGCTGGCGTACCGGTCGCTCAGCTGATTGCGGAGAACTTCCCGGCCACGCTGCGGCTGGCGATCCCTGGCTTTCTGCTGGCGGTGTTGATTGCCGTGCTGCTGGCCTTTTCCAGCAGTCTGCTGGGGCTGCGCTGGCTGAAAAATGCGTTGCAGTCTCTGCCTTCGCTGTTTATCGCCCTGCCCACCTTCTGGCTGGGCATTGCGCTGATCCAGATCTTCTCTTTTCAGCTGCGCTGGGTGCCGGTGATCAATCCCGGTGAATGGGTGGGTCTGATCCTGCCGGTGATCACCCTTGCGGTGCCGATCTCCGCCCCGCTGGCGCAGATCCTGATCCGCAGCATCGACAGTGTGCAGACACAGCCCTTTGTCGCCGTGGCACGGGCCAAAGGTGCCAGCCAGCGCCGCGTGCTGCTGCATCATGTGGCACGAAATGCGCTGATCCCGGTGCTGACCATCGCAGCCCTGCTACTGGGAGAGCTGATTGCCGGTGCACTGATCACCGAAACGGTATTCGGCCTCAGCGGTCTGGGACAGCTGACCCAGCAGGCGGTGAATAATCAGGATGTCGCGGTACTGCAGGCCATTGTGATGATTTCCGCCACCGGTTTTGTGCTGGTTAATCTGCTGGCCGACCTGGTGACGCCGTTGCTCGATCCCCGTCTGAACCACTATCAGGGGGCCACCGCATGAATGGACGCAACCCTGTGACTGCTCCGGAGCCCTCAGTATGAGCCTTGCCGATTTGACCGATCGTACCTCATCCCGCACCCGGCGCGTATTTTCCCCACGGCGCTGGCAGGTTCAGCCAGGCCTGCTACTGGCCTGGGCAGTGATGCTGATTGCCATACTCTGGGCCGTGGCACCGGAATGGTTCACCCACTACAGCGGTACCGAAGGCGTGGCTGGTGCGCAGCGCCTGGCACCGCAGGCCGGACACTGGCTGGGTACCGACCAACTGGGCCGTGATGTTTACGCCCGCATTGTCTGGGGAGCCTCGCACTCGCTTTCCGGCGCGCTGGTGGCGGTGCTGCTGGGCCTGGTGGTGGGAACGTTGCTTGGCGTGCTGGCCGGGGCAACCGGTGGCCGGACAGAGACGGTACTGATGCGCATTGTCGATGTTCTGCTCTCCATTCCCGGCCTGCTGCTGTCACTGAGCATTATCATTCTGCTCGGCTTTGGCACGGTCAATGCTGCCATCGCCGTCGGCATAACATCGGTAGCGAACTTTGCGCGGCTGACGCGGGCGGAAGTGCTTCGCGTGCGGCACGCCGATTATGTCGAAGCAGCTTACGGCAGCGGTGGTACCTTTCTGGCCGTGCTGTGGCGGCATATTTTACCCAACTCCCTGACGCCGGTGCTCGCCTTCGCCGCGCTGCAGTTCGGCAATGCGATTCTGGCGATTTCCACCCTCAGCTTCCTGGGGTATGGCACGCCACCGCCGACGCCGGAATGGGGTCTGCTGATTGCGGAAGGCCGTAACTATCTCTCCACGGCATGGTGGCTGACCACCTTCCCCGGGGTGGTGGTGGTTTTAGTCGTGCTGGCGGCTAACCGCATTAGCCAGCAGTTTGCAGGAGAACGCCGATGAGCAATGCAGCCTTACCGATCCTTGAAGTGAAAAATCTTAACGTTGGCTATCGCAGCCGCGGCGAGCAAAAACGCGTGGTGCATAACGTCAGTTTCGCCCTGTATCCGGGAGAAATTGTGGCGCTGGTTGGCGAATCCGGCTCCGGCAAAACCTCTACAGCGCAGGCTATTATTGGTTTGCTGGCGGAAAATGGTCAGCGTGAGAGCGGCGAGATCCTGCTCAACGGCGTGGATATCAGCCAGTGGCCGCAGAAACGGCTTGATCAACTGCGTGGCGCCCGCATCAGCCTGATCCCGCAGGATCCCGGTAGCTCGCTCAACCCGGTGAAAACCATCGGGGATCAGGTGGCCGAGGTGATCCGCCTGCATCAGCGTCTGAGCCGCCAGCAGGAAAAAGAGAAGGTCATTGCCCTGCTGGCCCGCGTCGGGCTTTCACATCCGGAATTGCGCGCCCGTCAGTATCCACACCAGCTCTCCGGCGGTATGAAACAGCGGGTACTGATCGCCATTGCCGTCGCGCTGCAGCCGACGCTGATCATCGCCGATGAGCCAACCAGTGCACTGGATGTCACCGTGCAAAAGCGCATTCTGGATTTGATTGCTGAACTCTGCCACGAAACGACCACTGCGGTGCTGCTGGTGACTCACGATCTGGCGGTGGCTGCAGCGCGGGCGGACAGAATAGTGGTTTTCCGTCACGGCAAAATCCAGGAACAAGGCACCACGGCGGCACTGCTGTCTGATCCACAGAGTGCCTATACGCGGCAGTTGTTTGCCGACGCCCCGGCGTTCTCTGCGCCAGTGCTCTGTATGAGTAAAAAAGCCCTGGCGCTACCCGCGATAGAAATCGACGGGCTGCATAAGCAGTTTGCGTTGGGCCGCGGACAGAAGCAGCAACTGCGGGCGCTGGACAACGTCTCATTGCAGGTCGCCAGGGGCACCACTCATGCACTGGTTGGCGAGTCTGGTTCAGGCAAAACCACGCTGGCGAGGATCCTGCTGGGGTTTGAACGGGCCGACAGCGGCAAAATTCAGCTTGGTGGTATTGAGGTGTCAGGCTTAAGCGGTGAGGCGCAGCGGCTGCTCCGGCAAAAAATTCAGCTGGTGTACCAGAATCCTTTTACCACGCTGGACCCATCGCAGACGTTGTTTAAGGTGATTGAGGAACCTTTACTCAACTTCGCACGGCTGGACAAAAAAGAGCGACAGGCACGGGTGGAGAGTATTGCTCAACGTGTGGCCCTGCCGCTGGAGTTGCTCACGCGCAAACCCCGTGAGCTGTCAGGAGGCCAGCGCCAGCGTGTGGCAATAGCCCGCGCACTGATCCTCGAACCGGAAATTCTGGTGCTTGATGAAGCAACCTCCGCGCTGGACGTTACGGTTCAGGCACAAATTCTTGCCCTGCTGCGGCAGTTGCAGCAGGAACTCGGCTTAACTTACCTGTTTATCTCGCACGATTTAGCCACGGTCCGTCAACTGGCCCACAGCGTCTCGGTGCTCCGCGCCGGGCAGCTGGTTGATCATGGCGCAACAGAGGCTGTCTTCACCCAATCGGCCAGTGAGTATACCCGCGAGCTGATCGCCGCAATCCCCGGCTTCGCCCCCATCAGTAAGGAAATCTTATGACTAAACGACTCGGCTTTTTTACCCGTCTGCTGGATAAAACCACGGCTCAGGAGCGCTACCGTCTGGCGACGCTGCAAATCCAGCATGCGGAAAAATGGGGCTTCGATACCGCATGGATAGCCCAGCACCACTTTCACGAAAATAGAGGCGGTCTGCCTTCCCCTCTGGTGTTCCTTGCCAGCGTGGCGGCACAGACCTCGCGCATCCGGTTGGGCACAGCCATTATCACCCTGCCACTGGAAAATCCACTGCGCGTGGCGGAAGATGCGGCAGTGCTCGACCTTCTGGCTAATCACCGGCTGGAGATCGGCCTCGGGTCCGGCGGTACGCCCACTTCATTCCTGCCGTTTGAGCTGACGATCGAACAACGTGCCGACGCTTTTGCCAAAAACCTTGCCACGCTGCTGGCGGCCTGGCGTGGAGAGACACTGTCGCATCCGGAAAACCATCTGTATCCACCCGCGCTGCAGCTGGCTGACCGACTCTGGCAGGCAACATTCTCTGTGGAAGGCGCAGCGCGAGCCGGAGCAGCCGGTCATGGTCTGATGCTGTCCCGGACGCAGCCCCGCCCGCCCGATCAGCCTCTGCTGCCACTGGAAGATATCCAGAATACGATGATTGATGCCTATCTGGCCGCGCTGCCTGCCGGGACTGAACCGCGCATCCTTGCTTCAAGGACCGCTTTCGTCACCGATAGCGGCAGCGAAGCCCGGGCGTTGGCGGTCACCGGCCTGTCTGCGCAGGCGGTCGAGCACCGCGCTGCCGGGTACCTGATTTCAGGTTCCAGCCTGGATGACTATATTGCGGCTTTTGATGTACATCTCGGTTCACCCGCAGAGGTTGCTCATTCCCTGCGGCAGGATACGGCGCTGGCCAGAGCTACCGATGTCTCTTTCCAGGTGCATTCCATTGATCCTCCCCATCCTTACATTCTGCGATCCATTGAGTTACTGGCCAGCGAGGTCGCCCCCGCACTCGGCTGGCGAAATGCCGCAGACACACTGACAACCGGAGAAACCCTGTGACCCAGACAACAGATTTGCTCGATCAACTGGCAGAAATCATTCCGGGCAGCCCGCTGGCCGATGCCCGGGCGGTTCGCGAAGCCGCCACGCAACATGCTCAGGGCAGCTATGAAGTGCTGTTTTCCGCTGAGGATCGCGATTTCCCGCTCAGCTGGCGTTTTGCCCTGGCGCAACAGATCGCCGGATGGCATCAGGATGAACGCCTTTCCGCTCACTACGCGCATCAGGCTGGCGAGCAGCCCGACAGCGAAAAATATCATCTGGCCGTGGCCCATGCCGAGACCCTGACATTTACGCCTGCCGCATCCGGCCCGCAGCATTTGCAGGAGCTGCAAAAAGCGGGCTGGAGCGTGGATGCCATAGTGACACTGTCACAACTTATCGCTTTTGTCAGCTTTCAGAGCAGGCTGCTGACCGGATTAAGATTGCTGAATAACCAGCAAATTACCTCTTCTGCCCGACCGGCGGTTGCGGCAGTGTGGCACACAACACCGGAGACCGCTTCCGGCCGAAAAGCTCCGGTGGCTTTTACCCAGCAGGAACTGGGCTGGGAACCCTGGATAGCGGCTAAACCTCTGGCAGAATTTAACGCCGTTGAACAGGCCACACTGGCAAAGTTCGGTCACAGTGACTCGGACTATTTCCGTCTGCTGGGCCGTAACCTGCCCCTGCTGGAGCAACGCACGCTTACCGATAAAGGCATTTTCTACACTGCTGATGGCCTGCCACGCGCGGAACGTGAACTGGCAGCGGCGGTGGCCAGCAAAGTTAATGGTTGTATTTTCTGCACTTCAGTGCATGCCCGCAAGGCCAGCCAGTTGTCGAAGAAAAGTGATGCCGTGCAGCAGCTGATCGACACGCCGCCGGGAGAACCGCTGGATGGCAATCAGACTTCCCGCTGGCAGGCAGTGATTGCGTTTGCTGCGGCACTGTCGGCCACGCCTCATTCGCTCAGGGCTGAGCAGTTAACTCCCCTGCGAGAGGCCGGACTGGATGAATTAGCCCTGCTGGACCTGGTGCAAAGCGCGGCCTTTTTTGCCTGGGCCAATCGGTTGATGCTGACGCTGGGGGAACCTTTTGTGCCCTGATTCAGGCTATGTTGGTGGGCGCCGGGTGTCAGGAGATCGCTAAACGTTTCACACCTGCTCATAATTTTAAGAGCATCCTGAACCGGAAACCCCCTGTCACTGCCCGGCCAGACTGGTTAAAATGGGGGTTCCTGAGCTGTAAATAAAACGAGGCATTATGGTTTACCGTTTTACACTGGCCGCCATCACGGCCGCCCTGACGCTGACTGGTTGTGCGAAGATTTTACCCACTGGCGAACAGCCGGCGGCGCAAACTGGCGAAAAGCCGGTGACGAAAACCACTGAGCAGCCAGCCGTAAACAACTTCACTACGGGTCCTGCGCAGGTAACTGTCTCCCACGCTATCAGCCGGACCGATGATGGTTCGACGATCAATGTCACCATCGACGGCGACGATGCCGGTCCGCTGGTACGCGGACAGACAACAGATCTACACCTGACACCAGGCAAACACAAAGTGGGTGGCTATGTGTCAACGCTGTATGGTTACGGACGAGTCACCATTCCGCCGGTTGAGATCACCGCCACGCAGAATACAGTGCAGCATGTGACCTACTCGATGCGGAAGAACAAGCCGACCTTTGCGGCCGGTAAGGCCACGCCGGTTCCGGTTCCGCCAGCCCCTGTCGCCCAGGCCGCTGCCGTGGTTCCGACACCAGTGATCACTCCGGTTGCTAATGATGCAACGACCACCAGCACAACTCCGGCAACTACTACTGCCACAACCAGCAGTACAGCACCTGCGAGCACTGCCACTACAACTACTAATACGACTGCGGCAACCACCAGCAGTACGACTCCGGCAACCACAGGTACCGATTCTGCTGCCAGCAGCGCCAAAAGCACTGACACAGGATCCAGCAGTACCACCAAATCCACAGATTCAGACTCTGCTGCCAGCACCAGCCAGGCAGCGAGTTCAGCAACTTCAGCTGAGTCAGGTAGCCAGGGCTAATCTCCCGGCGCCGGACTGGTTGAGAAGCGGAGTGGGATTCTCCGCTATTCCCGTGTCCCGGGTTCGAATTGAGGCCCGGGCTCCTCGTAAGTCAGTTGGCCAGTTTTACAAAATGCAATCCTGACAGACAGGAAGGCGAACCAGAAAGAGCACCGTTTAAAACGGTTATCCGTTCCTGGAAAGGAAAGTATTTGAATGCAGACTTGTTAACGCAAGTCTGTTTTTCCGTATCTGTGTCCTGCCACCTCACCGTAAGTTTCCGCCGTCATATCCCAGCCCAGCAACCTGTAAAATACGTCCTGTTCTGCCAGTGAAATTACAAACGGGTGAACAGCGGTGAAAGTGAAAGGTAAAGCGAAACGTAGCACCATAATCATGGTGGTTCCCGCCACCGGCCAGGAAACAATTTTTTTAAACGTTATGCTAATCATAAAGCCAGTGGTCAGCTTTAGCTGATTCAATAAACATCTTTATTGTTAGAGGTTTCTTATCCTGATTGATTTCCCTTCGGGACAAAAATGATTTTATTTTCCAGGGATAATAATTCATAAGAGTGAAAGCAGATGGTTTTACATTGAAGTGTAAAAAAACTCTTCAGCCATATCTGCAATATCATCTGCTTCATATATCTCTTGTAAGGTGCATTTATCATCGACATAAATTTTCTTGAGAAAAAGCGTTGTCACCAACGGCAATTTATTTTTAACAAAATCCCTGACATCATCATCTGTTACATGGCTCACCAGATTTTATCCTCAGGTCGTACAACAGAATTGTAGTTATTGATAGTCCGGAAGCTAATCATTGTTACGTCATGAGTAAGTATAACCCAGCCCACAATCGCAATGCTTCTTCCTACAAAAGCGCCAAGATTATTGACCCACATAATCTTTATGCCTCTTAAAGAAAATGATTTCTTTGTAAGCGTGGGTAAAATCCTCCTTTTAAACCCGTAACTAATATGTTTACGGAAAAACAGTGATGCATGGGATGTTCCCGGAGTGACAGCATTAGGTTTACCTGTAACATCGATACTGTTATTTCCCAATATTAAAGCAGCAATACCTGCTATATCCTGTACCCCCAATTGCTTTTCCGTTTCTTCTATTAGCACCCAAAAAAAGGAGTTCATGAGGCGTAATGTTAGATAACCCTTTATAAAAGTAAGTTCCGTTCAGTTCCTCAACCGTATCCATACGTGCTCCCTGTCATTAGTCCTGGCACTAATTTAAACCAAAAAGATCGCTTTGCAAACAATGCCTGAACCTGCCTACCGTATTAATCTATTCCGCATTGCCAATAATCATTCCTTCACACTCCACCAGCGCTAACTGATAGCCGCAGAAGTCCGCCAGCGAATCGCCTGCTGCTGCGATTCAGAGAGGCAGACTTTAGCAGTCTGCCTGCTTCCCCTGTCTTACTGCCCCAGATCCACCGTATGCGCTGCAATGTCCGGCACGCTTTTAATCAGTTTCTGCTGCAGGTACCAGTCTGCGATATGGCGAATATGTTCCTGTTCGGCGCTACCAACCTCGGTAACCGGCACGGTATTCACTTCACCCAGCAGATTACCCACACCGTTACCTGACTGGCCCATCTGCTTAGCCCAGACGGCTCCGGCTTCATGCGGATGCTGTTTCGCCCAGGCATTTTGCTGCTTCAGCACCTCCCAGACCCACTTCACCACTTCGGGATGCGCTTTGTAGTAGCTCTGGCTGACAAAATAACCGGCAGCATTTTCCGATCCCAGCGCCTTGCCGTTAATCAGCAACCGTCCCTGGAAACTCTGTTTTGCCAGCGTCAGAAAAGGATCCCACACGGCCCAGCCATCAACATGGCCGCCGGCAAATGCCGTGCCGGTGTCGCCCGGGCTGAGATACTCCTTGTGTACCTCTCCTTCCGGGATACCTGCGCTCTGCAGCGCTTTCGACAGCAAATATTCCCCGGTACCGCCTTTGTTAACGGCCACCTTTTTGCCGCGTAAATCGGCAAGAGTATGGATTGGAGAATCCTGGCGAACCACAATTCCCTCGCCGTCTGCAGGCATAGCCTGATAGCCAAAGAACAGCAGCGGCGACCCGGCAGCAATGGCGGTAACGAAAGCGGTTGAACTGCCGGTGGTCATGTCGATTGAACCTGCGTTCAACGCTTCATACGCTGGCGCCGCTGCAGTAAAGTTTCCTGCCCATTCCAGCTTCACGCCATGCGCCGCCAGCGCCTTCTCCAGGCTGCCATTCTCCTTTACCAGTGCCAGATCGGTCGGCCCCTTCAGAAAACCAATTCTCAGCGTAGTCTCAGCCACGGCCGCGTGAGAGCCAATCGCCAGCAGCAAACCCAGCACCATTTTTTTTCCCTTATTCATGCCTGGATCCCTGTCAGAGTCGGTTCGGTAAGCGTGAGCGGTTGGTCGAGGAAACCGCTAGCGTAAAGATCGTCGGCCTGTTGCTGTTGTTCAGTCAGCAGCGTGGCGGAAACCGCGCTGATCCCCCAGGGACGAGCGCCGATTGTTTTCAGCCAGGTAGCGGCGCTGATGCTGGCTGGCAGATGCTGGTTCAGCAGTTGAGCCGCATCTTTCGGATGCTCAGCAACCCAGCGATCATTTTCAGCCAGCACCTCCAGTACCAGTTGCGCCTGCTCCGGATGGCGCTGCTGCCACTCCCGTCGACACCAGAATACCGAGCGGTTGGCGACATATTCTCCCACCCGCGCCAGCGTTCTGACTCGTTTAGCCTCCTGCGCCACGCCCAGCCATGGGTCAATCGCTGCCCAGATGTCAACGTCACCCAGCCTTAAAGCCCGCGCAGAGTCGCTACCGCCAAGATCCACCAGCGTAATATCTTTCAGCGACAGGCCATTTTGCTGCAGCAACCGGGCAATAAAATGATCGGTAAATGAGCCTTTCATGCAGGCGATACGCGCACCGGCAAGCTGCTGCACCGCCTGCCGTTCACGCTCCTTCATCACCAGTAACGCGCAGTTGGCGTCACGGCTGGGAGAAGCGCCCAGATAGGCCACATCCAGCCCGCTGGCCTGAGCATAGACCGGTGGTGTTGAACCGGTGCCCACCACGTCCAGCTGGTTATGCCGCAAGTAGTCCGCGCTGTCGCCGCCGTGCTGATAATCCTTCCAGACCACCTGCCAGCCTTCAGCTTCCGCACGGGCTTCCAGCACGCCGCGATGGCGCAGAATAAACAGGGAAAGATTGCTGGGATGACTGCCGATTCTCAGGGTCATTTCTGCGGCTCCTGTTCTGCTATCGGGCGATCCCACAAATTACCCCAGGTGAAGGTGTTGGCCGCTCCCGCCTGCTCGCGAAACGGTTCTGCGTTATCCAGTTCCAGCCCTGGCATCACCAGCTCGCTGAACAGGTAGGCCTCTTCCAGCAGCGGGAAGCCTGAGAGGATAAATACCTCAACGCCCGCATCCTGATAGGCCCGCAGGGTTTTGCGCACGGTGTCAGGACTGCCCACAATCGCCGTGCCCGGCCCCGGACGCACCAGCCCAATTCCTGCCCACAGGCCAGGGTAAATTTCCAGATCTCGCGGGTTTTCAGGACGGGCATTGTTGTGCAGCGCGCCCATGCGGGCCTGCCCGACCGAGTCAGAGTTCTGCGCCAGTGCCTGACGGGCAGCGATAGCCTGATCATCCATTGAGCGATAGAGCTCATCAACGGCAGCCCAGGCCGCTTCATCGGTTTCCCGCACAATCACATACAGGCGGATGCCATAGCGCAGCGTGCGCTGATGCTGCTGTGCGCGTTGTTTGACCTGAGCAATTTTTTCAGCGGCCTGCGGCGGTGTTTCGCCCCAGGAGAGATAGGTATCGATATGTTTTGCTGCCACTTCCTGTGCCGCATCGGAGGAACCGCCAAACCACAGCGGCGGCGGCGGATACCCTCCGTTGCCCAGCGCCAGTCTGGCATCGGTGATCTGATAGTGTTCGCCGGAGAAGTTTACTGGCTGTTCTGCCAGCAGTGGCCGGAGCACACTGAGGAATTCGTCACCCAGCTCATATCGCTGGTCGTGCTCCAGGTGCATCCCGTAAGCGCCAAGGGTATTTTTATCCCCGCTGACCACGTTGAGCAGCACTCTTCCTTTAGAAAACTGATTGAATGTCACCGCCATCTTCGCCAGCAGCGTCGGGGAAATCAGCCCGGGCTGAATAGCGATCAGGAATTTCATTCTTTCGGTATAGGGGATAAGCGAAGCGCCGAGGATCCAGGGATCGTGCGCGCCAGTAGCAAGGAGTGCTCCGGTAAAACCAAGGTGGTCCACCGCGCGGGCGACCTGTTGAAAATAGGCGTAATCAATTTTACGGCTGCCGCCAGCAGACCAAGGCTTATGCCCGTCGGGTGCGGTTAAATACCAGTAGATTTCCACAATATCCTGCCTTGTCTGGTGTGAAATAATAAAAGCTTCACATCAATAACAAAGCCGATCTGCGGCGACAAAGAAGATATCCGGCAATCCTTTGCCGCGTTTCAGATTACACCCAGCCTCCGGACCGTTCGATACTCAGTTCAGCTTCGGCCTGTTCACGCTCCAGCTGATAATACTCAGCGGTGGAAACGGCCAGCGGCGTGCGGCCACGGATCAGGTCCGCCATTTTCTCAGCGATCATTACCGTTGGTGCATTCAGGTTGCCGGTGGTAATTTGCGGCATAATCGAAGCATCCACCACGCGCAGACGCCGGATACCGTGCACGCGCCCTTCTGCATCGACAACGGCCATCTCATCGTTACCCATCGCGCAGCTGCCGCAGGGATGATAGGCCGTCTCGGCATGCTCGCGAATAAAGGCATCGATCTGCTCATCGCTCTGCACCTCTGCCCCCGGCTGGATTTCATCACCACAATATTCAGCCAGCGCTGGCTGCCGCATGATTTCACGGGTCAGGCGCACCGCGTTGCGGAACTCCACCCAGTCACGCTCTTCAGACATGTAGTTGAAGAAGATCGATGGCGCGGCATACGGATGCTTTGAGGTCAGCTTTACGCGACCACGGCTCATGGAACGCATCGGCCCAACGTGTGCCTGGAAGCCGTGCTCTTTAACCGGGCTGCTGCCGTTGTAGTTGATCGCCACCGGCAGGAAGTGATACTGCAGATCCGGCCAGTCCGGCTGGTCATCGCTGCGGATAAAACCGCCCGCCTCAAACTGGTTGCTGGCCCCGATGCCGGTGCCGTTAAACAGCCACTCAGCACCGATCGCTGGCTGGTTCCACCACTGCAGTGAAGGATAGAGGCTGACCGGTTTTTTACAACGAAACTGCATATACACTTCCAGGTGATCCTGCAGGTTACGCCCGACGCCCGGCAGTGGGTGCACCACCTCAATGTCCAGCTCGCGCAGCCACTCTTCCGGCCCCACGCCCGAACGCTGCAGGATCTGCGGGGAGGCAATCGCCCCGGCGCACAGCAGCACTTCACGTGTGGCTTCCACCTGCTGTTCCTTGCCGTTATGTAGCCAGCTTACGCCGGTTGCTGTTTTGCCGCTGAACAGGATGCGGTCAGTCTGGGCGTGGGTGACGATGGTCAGGTTTGAGCGCTGCTTCGCCACGTCCAGATAGCCTCTGGCGGTACTGGATCGGCGTCCCTCGGCGGTGACAGTTCGGTCCATCGGGCCAAACCCATCCTGACGGTAGCCGTTCAGATCGTCGGTTTCATGGTGCCCGGCCTGCTTCGCCGCCTCGATAAACGAGCGAAACAGCGGATTGTTGCCTTTTTTTGGCGTGGTGACGCTCAGGTAGCCTTCGCCGCCGTGGTAATCGTTCTCGCCAATATCTCGTTTTTCGGCTTTGCGGAAGTACGGCAGGCAGTTGAGATAGGACCAGTTTTCCAGCCCCTCTTTTTTCGCCCAGTTGTCATAATCCATCGCATTGCCACGGATATAGCACATGCCGTTGATCAGCGAGGAGCCACCCAACCCCTTTCCACGCCCACATTCCATGCGGCGGTTGTTCATTTTCGGCTCGGGATCGGTTTCAAAAGCCCAGTTGTAGCGTTTGCCCTGCAGCGGATAAGCCAAAGCGGCTGGCATTTGGGTACGGAAGTCCCAGCGGTGATCTTTCCCACCCGCTTCCAGTAAAAGTACCGATACGTCAGCATCCTCAGTCAGTCGCGTGGCCAGCACGTTGCCTGCTGAACCAGCGCCAATAATGATGTAATCAAATTTCTGCATTAAACCTCCAGGCAGCCGCGACCGGAGCGCCGCGGCAAAAAATCAGTTTCAGCTTCAGAATGCTGTCGGATACTCGCCCATTTCGATCAGGATCGATTTGGTACGGGTGTAGTGATGCAGGGTTTCAATGCCGTTTTCACGGCCAACCCCGGACTGCTTGTAGCCCCCAACCGGCATCGGTGCCGGAGATTCACCCCAGCTGTTGACCCAGCAGATCCCGGCTTCCATCTGATGGATAACCCGGTGCGCCCGGTTCAGAGAAGTAGTGAATACACCAGCCGCAAGGCCGTACTCGGTGTTGTTCGCCCGCTCAATCACTTCCTGCTCTTCATCGAAGACCAGCACGCTCATCACCGGGCCGAAGATCTCTTCCTGCACGATACGCATCTCATCGGTGCAGTCGGTAAACACCGTTGGCTCAACGTAACAGCCTTTCGCCAGCTTCCCTTCGGTGATACGTGAACCACCAGCCAGCAGGCGGGCACCCTCTTCTTTACCGATGTTCAGATAAGAGACCACTTTCTGGCAGTGTTCTTCACTGACCAGCGGACCGAAGTTTACCTGCGGGTCAAGCGGATCGCCGCAGTTGATCCCCGCCATCTTCTCCAGCAGACGCTTTTCGAAAGCAGGAAGCAGTGAGCGGTGTACAAACACGCGGGTGCCATTGGTACAAACCTGGCCGCTGCTGTAAAAGTTAGCCATCATCGCGCCATCCACAGCGCGCTCCAGCTCGGCATCTTCAAAGACGATCAGCGGCGATTTGCCTCCTAATTCCATGGTCACTGACTTAAGATTAGCGAGCGCGGCATCGGCCATCACCCGCTTGCCGGTGTTCACTTCACCGGTGAAGGAGACTTTGGCAATTTTGGGGTGCTGGCTCAGGCCCTGGCCCACGGCGGCTGCGCCCTGTACCACGTTGAACACGCCATCCGGCAGACCGGCTTCGGTGAAGATTTTCGCCAGCTCAAGCGCGCTGAGCGGCGTCACTTCGCTGGGTTTGAAAATCATTGCGTTGCCGGTTGCCAGTGCCGGAGCACTTTTCCACATAGCAATCTGGATCGGGTAGTTCCACGCGCCAATCCCGGCACAAATCCCCAGTGGCTCACGGCGGGTATATACCAGCGCGCTGTCACGCAATGGAATAGATTCCCCTTCAACCGCAACGGCCAGACCCGCGTAGTATTCCAGTACGTCTGCCCCAGTGACGATATCCACCACGGCGGTTTCGCTGATCGGTTTACCGGTATCGGCAGTTTCAAGTTCTGCCAGCTGCTGATTGCGCTCACGCAGGAGAGCAACAGCTTTTAACAGCACGCGGCTGCGCTCTGACGGCGTGTAGCTACGCCAGATGCGCTGACCGGCGGCGGCTGAAGCGACGGCGCGTTCGATATCCTGCTGGCTGGCTGCGGTGATCTCTGCCAGCACTTCACCATTGGCGGGATTGATGGTGGTGAATGTTTCGCCCTGACCGGCTTCTTCCCGGCCATTAATGTACAGTCCACGGCGTTGCATATCGGCCATGCCTCCTCCTTCGGGGGTTTATTTCGCCGCGGCTGAAAGCCACAGCGCGAGATTCTGATAGCAAAGCATCCTTGCGTCATCCAGTCCCTGTTCCATGGGTTGCGGTGCCAGCGTCATGCGTAACCACAGCCCGTCGATCAGCGCTGCCAGACTGGCCCCTGCGTGACGTGCCTGCTGGGGTTCCAGCACTCTGGCAAATTGCGACGCCAGGTTGGAATAGAGGCGGCGATCGTTAATGCGCTGCAGCCGCTGCAGATCGGGCTGATGCAGGCTGTTGGTCCAAAATGCCAGCCAGGTTTTCAGCACCGGCCCGGCAATTTGCGACACGTCGAAATTGCCATCGATAATGGCCCGGATTTGCGCTTCTGGCTGGTCGGCTGCCTGCTGGCGATAGTGTTCAACGGCCGTATAGAGGTCGGAGAGGATCTGCCGCATACAGGCGTCCAGCAGACCGTTTTTGTCGCCGAAATAGTGGCTGACAATCCCGGTCGACACCCCTGCTTCTTTGGCAATCAGCGCCAGGCTGGCGTCTGCCAGGCCCACCCGATCAATTACCGTCAACGTGGCATGGATCAGTTGCGCCTGACGGATGGCTTTCATTCCAACTTTTGGCATCGCTTCATCGGTTTTAGCTATTGAATGATAATGATTATAGACATTTTATATTGAACGTTCAATCAATAATAAAATCGAGTCGCGAATCAGGCTGCTGCGGTTTGTTGAACGCGACACTGACATAAAAGATAAATAGACCGATTTATAGCGTTGAAGGTCACATTTTCATTACAAGAACAGCACCTTTGTTCAACAGCAAGTCATTTATTTAAATTTGGGGCCAGCCAGGCGATGAATGTTATTTTTCAACAAATATTATGCTGACTTTTAGTGATCTGAATCACATTTGACATGCGCGATTGCTTTAGAATTGACCATCAACACTGCCAGGCATTAGTTTGCCATGCTTTAAAGAGTCTTTTCAGATGATAATATTGCTCATTAATAATCCAGTGACATTATTGACCATAAAAAGGGGATCGGAGAGTAATTCTGTCAACTGAATAAATTGCAGTCTCATTTAAGTTGTTTATACCAAACAAAAAATTAAAAATAGTCATTAAAACTATTTATACACCTTTGATCTACCCATTAACACTTTCACTCCCCTTTCCAGCAATATATGAAAAAAGACTTGCCTGAGGCGGAATGATCGGCGAAATTGGTCGCCGTTTTTCCCATCTTATAACCATGCGGCGAATGCCCACCTTGTATGACAACGACTTAATTTTTGGGTCGAATCAGGATACTGACTTCAGAGGTACTAGTGTCAACTGCAAACAAACAACCCGAGGCCGTGAGCCTCAATGCATTTAAGCAATCCAAATCGTTCTATCTGATTTTCTCGATCGAGCTGTGGGAGCGTTTCGGTTACTACGGCCTGCAGGGCATCATGGCGGTTTATCTCGTCAAGATGCTGGGCATGTCCGAAGCCGAGTCCATCACCCTCTTCTCCTCTTTCAGCGCGCTGGTTTATGGTCTGGTGGCCGTGGGCGGCTGGCTGGGTGACAAAGTGCTGGGCACCAAGCGCGTTATCGTGCTGGGTACGCTGGTCCTGGCGCTGGGCTATGCGCTGGTGGCCTTCTCCGGTCACGACGTTGGCGTGGTCTATATCGGCATGGCGACTATCGCCGTCGGTAATGGCCTGTTTAAAGCTAACCCCTCTTCGCTGCTCTCTACCTGCTATGAAAAAGACGACCCGCGCCTCGACGGTGCCTTCACCATGTATTACATGGCGATCAACATCGGTTCGTTCTTCTCTATGCTGGCAACTCCGTGGCTGGCCGCGCATTACGGCTGGAACGTGGCCTTCTCACTTTCCGTAGTGGGTATGCTGATCACGCTGGTGAACTTTATGCTGTGCCGCAAGTGGGTGAAAAACTACGGTTCCAAACCTGACTTCGCTCCGCTGCACGTCGGCAAACTGCTGGGCACCCTTGTGGGTATTGCGGTACTGGTGACGATTGCTACCTGGCTGCTGCATAACCAGGGCATTGCCCGTATGGTGCTGGCACTGGTTGCTCTGGGTATCGTGGTGATTTTCGCCAAAGAGGCGTTCAAGCTGAAGGGCGCAGCCCGCCGTAAGATGATCGTTGCTTTTCTGCTGATGGCAGAGGCGGTGGTGTTCTTTGTTCTCTATATGCAGATGCCAACTTCCCTGAACTTCTTTGCCATCCGTAACGTTGAGCACAGCATTCTGGGCATTGCGTTTGAGGCCGAGCAGTATCAGGCGCTGAACCCGTTCTGGATCATGATTTTCAGCCCGATTCTCGCTGCGGTGTATAACAAAATGGGCGACCGTCTGCCGATGCCGCACAAATTTGCTCTCGGGATGATCCTTTGTTCAGCCGCGTTTCTGGTACTGCCACTGGGCGCGAAGTTCGCTAACCAGATGGGTATCGTTTCCGTTAACTGGCTGATCCTCAGCTATGCTCTGCAGAGCGTCGGTGAGCTGATGATCTCCGGTCTGGGCCTGGCGATGGTGGCACAGCTGGTTCCTCAGCGTCTGATGGGCTTTATCATGGGCTCCTGGTTCCTGACCACCGCTGGCGCAGCGATGATTGCCGGTAAAGTGGCGAACCTGATGGCAGTGCCGGAAGATATCACCGACCCACTGCAGTCACTGCACGTCTACGGTGATGTGTTCCTGCAAATTGGTATTGCCACCGGTGTGATTGCCGTACTGATGATGCTGACAGCGCCAAAGCTGAACCGCATGACTCAGGACGACCAGCCGGTCGCACAGCCGCAGGATGTCAAAGCGTAATCCTGTTCTGGCGATAAAGATCGGGGCGACAGCGATGTCGCCCTTTTTTTGGGCTCAGCTCTTCCCAGCCTCCAGCGAGGAGTCAGCATATTCCACGTCGCTCCCGACGGCAGGCAACAGCTGACGGATCCGTAAAATACGTTCCGGCTCTACCGTCCAGTAGCGTTCCACCAGTCCTCTGACCGGCTCGTGCCAGAGCACTTCCGCCCGCCCCTGAATATGCAGCGCAGCCCCCTGATGAAAGTCCATGATCAGCAGAGCGCAACGTGGCTCAATCAGCAGATTGCCCAGCGTGTTCATATAGCGATTGCCGGAATAATCGGGGATCAACAGCTTACCCTGCTTAATTTGCACAAATCCGGGCACCCCGCCACGGTGCGAGATATCCGCTCCGCCCGTTTCATTCTGCCGCTGTGCATGGCTGGCGACGAAGAAGGTATCAGCGGCGGAAATCAGATAACGTGCATCTGCATCCAGGCGGTTAAGCCGTTCCACCTCCAGTTTTCTGCGGAGATCGGCTCCCGGCAGTAACCGGCGTTGAATGTACTTTGGACAGTTTCCGAAACTCTCCTGAACACGCAGACTCAGCTTACCGTCGCTGAGGCTTTCAATCAACCCATTCACCCGGTTGCGGCGGCGGTTGGACAGATCCAGCCCCAGACCACCGAGCGGCATCCCCGGCTGCAGGCGCGGCAGCCAGGGAACAGCCTCCACAGCTGCCAGAGGGATCTCCAGATGGGTATCATCCGGCGTTTGCAGAAAGCCAGCCTCTCCCTGAATTAACGCTGCTACCGGATAACCCTCTTCGTCCTGCACCGAGAGATAGAACAGGTGTAATCCCTGATAAAACAGACGGTGCTGCTCAGGCATTGCCGGGTAGAGGGCGGCTTTGACCCGCTCATAGCCCGCTTTGTCCTGCGCCAGCTGCTCTCCCGGATGAAACATGTTCAGGCTTCCGCTGGCAGCGGCAGTGCCGGTAAAGCGATAAAACCCGGCAGGGCTTCCACACGCTGCAACCAGCTCTTAACCGCTGGATAAGCACGCAGCGCAATGCCCCCTTCCGGTGCACAGGCAACGTAGGCGTAACAGGCCAGATCGGCGAGGGTTGCCCTGTCACCCACCAGCCATTGACGCCCGGCCAGATGTGCCTCGAACTGAGGTAAAAATTTCCCTGCCACGCTCACTGCAGAATCGTAGTTTTCCGGGGCGTTGAACTGCCTGATCAAGCGCGCCGAGGCGACACCGTAGCGGATTTCTCCAGCGGCTTTCGCCAGCCACTGATGCACCTGCACCTCCTTCAGCAGTTCCTGCGGCAGCCAGCCGCTGTCCGGCGCATAGCGCTTTGCCAGCCAGATCAGAATAGCGTTGCTGTCGGCAATCACCGTGCCGTTATCCACCAGCACAGGTATCTGCCCGAGCGGGTTCAGAGCCATAAAATCCTCTCGTTTGCGCACGTCGGCTCCTGCCTCAACCCATTCCGCTTCCAGTTTCAGCATGCTGAGAAGCAATCTGACTCGGTGAGCGTGCCCGGACAGTTCGCTGCCATACAGTGTTAATGTACTCATTTTCGTCTCCTGTAGTTTCAGTCAGCTTACTCTTGCTGAAAACAGCGTAAACTGGCAAAAATAGCAATTCATAATTTCGCTAAGTGGAAGGATCATGGATAAGCTTGACGAGCTGGCGGTGTTCGTCGCCGTGGTACAACAGGGCAGCCTGGCCGGAGCAGCCCGCACGCTGCGCCGTTCTCCCCCTGCCATTACCCGGACTCTGGCAGCGCTGGAAAATCGTTTTGCCGTCAGCCTGATTGAGCGCACCACCCGTCACCTGCAGCCCACTCAAGCCGGACTGGAGTTGTATGAACGCGCCAGAAGCCTGCTGGAGGATTATCAGCAGGCGCTGGTCACCACCACCCGTAATCAGCTTAGCGGCAAACTTCGGCTGACGGCACCGGTGCAGTTTGGCCGCAAGCATATCGCCCCGCTGGTGCTTACGTTTCTGGAAATGTACCCGGATATTCAGATTGATCTGCAGCTCAGCGACCGCTATCAGGATTTGATTGAGCAGGGGCTGGATATGGCAGTGCGAATTGGCCAGCTGCGCGACTCCTCGCTGGTGGCGACCGAGGTGGGCAGCGTGCAAAAGATGCTGGTTGCCAGCCCGGCTTATCTTACGCTGCATGGAAAACCGCTCACGCCAGTGATGCTAACCGATCATCGCCTAATTGCCGGGACCACGGCCACTTCGCAACGGGAATGGCGGTTTGCTGCTGAAGCACCGCAGGAGCGGGTACGAATTACGCCGAGGCTGACCGTTAACGAAGTGGAGACGCAGCTGATAGCAGCCCGCGCCGGTAAAGGCATCGCCCGCCTGCTCTCTTACCAGGTTTATGATGATATTCAGCAGGGCTCACTTTGCGAGGTGCTGGCAGAGTTCCGCACGCCAGCGGTACCGGTCCAGCTGGTGACGCAAAACGTAAAATATATGCCTGCTAAAGTCCGTGCATTCTGGGATCTGGCCCGCACAACGTTACCGGAGCTGAGCAGCTTGCGGGTTGAGAGTTTGTTAAGTATCAGATGATGGAGAAATAATCCCTCTCCGTCTCTCCTGAAGTCGCTGACTTTTCCGCCCGGCGGCAGTAAGCTGACAGGATGTTTTGCCAGTAAATCAAAGGAGCAAGTAATGAAACTGTTCTTTAAACCCGGGGCCTGCTCACTCTCTCCGCATATCATTCTGCGGGAAACCGGGCTGGACTTTACGTTGATTAGGGTGGATTTGCAGACCAAAATCACGGAGCTGGGCGATAATTTTCTGCTAATCAATCCCAAAGGGCAGGTGCCCACGCTGCAGTTCGATGATGAAACGATCCTCACTGAAGGCGTGGCTATCGCCCAGTATCTGGCGGACCTGAAGCCGGACCGTAAACTGCTGGCACCTGTTGGCAGCATGACGCGCTATCACACGCTGGAGTGGCTTAATTACATTGCCACCGAGCTGCACAAGACCTTCAGCCCGCTGTTTCGCCCCACTACGCCAGACGAATTTAAAGAGGTGCTGCGCGGCCAGCTGATACAGAAATTTGGCTGGGTGGATGAAGAGCTGAAGGAGAAACAGTGGCTGATGGGCCTGCATTTCACCGTCGCGGATGCTTATCTGTTTACAGTGGTGCGCTGGGCAAAAGCTATTCAGCTGGATCTTTCAGAGATGAAAACCCTGCAGGCGTGGTTTGATCGGGTCGCCGCGCGCCCTGCTGTGGCTGAAGCGCTCAGAGCCGAAGGAATTTGAGAGAATGATTCCCTGTGCGGATCTGTCGCACAGGGAAAAAGCGTTACAGTTTTACCGCATCAAAGTGCTGCTGCGGGTTAGCAATGCCTTCCTGAGCGGCAACCAGCTGTAACTCATACTCACCCAATTCATGGGTTTTCAGCATCACTTCATAAACTGCCGCCGTCACGTGCTCCAGCGCCTCTTTCAGCGGTTTACCATGCAGCAGGTCCACCAGCAGCAGTCCGCTGGTCAGATCGCCCACGCCAACCGGCTGTCGCACACCGAAATCCACCAGCGGGCGGCTGATATGCCAGGCCTCGTCAGCGGTGACCAGAAGCATTTCGAAGCGATCGATGCGCTGACCGGCGCGAGCCAGATGCTTGACCAGTACGATTTTCGGGCCACGGGCAATCAGCTCACGCGCAGTGGCAACTGCCTGCTCCACATTGCTCACGGCATGACCGCTGAGCATTTCCAGTTCCAGCAGGTTGGGCGCGATGATGTCACTGGCTGGCAGCGCCGAACGGCTGTGAAACTCCGCCACGCCGGGTGCCACGATGCAGCCTTTTTCAGGATGGCCCATTACCGGATCGCAGAAGAACCATGCATTCGGGTTAGCCTGCTTCACCTGACGAACGATATCGAGGATCTGCTCACCCTGCTCAGCAGATCCAAGGTAGCCGCTCAGCACCGCATCACAGGTCCTGAGGCGGTCAATGTCCGCAATCCCCTTAACAATCTCCGTCAGGTGGCTGGCCGGCATCACCATCCCGGTCCAGTGTCCGTACTGCGTGTGGTTAGAAAACTGCACGGTATTGAGCGGCCAGACGTTTGCCCCCATGCGGCGCATAGGGAATTCAGACGCACTGTTGCCCGCATGACCGTAAACGGTATGCGACTGAACAGAAAGAATATTTTTCATAGCGAAACCCGAACTTTGCCAAAAAAGAGGCCGGTCAGACCGGCCTGTTGGGTGAGCTTATTTCCAGACGAGCAGGCAGTAATTTTTCTTACCACGACGGAGCAGCGTAAAGCGACCATACAGGCGGTCTGCTGCATCGAAAGCGTATTCCGTATTTAACTGCACCTGGCCGTTAATGTTGACCGCTTTTGACTCAATCAGTTTACGGGCCTGCCCACGGGAAGGAGCCAGATCGCCTGCCACCATCGCCTGTTGCAGATCTTCACCCTGTGCCAGCTCGACAAATGGCATACCGTCCTGCGCCAGCTGCTCAAAGTCCGCTTCGGTCATCTCGCTCAGGCTGCCGGAGAACAGGCTTTTGGTGATACGCTCGGCCGCGGTCAGCCCTTCTGCACCGTGAACCAGGCGGGTCACCTGCTCGGCCAGCACAGACTGGGCACGTGGCGCTTTACCACTGTTTTTATCTTCTTCTTCCAGCGCATTGATCTCTTCAATGCTCATAAAGGTGAAGAACTTCAGGAAGCGGTAGACGTCAGCATCTGCCGTGTTGATCCAGAACTGGTAGAACTTGTACGGGCTGGTTTTCTTCGCGTCCAGCCACACTGCGCCACCTTCGGTTTTACCGAACTTGGTGCCGTCAGATTTAGTGATCAACGGAACGGTCAGGCCAAATACCTGGTTCTGGTGCAGACGACGGGTCAGATCGATACCGGAGGTGATGTTGCCCCACTGATCGGAGCCGCCGATCTGCAGCGCCACGCCATGACGCTCGTTGAGGCAGGCAAAGTCGTACCCCTGAAGCAGGTTATAGGAGAACTCGGTAAAGGAGATCCCCTGATCGTCACGGTTCAGACGCTGCTTAACCGCTTCTTTATTGATCATCTGGTTGACCGAGAAGTGCTTGCCGATATCACGCAGGAAGGTCAGCACGTTCATGCCGCCGAACCAGTCGTAGTTGTTGGCCGCAATGGCGCTGTTGTCGCCACAGTCAAAGTCGAGGAACGGTGCCACCTGATGGCGGATTTTCTCCACCCACTCGTTGACGGTTTCGTTGGTGTTCAGCTTGCGCTCAGCGGCTTTAAAGCTCGGGTCGCCAATCAGGCCGGTCGCTCCACCCACCAGCGCCACCGGGCGGTGACCCGCATCCTGGAAGCGCTTCAGGCAGAGTAACGGCACCAGATGGCCCAAATGCAAGCTGTCGGCAGTCGGATCGAAGCCGCAATAGAGTGCGATTGGCCCTTGCGCCAGTCGTTCTGCTAACGCGGTCTCATCCGTTACCTGGGCGACTAAGCCCCGCTCTTGCAATTGTGTGATCAGGTTACTGCTGGCCATCTGTGACTCCATGTAGAAAAGTCTGCACCTTTGCTGGTACACAGCTTTCCGCTACTCGCGGACGAAAAAATAAGGCATATAGAATAAAGCGCTGACGCACTCTGTGCCAGCGCTTAACGGGATTATTTCGCGGATTTAAGGGGCGAGACGATCAATTTTCCAGGCTTCATCTTCACGCTGGTAGAAAAAACGGTCATGCAGCCGGTGTTCGCCGCCCTGCCAGAACTCCATTGAGTCTATTTTGATGCGGTAGCCGCCCCAGAAACTCGGCAGGGGAACTTCGCCCTGCTGGAACTTCTGCTTCAGCTCCAGGAACTTGCCTTCCAGCACGCCACGAGCGGAAATCCGGCTGGACTGCTTCGACACCCACGCGCCAATCTGGCTTTCGCGCGGGCGGCTGTGGAAGTATTTCACCACATCGAGCATCGACAGCTTCTCCACCGTGCCCAGCACCATCACCTGTCGTTCCAGCATGTGCCACGGGAACAGTAAGCTGATGCGCGGATTTTTTTCCAGATGCTGAGCTTTACGGCTGCCCAGGTTGGTGTAGAACACCATCCCTCGCTGGTCAAAGTGCTTCAGCAAAACAATGCGCTGATAGGGCTGGCCGCGCTCATCAACCGTCGCCACGCTCATTGCAGTTGCATCAGGCAGTTGCGCCTCTACGGCCTGGCCCAGCCAGCGTTCAAACAGCGCCAGCGGGTCGTCTGGAAGATCGTTACGGCGCAGGCCGCCACGGGTATATTCACGGCGCAGATGGGCAATCTGCTGCAGGTTATCGCTCTCGTTCATCGCTCAGGCTTCTGCTGGAAGGGGATAAAACATTGTGCTCCTCATCCCGATGGATCTCAACGGGTTAACCTGCGTTAAGACGGCAGTCATTGATGATCAATTTGCCGTTACGCTCGATAAAAGCCCCGTCGCCTTTGGACCAGAATACGTAGTTACCGTCGCTGTAGCGCGTGCCGGAAGCCGCTTCCTGCTGTTTCAGGATCAGCGGATTGCCGTCCAGAATAAGGTTAACTTCCCGTCGTGAATTATCCAGAATCACCGTCAGTGGCAGAGTGCCGCAAGTGTAATGCAGCGTTTTAGGCTTCTCCGGCTCAGAGTGGAACAAACTGCAGCCGGAAAGCAGCACCAGGCTGGAAGCGATCACAATTTTTTTCATACTGTCTCCTTGAGGTGAAGGGTAACTTTAGCAAACCGCTAAAGATTCGTCGTGATGCACTCAGCGATAGCGCGGCGTGTTTGCCGGGTAGATCGCCCCGAGCACCGTCGCTTCGAGTGCCCCCGTAACCGACGGCAGGTTCCCGGGCTCTCCGGATAAGGTCCGGTAGGCCAGCCAGGCAAAGGCCAGCCCTTCCATATCGTCGCCGCTGATGCCGACGCTATCGGTAGTACTGACTTCGGTTCCGGCCAGTTGGCTGGTCAGCCGCACCATCAGCTGGGGGTTGCGACTGCCGCCACCGCAAACCAGTAACCGCTCGCAACCACCGCTCAGCATCACCTGTTCGGCAATGGTGGTGGCGGTCAGTTCCACCAGCGTGGCCTGAACATCCTGTGGAAGCAGGCCAGGGAAGTGGGCCAGTTGCTGTTCAACCCACCCCAGATTGAAATACTCGCGGCCAGTTGATTTGGGCGCGGGCAGCGAGAACCAGGGATCGGCCAGCATCTGTTGCAATAGCGGATAAGCTACCGTACCGCTGCTGCCCCATGCGCCATCCAGATCGTAGCTCTGGCCTTTATTTCGCCAGATCCACGCATCCAGCAGCATATTACCCGGCCCGGTATCATAGCCGCCAACCGGCTTACCGGGGATCAACAGGGACAGGTTAGCGATGCCGCCTATATTCAGTACCATCCGACGTTCGACCGGATGCATCAGGACCGCCTGATGAAAGGCTGGTACGAGCGGTGCGCCCTGCCCGCCAAGGGCCATATCACGACGGCGAAAATCTCCCACCACAGTGATACCGGTGGCAGCCGCGATCTGGTTATTGTCACCAATCTGCAGCGTATTAGGCGCTTCGCCCTGCGGTTCATGCCACACGGTCTGCCCGTGGCAGCCGATCGCCGTGATATCTTCTTTAACCAGCCCTTCGCGCTGCAAGAGCGTTTTTACTGCCTCGGCAAACAGACGTCCGAGACGGGTATCCAACTGCCCAAGCTGGGACAGCGTCAGCGACTGGCCCTGACAGATGGCCAGAATGTCCTGCCGCAGAGCCGCAGGGATCGGGTGGCAGTAGCTGGCCTGCTGCGCCACCATCTGGCTGTCAATGGCTGCCATCACCACGTCCACACCGTCCAGACTGGTCCCTGACATTACCCCGATATAGCGTCCTGATTTCATGTTTTCTGCCTTAACCGCAAGGTTTTTTCCACTCTTTCCCTACAGCGTCGCAAAATTGTTTGTGCAATTCTATAATTAACTGTGCATTTTCAAACAGCGTGCTTCTTTAACGGCTTTTTTCAGCTGATTGAGTACCGGTTTAAGCCCGCTGCGCTATCTTTTGAACAACGTTTTTTTGCTGGAATTAAGCGACAAGCATTGCTTGTGCCATATAATTAAGTTATTGATCGCTGCGCAATTGACTGCAGCAATGAGAAAAAAAGGAGTTCTGACGATGTTTAAGCGTATTTTAATCGTGGCACTGACCGGTGTGACATTAGCAGGATGCACCAATACGAGCACACTTTCCGGCGATGTTTACAGTGCTTCTGAAGCGCGCCAGATACAGAACGTGACCTACGGTACGCTGGTCTCTGTTCGTCCGGTTCAGATTCAGGGCGGCGATGAAAGCAATGTGATCGGCGCAATCGGTGGTGCAGTGTTGGGTGGCTTCCTCGGTAACACTCTCGGTGGCGGTACAGGCCGCAGCCTGGCAACCGCAGCTGGTGCAGTGGCGGGTGGCGTAGCCGGACAGGGTGTTCAGGGCGCGATGAATAAAACCCAGGGTGTAGAACTGGAAATCCGTAAGGATGACGGCAATACCATTATGGTGGTGCAGAAACAAGCCGCCAGCCGTTTCTCCGTGGGGATGCGCGTGGCGATGGCCTCCAACGGCAGCCAGGTGACTGTTTCACCACGCTAAAAGATAAAAAAACCGGCTGATGCCGGTTTTTTTATTCGTCGCGATTTTGCAGCTCGAGAATGTTTTTTTCCAGCCGGGCAATCAGCGTCACCATCTTGTCGATCTCCTGCTGAGAGATTCCGGACAGAATGTCATCCCGGGTGGCATCAATCACATGCTCAACCTCGGTGATAATCGGCGCAGCTTCCTCTGTCAGCTTAATCCGCTTTGCACGGCGATCGCTGACACAGGTGGTGCGGGTGATTAACCCCTTCTCTTCCAGCTGATCCAGCGTGCGAACCAGTGATGGTTGTTCTATACCTATAGCCTTGGCCAGCTGAATCTGCGACTGGTCCGGTGGCAACTGATGAATGTTATGTAGCGTTACCCAGTGAGTCTGGGTCAGTTCCAGCGGCTTCAGGCGTTGATCGATCAACGACCGCCAGATGCGCACTAATCTTGCGAGATCCGTTCCTAGTGGGGTATCCAATTTCATCTCCTTATAATTAGCTTGCTACCTATCAAGCCTCATTCTAGACTATTCTGCGAGTTTACAGGACAAAATACAAATTCATCAGTTATGAACCCGTATTGATAACCCTGCCCGCAACTGGCGGCCAGGCAAGAAGGATTTATCAGTGAGCCATTCAGTCCACACCTCTTCAACACCGCTGACCGATCTGATTTTCGGCGCATCGGTCTATTTTCCACCGCTGTTCAAAGCCGTGCTGTTGGGATTTTTCTTCTGGCTGCTGATCCATCCTCTGCTGAGGAACTGGATCTACTCCGGCGAAATCTGGCATCCCACCCTTCTGGATCTCTCTCTCTTTATTCTTTGCGTCAGCGCTTCGCTGTGGCTGCTTATCACCTGGTGATCTCATGAAATTCAGCACGTTAAAATACTTTTCCACCCTGATTTTTTTCGCCGCAGCGCTGTGTGCCGGATGGTGGTTGTGGAATTACTACATGCAGTCTCCGTGGACTCGTGACGGCAAGGTCCGCGCCGAGCTGGTCAATATCACCCCTCAGGTGTCGGGTCGTATTGAACAGCTGCCGATTAAAGACAACCAGTTTGTCACTAAAGGAACCAAACTGCTGGTACTGGATGATGAGCCTTACCGTATCGCGGTGCTCAACGCCGAGTCGCAGCTGGCTAAGGCTCAGTCGGATTTGTTGAAAGCGCAGCATGAAGCCCGCCGTCGTCAGAATCTGCCGCGCAACGTGATTTCCGCTGAAGACCTGGACGCCGCCGATCTCAATGCCAAATCGATGGATGCAGCGGCGAAAGCCGCTCAGGCAGAGTTGGATCAGGCGAAGTGGAATCTTTCCCAGACGCAGATTTACGCGCCGACCGATGGCTGGATCAGCAACCTGGTGGTGCGTCCCGGTAATTATGCTACCAGCGGCACACCGATTTTCGCGCTCGTCGACAGCCACTCTTTTTACGTGATGGGCTATTTCGAAGAGACCAAGCTGCGCCATATCCGTCCCGGTTATAAAGCGACTATCCGTCTGTACAGCGACAACCGTCAGTTAACGGGAGAAGTGGAAAGTATTGGCCGGGCGATTTACGACCAGAGCGTGGAAACCGACAGCGGACTGGTGCCGGATATCAAACCTAACGTGCCCTGGGTGCGCCTTGCGCAGCGCGTGCCGGTACGCATTCGCCTGACTAATGTGCCGCAGGATCTGCCGCTGGTCGCTGGTACCACCTGCACTGTTTCAATCCACCCATGAATCTGAGCTGGCTGGAGTGGCAGCAGCTGCCGTGGATCAAAGCGACCGGCGGCCAGTGGCGCTATGCCCTGCGCAACTCGATTGCGATGTGTCTGGCGCTGAGCATCGCTTACGGGCTGGATCTGGATGAGCCGTACTGGGCAATGACCTCGGCGGCCGTGGTCAGTTTCCCCACGGTGGGCGGTGTGATCAGTAAAAGCCTGGGCCGAATCGCTGGCAGCCTGATCGGGGCCAGTGCGGCGCTGCTGATTGCCGGTCATACGCTGAATGAACCCTGGTTGTTCGCGCTGGCTATAGCCTCATGGCTGGCACTCTGCACTTATATCGCCAATCATTATCAGAACAATGTCGCCTACGCTTTCTCGCTGGCGGGTTACACCGCCGCGATCATCGCATTTACCACGGTAAATATCACTGATATCAGCGACCTGTGGGACATTACTCAGGCGAGGGTCTGTGAAGTGATCTCCGGTATTCTGTGTGGCGGGCTGATGATGATGATCCTGCCCAGCACCTCTGACGGCGACACGCTGATCAAATCCCTGAAGGATATGCACACCCGGCTGCTGGAACATGCGGGCCTGCTGCTGCAGAAGGAAACCACTGATAACGTGCGCAGCGCTCATGAAACGGTCATCAGTCAGATCCTGACCATGAATCTGCTGCGTATCCAGGCGTTCTGGAGCCACTACCGCTTTCGTCGCCAGAACAACGTGCTGAATTATGTGCTCCACCAGCAGCTGCGGCTGACCAGCGTGATCTCCAGTCTGCGCCGGATGTTGCTTAACTGGCCCGATCCTCCGGAAATTTTATTTACTGCCCTGCAGCAGTTGCTCAGTGAGCTGGCAAAAAGCGACTGTGACAAATACCGGCTGGCGCAAATTCTGAGAAGTGCCGCCCCGTTGGATGAAGGTGACTTTCGCCATCAGGCTTTCTGGCACCGCCTGCGTTACTTCTGCTGGATGTACCTGAACATCAGCCGCTGGCTGCGCCAGTTTGAGCGGGCCGATGCCGATACCACGCTCTCTCCTCCTCCGGTTCCGGCGCTGGCAAGACACAGCGACAGCGCCGAAGCGAGCTGGAGCGCATTCCGTACCTTTGTGGTGATCCTGCTGGGCTGTGCTTTCACCATCGCCACCCAGTGGGATTCCGGCGATGCGGCTCTCACGCTGGCAGCGATCAGCTGCGTGCTCTACTCGTCGGTGCCTTCCCCGACCAGCAGCGTGTCCCTGCTGCTGAAGACGCTGCTGCTGCTGTCGGTCGCCACATTTCTGATCAAATTTGGCCTGATGGTGCAGATCAGCGTGCTGTGGCAGTTCCTGATCTTCCTGTTCCCACTGCTGATCACTTTGCAGCTGTTTAAGCTACAGCAGAAAAAGCGCGCCAGTCTCTGGGCACAGCTGATCGTCTTCGGCGGTTCTTTTCTGGCGGTGACCAACCCGCCCACCTATGACTACCAAAGCTTTCTCAATGACAATATCGCTAAAGTCTGCGGCGTGATGCTGGTGTGGCTGGCATTCCAGATCCTGCGTCCCAGCTCCGACAAGCGCCGCAGTCGCCGCCATATCCGCGCCCTGCGCCGCGAATTTCTCGATCAGCTCAGCCGCCATCCTCACCTGAGCCAGAGCCGGTTTGAGTCGCGGATTTATCACCGAATTAATCAGCTGGTGGCCAGCCGCGATGAATCCGCAAGGGTCTGGCTGCTGCGCTGGGGAGTAGTGCTGCTGAACTGTTCGCATATCGTCTGGCAACTGCGTGACTGGAAAACCGACTCCCCGACACTGGCCAGAATGCGCGACGCAACCCTGAAAGATTTGCACCGAATCATCAGCGAACGCGGCGTTAAACACAGTTCGCTGAATGCAACGCTTGATGAATTGCAGGATATGGTGACGGTGCTTGCAGCGGAGGACAACGTGCGAGGAACCGAGCTGGCGGGCATCATCTGGCGGCTTTACTGCTCGCTGGCGCAGCTCAAACAAGCGCTGCCTGAAGAAGCCCGGGAAGCCCGCTGATTTCCATCAAACCGCAGCGGGAGCATGGCTGTTATGAGCAAAAATCCGGATTGCGTATTTCTTACAAACATGAGACTACATAATGCTCCGGATCTGATTTATAGTTTCAGACCTGCGCATCAATGGACTTTGATTTGTAAGGATACACAATGAAGAAACTGGTTATTACTGCCTGCCTGGTGGCCTGCTCTTTCACGGCGTCCGCCAATGAACGAGCTAAATCAGTTACGGTTAAACAGGCTCAATCGATGCGTGATGACAGCCACGTTTCGCTGACGGGAAAAATCACCGGCCATGCGGGTGATGATGATAAATACTGGCTACAGGACAGTACCGGTCGCATCAGGATTGATGTTGACGATGATGACTGGGATGACGAAAACGTCGCTATTGGCAAGACCGTCCGCGTGGTAGGCGACACGGACAGAGATGACGGTCACACCGAAATCGATGTCGACCATATCCGCGTGGTCAACTAGTTAAAACAGCGAAGGCTGATCCGGCTCGTCGGGAAGGTCTTTTTTCCCGGCGCGCTGGAGGCGCAGAAAACGCTGGTGACACAGCCGCAGCACGTCCCGCTTCTGCGCGTCACTGAATTTCATCCAGTTAAAACGCTCATCGCGACTCCGCATACAGCCCCGGCAATAGCCGCGGTCATCAGACTGGCAAATCCCCCGACAGGGACTTGGAACCGGGAAAAATTCAAGTTGCTCAGCCACCGTTACTCCTGATCCTTTCACAGCTCTTTATTGAAGATCGGTTATTCTTTCTGCGCAAGTTGCCGCCGGGATTATTTGCTCTTCTTCAGCTGACACTCATAATGAACAAACTGTAAGCTATTCATGCAAAGATTGTAACATAAGTGTTAGTAACTTCTCATTGTTGAACCCCGGTTAAGGTTTCACTAAGGTTACAAAGCTATTCTCCAGGCAGAATTATTTGTCTCTGGAAAGCCATGAACCTGTTGAATAAGTTACGTTGTAACGAAAACACTTTTAATCTCTTTGCTGCGCTGTTCTTCACTTTTATTCTTAATGCTGTCTTTCTCCAGCCGTGCCTGGGAGACCATTCCCTACACTTCAGCGCGGGACTATATTTTTGCCGCCACGCTGCCCGTGGTGCTGTTCAGCGCCTTCCTCTTTATCTTCAGCGTGGCCGCCGTTCCCTGGCTTCGTAAACCCCTGCTTATCATTCTGGTGCTTGCCAGCGCTGCCGCTAACGACTTTATCTACAGTTTCGGCACGGTCATCGACACCAATATGATTCAGAACGTGTTCGAGACTGATGCGCAGGAAGCCACCGCCCTGTTCAGCCTGCGCTATCTGGTGTGGATGACCGTGATTGGTGTGATCCCGGCGGTCTTTATCGCTCTGATCCGTATCGGCACCAACCGGCCATGGTGGATGAATATTGCCTTTCGCGCAGTGACCGCGCTGGCTTCAGTGCTGTTGGTGTTACTGGTTGCAGCGCTGTTTTATAAAGATTACGCCTCGCTGGTGCGCAATAACAAAGGCCTGGTGAAGATGATCACTCCGACCAACGTGGTCAGTAGCGTGTGTCACTATGCGGATAACCGCTGGTTTGCCGGTGACCAGACGCTGGTGCAAATTGGCATGGATGCGAAAAAAGGCCCGCGGATCAAAGCTGAAAAGAAAAAAACGCTGGTGATTTTCGTACTGGGTGAAACCGGTCGGGCAAAAGACTTTTTGCTGGGTGGCTACGCTCGGGAAACCAATCCGAAGCTGAAGCAGGACAACGTCATCTATTATCCTGACGCCAGCTCCTGTGGCACGGAAACGGCTATTTCGGTGCCCTGCATGTTCTCCAACATGCCGCGTGAGCATTACGATGCCAGCCTGGCACACCACCAGGAAGGCGTGCTGGACGTGATGGCCCATGCCGGCGTGAACGTGCTGTGGCGTGAAAACGACGGTGGCTGTAAAGGTGCATGCGACCGCGTACCGCACACCGATATGACCAAATGGAAGGTCAGCGAGCTGTGCAGGAGCAATTACTGCCTGGACGATGTGTTGCTGCACCGCCTGAATAATTACATCGCCAGCGTGAAGGATGACACGGTGATTGTGCTGCACCAGATGGGCAGCCATGGCCCCGCTTATTACCTGCGCTATCCCGCAGAGATGCGTAAGTTTACGCCTACCTGCGACAGCAACCAGATTCAGGACTGCGACCATCAGGCGCTGGTGAACACCTATGACAACTCGATCCTGTACACCGATTCAATGGTCGATAACACCATCAGCCTGCTGAAATCTTACAGCGACAAATTTAACGTGGCGCTGGTTTATCTGTCCGATCACGGTGAATCGCTGGGCGAGCACGGCATGTATCTGCACGGCACACCTTACGTTTTCGCCCCGACCCAGCAGACGCACATTCCGTTGCTGCTATGGATGTCACCGGATTACGCCAGCACTTACGGCATTAATCAGCAATGTTTGCAGCAGTCGGCGAAAACTTCCGCGGTTTCGCAGGACAATGTTTTCCATACCCTGCTGGGCATGATGAACGTACAGACGAAGGAGTATCAGCCGTCACTGGATTTAATCAAATTGTGCCAGGTTTAATCCCGGCGATTTGTATCAGACCGATCGGTCTGTTATGGTAACTGCCATGAAAACGACCCGATACGACACCCGAGAACATATCCTGATGACTGGTGAGCAGCTGTGCGTGCAGCGCGGCTTCAACGGTATGGGATTGATCGAGCTGCTGAAAGTGGCTGAGGTGCCGAAAGGGTCGTTTTATCACTACTTCTCGTCGAAAGAGGCGTTTGGGGTAGCGATGCTTGAACGTTATTTTGCCCTTTACCATCAGCGACTTCGCGAGTATCTGGAAGAGAGCCAGGGTAATCAGCGTCAACGCATCCTTGATTATTATCAGCAGTCACTGAACACTTTCTGCCAGGAACATGCTTTTGCTGGCTGCCTGTCGGTAAAACTTTCTGCGGAAGTTTGCGACCTGTCGGAACCAATGCGTATCGCGCTCGACGCAGGGTCAAAAGCGCTGATCTCCACGCTGACCGCAGCGCTGGAACGTGCTGAGCAACAGGGGAGCTTACGGCTGGTCAATACTCCCGAAGCCTGCGCGCAGAATCTCTATATGTTGTGGCTGGGCGCCAGCCTGCAAAGCAAAATCTCCCGTGACAGCACGCCGCTGGTGAATGCCTGGCAGGAGATGACGCGGATGCTGCCTGAGCCACTTTAAAAAAATCACCGTTACTAGTCGACCGGTCTACCAGGAGTGAAGCATGGAATTGAAAAAGCTGTTTACCCCATTAAAAACCGGGGCAATCACCGTACCGAACCGCGTATTTATGGCCCCGCTGACACGTCTGCGCAGCATTGAGCCGGGAGACATCCCCACTCCGTTGATGGGCGAATACTACCGCCAGCGTGCCAGCGCCGGTCTGATTATCACCGAAGCCACCCAGATCTCTTTCCAGGCCAAAGGCTATGCCGGGGCGCCGGGTCTGCACTCCCCTGAGCAGATTGCCGCCTGGAAAGCGATCAATGCGGGTATCCATGAAGCTAACGGTCACAGTGCGGTTCAGCTGTGGCATACCGGCCGTATCTCGCACACCAGCGTACAGCCGGATGGTAAAGCACCGGTCTCCTCTTCTGCTATTAACGCAGAAACCCGCACCTCGCTGCGTGATGCCAATGGCAACCCTGTGCGCGAAGCCACCTCCACGCCTCGCGAGCTTGAGCTGAGTGAAATTGGTTCTGTGGTAAACGATTTCCGCCAGGCAGTGATCAATGCCCGTGAAGCCGATTTTGACCTGGTGGAGTTGCACTCTGCCCACGGTTACCTGATCCATCAGTTCCTGTCTCCTGCTTCCAACCAGCGTACTGACGCCTATGGCGGCAGCGTGGAAAACCGTACCCGCTTTGCACTGGAAGTTGTCGATGCCGCCATTAACGGCTGGAGCGCCGACCGTATCGGCATCCGTATCTCTCCTCTGGGGCCGTTCAATGGCCTGGATAATGGCGAAGATCAGGAAGCCGCCGCGCTCTATTACATCGCTGAGCTGGCGAAACGTAATCTGGCCTTCCTGCATATCTCGGAGCCGGACTGGGCTGGTGGCAAGCCTTACAGCCTGGAGTTCCGCAAAGCAATCCGCGCCGTGTACCCTGGCGTGATCGTCGGTGCAGGCGCTTATACTGCTGAAAAAGCCGAAGATCTGATTGAACAAGGGCTGATTGATGCCGCTGCCTTTGGCCGTGTGTATATTGCTAACCCGGACCTGGTGGAGCGTTTGCAGCAGAACGCTCCGCTGAACGAGCAGCGTCCTGAATTGTTCTACGGCGGCGGCGCTGAAGGCTATACTGATTACCCGACTCTCGCGGGTTAATCTATACTGTTTTTTTTTGCGTCACCAGCCGGTGACGCTTTCACAAAGAGGATGTTATGCGCTTACTCCACACCATGCTGCGCGTTGGCGATCTGCAACGCTCCGTTGATTTTTATACTAAAGTTCTGGGGATGCGCCTGCTGCGTACCAGCGAGAACACCGAATACAAATACACTCTGGCTTTCGTGGGTTATACCGAAGAGAGCGAAGGTGCGGTGATCGAGCTGACCTGGAACTGGGGCGTGGACAAATACAACCTCGGCGATGCCTATGGTCATATCGCGCTGGGCGTGGATGACGTGGCTGCCACCTGTGACCGTATCCGAAAAGATGGCGGCAACGTGACTCGCGAAGCGGGTCCGGTTAAAGGCGGCACCACTATCATTGCCTTCGTTGAAGATCCTGACGGTTATAAAATCGAGCTCATCGAGAAAAAACATGCGGGCCACGGCCTGGGTGCATAATGTTCAGGGTGCCACAGGCACCCTTCATTCCTCCTTTCCCCTGCTGCATCCCGTGGTGAAATTTGCCATAATACGCGCTGCATTTTTTCGCCTATGAGATCCTGATGTCTGAATCGAACGAACTGAACGCCCTCAGCAGCCGTTTTCGCGGTTTTTATCCGGTTGTAATTGATGTGGAAACCGCCGGGTTTGACGCGAAGACCAATGCATTACTGGAAGTGGCCGCCGTCACGCTGAAAATGGATCCGCAGGGCTGGCTGGAGAAAGACGAAACGCTCCATTTCCACGTTGAGCCGTTCGAAGGGTCCGTGCTGCAACCTGAAGCGCTGGCGTTTAACGGTATCGATCCGCACAACCCTCTGCGCGGTGCAGTCAGTGAATATGAAGCGCTGCATGCCATTTTTAAGCTGGTGCGCAAAGGCATCAAGGACCAGGGCTGTAACCGCGCCATTATGGTTGCGCACAACGCCACTTTCGATCTCAATTTTATGAATGCCGCAGCGGAAAGGGCTGGCCTCAAGCGTAACCCGTTCCACCCCTTTGTCACCTTTGATACCGCAGCCCTCAGCGGGCTGGTGCTTGGTCAGACGGTACTGGCCAAAGCCTGTACGGCCGCCGGGATGCCTTTTGACAATACGCAGGCGCATTCAGCGCTCTACGATACGGTGCAGACCGCAGACCTGTTTTGCGAGCTGGTGAATCGCTGGAAACGTCTCGGCGGCTGGCCGCTGCCTGACATTGCTGGTGGCAACTGATCTCTGTTGTCCGGTGCCCGTGATAATAAGTGACAGCGTAACCTGTTAACCCTTGTTACGCTTTCCCGCCCCACTTTAATTCCCTTCAGCCATACTCAGCTTCAGTTAACCTGGTGAAACCCAATGAAAACCATTGCTATCGTTGCGCCTGGCGCAATGGGCTCAGCCCTTGCCAGGGTGCTGAATCATCATCACCTGGAGGTACTGACTTTGCTGGATGGGCGTTCATTTGCTTCGGCTGAGCGGGCAAAAAAAGCCGGGATGATGCCGGTCAGCGCTGAGGAGCTGATGCAGGCAGAAGTGCTGCTGTCTGTGGTGCCACCCGCCTTTGCCATATCGCTGGCTGAGCAGTTGGCCCCGGCTCTCAGCGCGGCAGCCCACAAGCCGCTGTATGTGGATTGTAATACCATCAGTGAACAGAACGTTGATCAGGTGAAAACGGTGATTACCGCCACCGGTGCCGGATTTGTCGACGGCGCGATTATTGGCCTGCCACCTGCCACACCGCAGGGCAGCGTTCCGCGTTTGTGGTTTGCCGGTGAGCAGGCAAGCCAGCTAAAGGAGCTGGAGAATTTTGGTCTGCAGGTCAGCATTATGCAGGCGGAAACAGGCGCGGCTTCGGCTCTGAAGATGTCCTATGCCGGGATAAATAAAGGGATCACCCTGATGTGCACTCTGATGCTGATCAACGCCAGCCGGGTGGGTGCAGCTGACGCACTGCTGCAGCAGATGGAAGAAAGCCAGCCTGCTTTGCTGGCGCGCCTGAGAAAAAGCATTCCTGATATGTACAGTAAAGCCTGGCGGTGGGCACCGGAAATGGAAGAGATAGCCAGCCTGAATGCAGGTGAGCTTTCCGGTGAGGCTCTGTATCAGGCGCTGGCCACCTTTTGCCGTCAGATGGCGGAGGATCAGCAGCGTGACGGGGATTTTGTCTTCCTGTTGGATGCCTTCTTACAGGCGGATCAGCGGAAGTCACTGCCATAAATCAGGCAACAAAAAAGGGCAGAAATCATCAGACTTCTGCCCTTTCAGAACGATAACGCGGCTTATTCGGCAGCGTCTGAAGGATACTTCTGCGCGGTCTCTTTAATCAGCTGCTGCAATTCGCCGCGCTGATACATTTCGATAATGATGTCGCAGCCGCCAACCAGATCGCCATCCACCCACAGCTGAGGGAAAGTCGGCCAGTTTGCGTATTTCGGCAGTTCGGCACGAATTTCCGGATTCTGCAGAATATCAACATAAGCGAAGCGTTCGCCACAGGCAGAGAGTGCCTGAACAGCCTGTGCGGAGAAGCCGCAGCTTGGCAGTTTTGGTGAGCCTTTCATGTACAGCAGAATCGGATTTTCTGCTATCTGGCGCTCAATTTTCTCAACAGTACTCATAAATGGCTTCCTTAATCGGATACTTCGTGTCTATTTATTGTAGCGACTCTGAACCGCCGATGAAAATGACATTTTCAGCAGAGTAACTGCCCGGTTCTGGTGCCACAGCGGAGTGCGTAAGACCAAAATAACATTTTCCTGTGCTTTGCGCTGCCCCGACTTGTCAAATGGATTCCAAAATTGTGCAGATAACCAGCTGATTAGGCTTATTTTTACAGGTTTTACTTGTTCTGGATCATTGAAACAAAAAAGGCCTAACCTTTTATCGGAAAGTTCGATTAGAATCGTCTGAACTGTCTGCCTTTTAGCAGATCTCCTTAAATTAATCACGCTCTGGCCCCGGCGGGAGCACAAACTGTTAATGGTAACGATGCGTTTACTTATCACGCTCATCATGCTGACCACAGCCCAGCTGTTCCTGAATATGGCGCACGCATCGCCACATGCCCCTATTAATGCAAACCACCACAAAGTCGACAACCCTACGACAGCCAGTGAAGACCAGCGTCGCAAGCGACGTCCGGTTAAAGCCAGCTCTACCAAGAAAACGCCCGTTAAAGTCATTTCCGGCAAGAAAGTTAAAGAGTCCAGCCCGAAAAAGTCCCGCTTAACCTCTGTTCAGAAATTTAAACTCAAAAAACGAGACTCTCTTAAAACGGCCCCGGCAGAACGTGAAAAGCTGGTGTACAAAAGACGCTACGGTCGCCATCGCGGCAATCCGGTCGAAGAGACTGAAGATCTGACCTACGGTGCAGCAGCCCCGCTGAAGCTCAGCAAGGCACACCGTGCCCGCTATCAGAAAGCTCGTGAAACGGCGATGAACAAACTGATGGGGCAGTTGGGTAAGCCGTACCAGTGGGGTGGCACCTCACCAGAAACCGGTTTCGACTGCAGCGGCCTGGTCTGGTATGCCTATAAAGACCTGGTGAAGTTTAAAATCCCCCGCACTGCCAATGAAATGTATCACCTGCGCGATGCGGCTAATATCAAACGTGGCGAGCTGGAAAAAGGCGATCTGGTGTTTTTCCGCATCAATGGTCGCGGCACAGCTGACCACGTTGGCGTGTATCTGGGCAATGGTAAATTCATTCAGTCACCGCGCACCGGCAAGGATATTCAGGTTAGTGCTCTGAGCGATGATTACTGGCAGCGCCACTATATTGGTGCCCGCAGGATGATGACGCCGAAAACGATTCGCTAACAGGTCGGCAGAAGAGACGGGGCCGTTCTGATGAGCGGCCCGTAAGGCTTAGTGCATTACTGCGGTAAAACTGAAAGCGACAATCATCAGCAAAGCGCAAACGGTTGTCAGTATTGAAAACTTCAGATCGGTATCCATCACGACTCCTTAATACCCTTACAGTTTATAACGTCATCGATTTTCCCATACTTGTCGGTAAAAATCTCGTTTTCTGTGCTCAGGCTTGTTAGAATTCTTTTTTTCGTTGCGCAACCCCCGGCAGACTGCGTGCCGCGTGCGCAATGACGGGTTGAAATACCCTTTTTTCCTTCCTGACGTCTCCGGAATCCACCGCAAAAAGTGCCCCCAGACGTCCGGTTTTTGCGTATCCAGGCAAACGTTTAACAATATGCTTATCAGTACGTTACGATAAGTGCAGGAGTAGCTAGTTAATGGCAACAATAAAAGATGTGGCCAAACGTGCAGGGGTGTCCACCACCACTGTCTCCCACGTCATCAATAAAACCCGCTTTGTCGCTGAAGAGACGCAGGAAGCCGTATGGGCCGCAATCAAAGAATTGCATTATTCTCCCAGCGCTGTCGCCCGCAGCCTGAAGGTTAACCATACCAAAACCATTGGTCTGCTGGCCACTTCCAGCGAAGCGCCCTATTTTGCCGAGATCATCGAAGCAGTGGAGAACTGCTGCTTTGATCAGGGTTATACCCTGATCCTGGGCAATGCCCATAACGATCTGCAAAAGCAGCAGGCATATCTGTCGATGATGGCGCAAAAGCGCGTCGATGGTCTGCTGGTGATGTGCTCGGAATATCCGGAGCCGCTGATCACTATGCTGGAAAACAATCGCAATATCCCAATGGTGGTAATGGACTGGGGCGAATCACGCGGCGATTTCACCGATACCGTGCTGGATAATGCCTTTGAAGGAGGCTATATGGCGGGCCGCTATCTGATTGACCGCGGTCACCGTGATATCGGGGTGATCCCGGGACAAATGGAACGTAATACTGGCGGTGGCCGCCATGCCGGTTTTCTGAAAGCACTTTCCGAAGCGGGAATTTCAGTTCGAGATGAGTGGCTGGTACAGGGAGATTTCGAACCAGAGTCTGGCTACCGTGCCATGCAGCAGATTCTGTCTCAGAAGCAGCGCCCCACGGCGGTCTTCTGCGGCGGCGATGTGATGGCCATGGGCGCCATCTGCGCGGCGGATGAGATGGGCCTGCGCGTACCGCAGGATATTTCGGTGATCGGTTATGATAACGTGCGCAATGCCCGCTATTTCACCCCGGCGCTGACCACGGTTCACCAGCCTAAACAACAGCTGGGCGAAACTGCCTTTGCAATGCTGCTCGACCGCATTACCAGCAAGCGCGAAGAGCCACAAACCATTGAAGTGCATCCCAACCTGATCGAACGCCGCTCGGTGGCAGACGGTCCGTTTGTCGATTACCGCCGCTAGACGTTAAGGGCGGAATGAATCCCACCCTTACAATCGTGCAGATCTCAGTTGAGGGGAGAATTTATTCGCCCCTCAGGTTTCTTCCCGCAGCCACTCACTGTTCATCGTGCCGGTTTCCCCCAGATACTCCAGCAGCCAGCTCAGTGCTGGTGAAGCCTGCTGCTCCGCCCAGCTGACGCAGCATGGGCTGTCCGGAAATACTGACTCAAGCGCCAGCTCAACCAGTTCCCCGTTCTGCAAAAATGGCCGGGCAAAATGCCCCGGTACCATTCCAACACACAGCCCGGCCAGCAGACAGTCAAACGCACTTTCCCAGTCCGGCACCACCAGCCTGCGCTGATTATCCAGCGTCCACGTAGTCCGTTTGGGTAAAGCACGGGAGGTATCTTCCAGCACCAGTGAGGGCCAATCGCCAATCTCCTCATCGCTGACCTCCCCCTCCAGCTGAGCAAGTGGATGATCGGCCTTCACCACACAGCGCCAGTTCAGCATCCCCATATCGCGGAAGGCGAAGCGCCCCCCCACCGGGATAGCCTGGGTTGCGCCGATTGCCACATCCACCCGCCCGTCGGCCAGTGCGTCCCAGACGCCGTTAAACACTTCCGACGTCAGATGCAGCTCCATATCAGGAAAATGGCGGTAAAAATCCACCACCAGCTGGCGGCTCCTCGCCGGTTTAACAATGCGGTCGACAGCGATATTGATCTGCCCCCGCCAGCCATTAGCGACCTGCTGACACTGACGCCGGGTGGAAAGCATTTTTTTGATAACACTACGCCCTTCCTGACTAAAAAGCCGTCCGGCATCCGTCAGCACCACATCGCGGTGACGCCGCTCAAACAGAGGAACAGCCAGCCACTCTTCCAGTTGACGGATGGTATAGCTGATAGCAGAAGGCACGCGGTGCAGCTCTGCCGCCGCCGCCGTGAAACTCCCGGTGCGCGCCACGGCATCGACCACTTCAAGGGAATGTTCTGACCACATAATTTGCCTGCAATTTTTTTGAACGCAACCTGCAAATATTACCGTTTCACAAGCGCTTTGCCACTCAATTACACTGCGCAGCGTTTCATTCACCTGATAAAGAGCAACAGAATGCCATCTAAAGGATTTATTATTTACCTCGCGCTGCTCAGCGTTGCAGGTTTTCTCGCCACTGATATGTACCTGCCAGCTTTTGGTGTTATGCAGCAAGATTTGCTGACTGAAGCTGGAGCAATCAGTGCCAGTCTGAGTCTGTTCCTGGCCGGATTTGCCAGCGCCCAGTTGATGTGGGGACCACTCTCTGACCGGATTGGTCGTAAACCCGTTCTGCTGATGGGGCTGGGTCTGTTCTCCGTCAGCTGTGGCGCAATGTGGTGGGTTGACTCTACCGTGACCCTGCTGACGCTGCGCTTCCTTCAGGCTGTAGGGATCTGCGCCGCTGCGGTGACCTGGCAGGCACTGGTTATTGATCGTTATCCTGCCGCCCAGGCTAACCGCGTATTTGCCACTATCATGCCGCTGGTCGCCCTTTCTCCTGCCCTGGCTCCTCTGCTCGGTGCCTGGCTGCTGAATCACTTTACCTGGCGGGCGATCTTTATCGCTCTGTTACTGGTTGCGGTCTGCCTGCTGATTTGCACTCTGTTTCTGGCCACGCCTGGCAGGCAGGCCAAATCAGAGAAAAGCGAGAAAACCAGCTTCTCCACCCTGCTGAAATCACCGTTGTACAGCGGTAACGTACTGATCTACGCCGCCTGCTCTGCCAGCTTCTTTGCCTGGCTGACCGGCTCGCCGTTTATTCTGGGGGCACTGGGCATGTCACCAGCCGATATCGGTCTGAGCTATGTCCCTCAGACGCTGGCTTTCCTGATTGGGGGCTATGGCTGTCGCACGTTACTCAAGCGCTCTGAAGGCACTTTACTGCTTCCCTGGCTGCTGGTTATTTATACCCTGAGCATTGTGGCATTTTTCATCGCCGCGCAAATGGAAGAGCCTTCGGTGACGGCTTTACTGTTGCCATTTTGTGGCATGGCGTTAGCAAATGGTGCGGTTTATCCGGTGGTGGTTGCCAGTGCTTTACTGCCTTTCCCCCAGGCCAGCGGCAAGGCTGCGGCCCTGCAGAATACGCTCCAGCTGGGGCTTTGCTGTGCTGCCAGCCTGGTGATCTCCTCCTTTATCAGTACCCCGTTACTGACCACCTCAGTGGTGATGCTGGTGACTGTTTTTCTGGCGATCATCGGCTATATTTTACAGCGGGCAAAGGCACAGGTGATGGCGCTTTCTACCGCCCACAGTGACCATTAATGGTCTGATTTTATATAGTTAGCAACCTAACAATAAACAATTGAATTGTGCCTGGCGTGAGCATATACTCATTTTCAGGCAGTTAAAAAAAACAAGTTTGTAGCATTTTTTCGAGTCATGACAGGGTGGTCAGGGCAGGTTTCTGCGTCATCCTCACAAGCACTCTGCAAGTTTCAAATCAATCCTCTGTAGCGCCGGATATTTGCGAGGTTACTCCGTGCGTTTTCTCACAATCCTGTAGAAATTGACTATTCTATTTCTCAGGTTTCAATCACACAGGGTGATGGAGAAGCTATGAGTTCATCGTGTATAGAAGAAGTGAATCTGGGAGAGAATCAGTGGTACCGAATCGTCCAGGAAATGTTGCGCAATGCAGATATTGAAATCAACGGCACCCGACCGTGGGATATCCAGGTAAATAACACCGAGTTTTTTAAGCGCGTCCTGCAGGAAGGCTCACTGGGACTGGGTGAAAGTTATATGGATGGCTGGTGGGAATGCGAGCGGCTGGATACTTTTTTTCATCGCGTGTTGCAGGCTAAACTGGATCAGCAACTTCCCCATCATTTCAAAGATACCCTTCGCGTTGCGGCAGCCCGCCTGACTAATCTTCAGTCACGTAAACGTGCCTGGATAGTGGGTAAAGAGCATTATGACCTGGGTAACGATCTTTTCACTCTGATGCTCGATCCGCATATGCAGTACTCCTGTGGCTACTGGAAAGAAGCCGAAACGCTTGATCAGGCACAGAATGCTAAATTAAAAATGATCTGCGAAAAACTTCAGTTGGAACCGGGTATGTCCCTGCTGGATATAGGCTGTGGCTGGGGTGGACTGGCGGAATACGCCGCGCGCAATTATGGCGTCAGCGTATTTGGCGTGACTATTTCAGCCGAGCAGCAAAAATTGGCACAACAACGTTGTGAAGGACTGGATGTCACAATTTTGCTGCAGGACTACCGCGATCTGAATCAACAATATGACCGGATAGTTTCAGTAGGGATGTTTGAACACGTCGGACCGAAAAATTACGCCACTTATTTCGACGTGGTTAACCGCAACCTTAAGGCGGATGGCATTTTCCTGCTGCACACTATCGGGGCCAATAAGACCAACGATAATGTCGATCCCTGGATCAATAAATACATCTTCCCCAACGGTTGCCTGCCTTCCGTCCAGCATATTGCTGAAGCGCATGAACCTTATTTTGTGATGGAAGACTGGCATAACTTTGGCGCGGATTATGACACCACGTTGTTGGCTTGGTATGAACGCTTTATCGCAGCATGGCCTCAGCTGGCAGAGAATTATGGCGACCGCTTCAAACGCATGTTCACCTACTATCTGAACGCCTGCGCCGGAGCCTTCCGCGCACGTGATATTCAGCTGTGGCAGGTAGTCTTCACTCACGGTAAAGAGGGTGGACTGCGCGTGCCGCACTGATCGCCAGTGGCGCAAATAAAAAGGGCCGGTAATTTCAACATTACCGGCCCTTTTTTCATCATTTAATCTGATTCAGTTTCTGCCGCCGCCGCTGCCAGTAATGCTGCTTCACGCTGAGCCAGAACGCGCTCTACAGTTTCCACAATTGCCTGAGTGTGCGGATCAATTTCAATATTCACTTTGTGACCCAGACATTTATTACCCAGAGTGGTTCTCGCCAGGGTTTCCGGGATCAGGTGCACGCAGAATCTGGTTTTGGTGACTTCGCCCACGGTCAGACTGATGCCGTCGATGCCAATAAACCCTTTATGAAGGATATATTTCATCTGTTCTGCGTCCTGCGGTTTGAACCAGATTTCCCGGTTATTCTCTGAGGTCAGAATTTTACTGATTTCGGCAGTGGTCATAATATGGCCCGACATCAGATGGCCGCCAATTTCATCGCTGAACTTCGCCGCACGCTCAACGTTAATTTTATCCCCCACCTGCAGATCGCCGAGGTTAGTAATACGCAGCGTCTCTTTAACCAGGTCAAAACTCACCTTGTCGCCATTCACTTTCGTCACCGTCAGGCAGCAGCCATTGTGAGAAACAGAGGCTCCGAGTTCCAGGCCGGGTAACATTTCCGCAGGCAAACGAACAATATGCGTACGAAAGTTTGGTTTCTCTTCAATTGCCAGCACCTCAGCGGTGCCCTGCACAATACCGGTAAACATAGTTGTGGCCTCATTAATATTATCCTTGCCCTAGTTTGCCCTGGGCAGGGGATAAAACCAAATGGCGGCGCACAATCTTGCATGGCACAAAGAGCTATTCTTTCCGCCGGAGATTGGCTTATTGCACTGCGAACATTACACTATGCCGCCTGCCCTGCTGTTTATTTGCAAAGTCAGCGTTTTTTGACATCGCAGTGCTCTCCCCTACAGTGAAAATAATAAGGTGTATTCGTGCAGAAGTACCTGACAGAAGCGCGTCAACTTTTAGCGCTGGCAATCCCGGTTATTCTTGCGCAGGTTGCGCAAACCGCCATGGGATTTGTTGATACCATTATGGCCGGATCGGTCAGCGCCACCGATATGGCGGCGGTTGCCGTGGGCACCTCTATCTGGCTGCCGACCATTCTGTTCGGCCATGGCCTGCTGCTGTCGCTAACGCCTGTGGTCGCGCAGTATAACGGTTCAGGACGCCGTGACCGCGTGGCTTACCAGGTTCGTCAGGGCTACTGGCTGGCAGCCTTTGCCGCCATTCTGGTAATGGTGGTGCTGTATAACGCCGGCTTTATGATCCGCGCCATGCACAATATCGATCCGTCCCTTGCTGATAAGGCGGTGGGTTATCTGCACGCACTGTTGTGGGGTGCGCCAGGGTATCTGTTCTTCCAGGTCGCCCGTAATCAGTGTGAAGGCCTGTCAAAAACCAAACCCGGTATGGTGATGGGGTTTCTCGGCCTGCTGGTCAACATTCCGGTCAACTACATCTTCATCTATGGCCATTTCGGCATGCCTGCTCTGGGGGGTGTGGGCTGTGGCGTGGCGACTGCTTCGGTATACTGGGTGATGTTTATCGCCATGAAATACTGGGTCAGCCGCGCCCGCTCTATGCGTGATATTCGCCTGACGGCAAGCTTCAGCAAACCCGATGTCAGCGCGCTCTGGCGTCTGTTTAAACTGGGCCTGCCCGTAGCACTGGCGCTGTTCTTTGAAGTGACACTGTTTGCAGTTGTTGCACTACTGGTTTCCCCAATGGGCATCGTGAAAGTGGCCGGGCAACAGATCGCCCTGAACTTCAGCTCACTGATGTTTGTCCTGCCGCTGTCACTTGGCGTTGCCACGACTATTCGCGTCGGGTTCCGTCTTGGGCAGGGATCGGTTGAGGGCGCGCGAGTCGCTTCATGGACCGCGCAGGGTGTTGGTATGACCATGGCATTGCTGACAGCCCTGTTCACCATCACCTTCCGGCAGCAGATTGCGCTGTTGTATACCGATAACCCTGAAGTGGTCACGCTAGCAGCTCATCTGATGCTGCTGGCCGCGATCTATCAGTTCTCGGATTCCATCCAGGTTATCGGTAGCGGCATCCTGCGTGGCTACAAGGATACGCGGTCAATATTCTTTATAACCTTTGTCGCCTACTGGATCCTTGGCCTGCCCAGCGGCTATATCCTGGCGCTGACGGAGTGGGTGGTACCGGCGATGGGTCCGGCCGGTTTCTGGATTGGTTTTATTATTGGTCTCACCTCTTCTGCGGTAATGATGGTGTGGCGGATGCGCCGGATGCAAAGGCAACCGGCAGAACTGATTATGGCGCGTGCAGCACGCTAATTTTACGGTAATTTTCTCATTTTCGTGCCTAAAATTGCTGCGCTTCGCACAGATGCGCAGCAGTCGCACTGAAAAAAGCGGATTTCCTCTTGCCAGCCGGTAAGGCTGTCGTTAATATTCGTCCCCGCTGTCAACATGACATCAATCAGTGCGTTCTTAGCTCAGTTGGTTAGAGCACCACCTTGACATGGTGGGGGTCGGAGGTTCGAGTCCTCTAGAACGCACCATCCTTCCCCCTGTTCACCTTTTTTGTTCTCTGTTCTCAACCGCGCTTAAAATGATGCATCATAGCCTTCTGTAACGAACACAGAGGGACGGACTGATGCGACTGCCCCTGGTGGATAAACAGCTTCACCTGAAGCGCGCTGACGTGTCCAACTTGCAACAACGAAGCCAGTTCCCTGACCCCATCGACCATGCGACGTTGCCAACGGTGTTCGACAAGATACTGACGAGTATCAGCAGGCAGAGAAAGCTCCCACTCTTCAAGCGATTGCTCATGTTCGCCTACGGAAAGAAACAAGACCCGTTCAGGGGGCACGGATCTGATTGCACTCTGCTGGATAAAACGTTGTGCTGATTTAACTATGTACCTGCCGTTCCACCACACGGAGGGACTTGAAGCATAATAATGCCGGAAGCTCTCTGCCTGGGTGAACAGCGTGTTGAGGGTAAACAATCCCCCATAGGAGTGCCCGAATAAGGCCTCTCTGTTGTTGTCGATGGGTAACATGTTGCGGATCATCGGCTTCAGTTCGTGCCGGATAAATGCCAGAAAAACTTCAGCACATCCTTCTCCTCCGGCAGGATAAACTCCTCCACGGGGGTCCGGTTCCGGAATCAATTCAGCGACATAAGGCCGATAATCTCGGTCCCTTCGGGTCTCCTCAGGATAATCAATTGCAACAATAACTCCGGGTACCATGCAGCAGCGTGGTCTGCCCAACGTGCGCATTAACGTCGCTGCAACTGGAAAATGGTGAGCACCATCCAGGATGTAGATAACCGGCCAGCCATCATTTGGAGGGTCGCCATCAGGCCAGCAAATCGTCACGCGATAATCACCGCATGCAGATGAAGTGATCATTTCCTCCCTGACGGAGTGCAGATGCTTCATAGTTTCCTCATCAGACGTTGAACGCTTTTTCAGAGACCCAGTCGCCCGACCCAGGCGGAAAAGGTGGCATCTTTAGCCATATCAATGAAACCCACCTTTATTCCCCGCGAATTCAGGTGGGCCACCAGGGCCATCAGGTCAACGGAATTCAGACCATAGTCGAACAAGTTTTCATGATCCCCAAAGGGTCCGTCTGACATATCGAGCTTTTCAGTGAGGAACCTTTTCAGTTCATCCGCCGTGAAAGCAGGAAGTCCGGTATGCATATTCATTATCGCTGTCCTTAAGTTAATGGGATTAAGCTGACGGAGATGACCGCAACAAGTCCTCTAACAGAGTTTTCATGGCACCAGAGCGGCTCAGTTCATTCATCAGCAGATCGTGATCCCCCTCAAATCGATGGCAATGCAGTCTTTCAGGGATCAATTCCCGCCACTCATCACCCGGAGCAGAAAAACCGTAGTGATATACCTGTCCGGAAATGGAAAGCGGCTGGAGTTCGGGCTGATGATCGGATCCCCGGTTGAAGCTGAACCGCAACGCGGGCAGTAACTGTTTCTTCGTCATCAACCGCAGGGGGCCTTTCTGCACAAGTTCAGAGGCAACAGCCTCCAGTTGCTCCTCCTCATCCAGTGCGCTTATCTTGCCAAGATATTCACTGCCGAACCTCTCTCTCACCATCGTGTGCAGTGGATTCGCCATTTTTGCAATGTGCTGTGGAGGGCGGCAGTCCAGCATCCCCAGATAGCTGACCTCCAGCCCCCGATCACTAAGTAACCGGGCGACCAGATAAGCTATATTGCCGCCCAGCGAATAACCTGTCAGATAATATGGCCCCTCCTCCTGTTCGTGGCGGATTGCGCGGGTATAGAGCTTTGCCAGATCGTGAAGGGTCCGGTATTCCGTTGCGTCTCCTGTTACAAAGGGAGCCTGAAACGCCCACAGGTCGAAATACTGACTGACCTTTTCCGCCAGCAACCTGTAACAGTCAACATGGCCGGTCCAGGGATGGAAGGCCCAAAGTTTTCGACTGCGCTGGTTGTTTTGCAGCTTCACCACCAGTTCCAGCTCCGGCAAGGCGTGCTGAACGTCTGTACCCGCCTGCAGCCAGGCCTGATATAGCTGATGTATTGTCCGGTTTTCAAGTAGCAGCCGGGGTGCTATGGATAATCCCTGACTGACCAGACGTGCATGCACGGAAAATAAATTCAGTGAGCTGCCGCCCAGTGCGTAGAAGTCCTGATGAACTCCGACGCTCTGCAGTGAAAGTTCTTTTTGCCATGCCTCTGCAACCAGCCTCTCAAAATCCGATCTTTCAGCCTGACAGACAGCGCTGTCGTGACTGGCTTCTGATTTCGGCAGGCGTTTTTCGTCGATTTTTCCGCTGGGAGTCAGCGGGAACTCATCCAGAATAACGATCTGGTTTGGCAGCATATATTGCGGGAGTCGCTGCTGTAAGTACGCCCCGACATGCCGGACTGACGTCCCTGAACCCGCCTCCAACTGGACATAAAGCACCAGGCGTCCATTCCCTTCAGGCCACATGACCGCGCGGGTTTCTTTCACCCCAGGGACGGCCTGACTGCAATCGCGAATTTCATTGAGATCGACACGATAGCCGCGGAATTTCACCTGGCGATCAATGCGCCCGATATAAACAATTTCCCCCTGGAGGTTCTGCCTTACCCTGTCACCCGTTTTATAAGCTCGCAGGGTTTCCTCACCCAACGCCAGCCTGACAAAACTTTCCTGTGTCATCTCAGCACTGTTAATGTAGCCGCTGGAAAGTGTCGGTCCGGCAAGATAGAGTTCCCCTGCGCTACCCTGCCTGACCGGGCGCTGCGCATCATCAAGGATCAGGCAGCTAAGCCCTGCAAGCGGTAATCCAATCGAGCGCAAATCCGATGTCTCCGGATCAAACCCTTCGCCAGCCAGTACTTTCCAGGTAAAAACAATTGTCCCTTCCGTTGGGCCATAGGTATTGATCAAGCGGACACGCTCGCCCATCAATGCTTTCCACTGTGATAAGCGCTGCTGAGAAAGGGCTTCACCGCCAACAATCAGGGTTTTCACCGCTGACGGCCAGGCCACCGGTTGTTCGCTCAGTGAAAGTGTGAGGGTGTGCCAGAAGGTCGTCGGCAGATCCAGTATGGTAATAGCGTGTTTAGTGATGAAAGTGAGAAAAGCATCAAGCGAACCTCCCATCTCTTCCGTCCGCGGGACAACGCAGGCTCCCCGACAAAGAGGAATGAATATCTCTTCCAGGCATGCATCAAACGTTAAGGCTGAAAACTGCAGGACTTTGTCTTCAGCCTGAATGTTGTAGGCCTTGCCAGCCGCCTCCACAAACCAGCTGAGCGCCTGATGAGGGATAGCCACCCCTTTCGGCTTGCCCGTTGAACCGGAAGTGAAAATGATAAAGCTGGTCATCTCTGGTTGAATAGCTCGCTGTTTAACGCCCGGTTGCGGACCACTGCCCAGCAATACCGGGGCAAACAGAGGCTCAACACCCAGTGCGCAGCGTTCGTCTTCAGATCCGGTGACTACGACATAGCACGCCTTACACTCTGTCATTGCCTGCGCCAGCCGGTCGTCTGGAAATGAGGTATCCAGTACGAAACAGCTCGCTCCGGCGGCCAGGATACCCAACATGATCATAATCGTCTCGGTTCTGTCGGGCAGGCAGACTGCCACGACTTTTTCCGGCTGAACACCATATCCGGTGAGCGCAAGAGCAATACTGTCAAACCTGCTGACCAGCTGCGAATAGCTCAGGCTGGCGTTGTCCGACTCCAGCGCAATAGCTTGCGGCGAGAGAGTAGCCTGTCGTCGGATGCGGGAGATAACATCCTGCCAGACAAAATTTCCCGGTTCGCTGCTTTGTATAACGTAATCAGCTAACTTAAACCATGAGTGCTGAGCGAGGCTGATCATACTGGCCTTTGGATACGTCAGGCAAAACGAGCACCAGTCCGTCAGCTCTGCACTGATGGCCTGTAACTCCTCAGGCTGGTAGCCGGCAGGGTTGGCATCGATATGAATATGCAAATCGCTGTCATCAGCATGGCTGGCAGGAACGACACGAAGCGCGCAGTCATCCACCGGGCCGCCATAAACATTTTCAACCACTCCAGCCACACCGTGCAGATCCAGCTCGTCATAAAAGGGCAGAACATTTACTACCGGCCCAAAAAGCGGTTCGTCATCAGCTCTCAGACGCAGCAGCTGCATGCCGCGAAACTGACTGTGCGGCTTGATTTTATCAATTTCCTGACGAGCTTTCCGCGCCAGCGATAAAAGGTCATCATCAGGCAAAACGGGCAGACTTAATGGCAGGATGTTGACCATCATCCCCGGTAATTTAAATAACGCGCCTTCGTTACGATTCATGAAAGGCAGTCCCAGCACAATGCCGCTCTTCTGCGTTTTCCATGACAGATAACTGGCAAAAACCGCCAGCCAGACGTCAACCCAGCAAACCCCCGCCTCTTCTGCCAGCACTTTCATTCTGACAAATTGTCCGGCAGGGAGGATCGCTACGTTGCGGTTCACGGTATCACTCACTTCACCACAAACAGGACTGAGGCGAGGCGGCGAATCCAGCTGTTGACAATAATCCTGCCAGAAACGCTCGTCCTGCTTAAATTGGGGAGATTCTTTGTACTTCTGCTCTTTTTTAACCAGATAGTCCAGCCCGGTAAACGCAGGCACCGCGCTATTTTTACCTTGCATCATCAGGGAATAGGTCATGGAAATCTCACGCAGTACCATGGCCACACCGTATCCATCCAGCGCGATATGATGTGTACGCTGATACCAGCAATATTCCTGAGTAGCCAGCTGAATTAAGGCTACGCAGTATAACGCTCCTTTTTGCAAATTAACGGGCTGTTTGATGTCATGTTTTATCCAGCGCTGAAGGCTGTGTTCAGGGTTTTTATCCTCAGTGAAGTCCAGAAATTCATAATTGATCCCGTCCCTGTCAGACAGTATTTGCAGCAGTTCACCGTTCTGTAATTCGTACTGACAATTAAGCGCTTCAATCTGCTTCATGACCTGGTTCACAGCTTTTTCAAAGCAGTCCGTAGAGATTTCCCCTTTGATCCTGACGCACTCCGCCGTGTTATATCGAGGGCTGAATTCAATGACCTGCTGCGCGATCCAGATTTCTTTTTGCCCTTCGGTAAGCGGCAACTTCCTGTTATGACTTAACGCCATGTACTGACTCCTTATCGTTATCGATTACAAAAGGTTGCCTGGTGATTGGCGGAGAAATAAACCGAACTGTCTCTTCAGAAATGGGTATTCAGGCTGACATAATAAGTTCTGCCTGGCTCGTTATAGGTCGCAGCGCCTGCGCCATATACCGTGCTGGTCACGCCCCCTGACGTATTCGATACCGATTGGGCGCTACCCGCTCTGAACTGTCTTTTATCAAAGAGGTTATCCACCCCAACGGTCATGCTGGCATATTTATTGATGTCGTAGGTTCCGCTCAGCCCTATCACCGCATAAGGCGAAACTTCATGTCTGTCCACACCCGAAGTGGGTTCACCCTTATAATTATATTTTTTTGGCTTCTGGCGGCCGTACCAGGCCATCTCAGCCTGTAATGAAAGGTCTTCTGTCGCCTGCAAGCTGACTGAAGAGTTCAACGTGAACTGAGGCGTAATGGATAAATAGTCTCCGGACGTTTTATTTTCAGACTTCAGCATCCAGGTGAGGTTATTGTTCCATTTGATTTTATCGCTAACGGGAAAATTCAGTGTCCCTTCCAGTCCCTCTACCAGTGATTTATCCACGTTTTCCCATTGAAGGATCTTTGAGTTAAGCGTGGAAGTTGACCCTACGGCATGCGTACCGGATTCAATTTTATTGCGGTAATCATTGCGAAACCAGGTTACACCCGCCTGAAAATCATCACGGTGAAACTCAACACCGATCTCTTTATTGATGCTGGTTTCCGCTTTTAAATTTTTGTTCCCCATCAGATAACAGCCATTCGTTCCCGCCACGCTGCAGCCATTTCCCCGGCTGTAGAGAAGATAATCCGGATTCAACTGATAAAGGTTTGGGGCTTTATAAGCCCGGGCGATCCCCAGCTTCAGGGTGAAGTCGTCACCCATCTCTTGCGAAACATTGAGTGAGGGACTCCAGTTATTCCCTGCCTGGCTGTGATGATTGAACCGTAACCCGGGGGTGACCATCATACTGCTGGTGACTTCGACATTATCCTCGGCGAAAACAGAGGCAATTTGAGCCGACATACTCTCACTTCGCTGACCAGTGGGATATCCCGGGATCACTCCGCCCTGCTGGCTTTGTTTTGTAGAGGAAGTATCCGTCATTTTCTGACCAGACCACTCCATCCCCAGGGTAGCGGTCTGATCAAACCCAACGTTGAAGGGAATATTAATTTCGCTATGCCCGGTGAAAGCATCGAGCTTGATGGTGGTAAAATTATCGCCCTGTGGACGGCCAGCAGGCCCACCAGCCAGGGCTTCAGAGATACGTGTATTATGGGTGTTTTCATATTGCAGCCAGGATAAAACATTGAGCCCGCTCTCCCAATATCCCCGATGCGTCAGCGTATAGTTCTGCCGATACATCCGGTTGGTTTCCTGACCATATTTAGAAATAGAATCAATGCTACTGTTATTGTTTTCCGTATCACCGGCATAGATATTGCCCTGACGACTGAACCCCGCCTCCAACTCCAGCGTCTGATGGGGCATAAATGTCCAACGCAGCAGGCTGTTAATGTCTTTGTTGCGCACACCTTCCCGCCCGGCAGGAATATTGGTGGCCAGTGGGCTGAGCTGATGCCCTGCATTAATATCCACTGCATCCGCCTGCGTTTTATTGATATTGCCATACAGACGAAAACTCAGATTATCCGTCAGCCCGCCCATCAGGCTGAAATCTGTTCGTTTTGTCGCGCCTTCGGACTTATGCTCGGGGAAGTTCATGTAAGCATTCAGGCTGCCGTGCAGTTCATCTGAGGGTTGTCTGGTAATAATATTTATCACGCCGCCTGCAGCACCATTCCCGTAGAGTGCCGCCGCAGGACCGCGCAATACTTCAATTCGCTCGATCATCTCAGCGGGTACCCAATTGGTGTCTCCACGGGTATCCCGTTCTCCACGCCAGCCGTAGCGAACGGCAGAGCGGCTCGATATTGGCTTACCATCGACCAGAATCAACGTATTTTCCGGCCCCATTCCCCGCAGATCGATCTGACGGTTATTGCCTCTGGAACCACTGTTAGAGTTTCCGGTGAGATTCACTCCAGGCATAGTTCGTATTAGTTCCGCCAGATCGTTTGCTGGTGGATGCTTCCTGATATCTTCTGCGGTGATCACTGAAACACCAGGAGCCTGCCTCACCTGCTCCATTGCCGTGACGATAAGCGTGTCATTCTCATCATCCTTTACAGTCTGTTTTTCCGATTTTTCAGCACCCCGCACTGCCACGGTTTCTTCCACCGTCTCTGCCCCGGTCGTGGTTGAAAGCAAAGAAACACTTAATCCACACAGCGTTACTGCGAAATAGCGCGAAACTTTCCATTTCCCTGTCATTTTTCTGCCCTGAGTTTCTGACTGATCCAGATAATTTATTACTTGATAATGATTATCAATTCGAATTAAGTCAATACCAGCCCAGGAGGCAAAACTTTGATGCAGATCAGCAACAGAGGGATTTAGAGGTGGCAAGAGGCAGTAGTGTGAGTGGCTTCTCAGATTTTATTTTGCGCAACAACCTGATCTGACGCAACCTTTCGGCTTCCGCTGAGCTTTTTAATTGGTTTTCGCGCACTTAGAGACTATAATACGGAACGTTGTTTCACTTGAATGGTTTCAGCGTATGGTTGACCCTTTAGCAAAAACGATAACTTGTTGCGCAACTGAATTTTGCGCTCGCGTTGAAACCGCGTTACAACTTCCTCTGCACGCTTTTCTACTGTCACCTATTCTTTATTCTGTATCGCAGTTCGCCATTCAGGCAAAAATTCTTCACCGGCGCGAAACACCAGGCCCCGGATTCACGCTTCTCTCATCCATCACAACTTAACAGATAACTCGTCATGAAAAAGACCAAGATTGTTTGTACTATCGGTCCAAAAACCGAATCGGAAGAAATGCTGACCAATCTGCTGGACGCGGGCATGAACGTCATGCGTCTTAACTTCTCACACGGGGATTACGAAGAGCACGGTAAACGTATTTCGAACCTGCGCGCGGTGATGAGTAAAACCGGTCACCAGGCCGCGATTCTGCTGGACACCAAAGGTCCTGAAATCCGTACCATGAAGCTGGAAGGCGGTGCTGATGCTGCACTTAAAGCTGGCCAGACCTTCACCTTCACCACTGACCAGTCAGTGATCGGCAACACCGAGCGCGTGGCGGTAACCTACCCTGGTTTTGCTTCTGACCTGAAAATCGGTAACACCGTGCTGGTGGACGATGGTCTGATCGGGATGGAAGTCACTGAAGTCACCGAAAACACCGTGGTCTGTAAAGTGCTGAACAACGGCGACCTGGGCGAAAACAAAGGCGTTAACCTGCCGGGCGTTTCAATCCAGCTGCCTGCGCTGGCAGAGAAAGACAAACGCGATCTGATCTTCGGTTGCGAGCAGGGTGTGGACTTTGTTGCCGCTTCCTTTATCCGTAAGCGTTCTGACGTGCTGGAAATTCGCGAGCACCTGAAGCAGCACGGCGGTGAGCATATCCAGATCATCTCCAAAATTGAGAACCAGGAAGGCCTGAACAACTTCGACGAAATCCTAGACGCTTCTGACGGCATCATGGTGGCTCGTGGTGACCTCGGCGTGGAAATTCCGGTTGAGGAAGTGATCTTCGCCCAGAAGATGATGATCAAAAAATGTAACCGTGCACGTAAAGTGGTGATCACCGCCACCCAGATGCTCGATTCCATGATCAAGAACCCGCGCCCTACCCGCGCTGAAGCTGGCGACGTAGCTAACGCCATCCTCGACGGTACCGATGCAGTTATGCTGTCCGGTGAAAGTGCAAAAGGGAAATATCCGCTGGAGTCTGTGACCATCATGGCCACCATCTGCGAACGTACCGATCGCGTGATGAAGAGCCGCATTGATTCTCAGCATGACAATCGCAAAATGCGCATTACCGAAGCAGTATGCCGTGGCGCTGTTGAAACTGCCGAGAATCTGGAAGCGCCACTGATTGTTGTCGCGACCGAAGGCGGCAAGTCAGCGAAATCCGTGCGTAAGTACTTCCCTAACGCGACGATTCTGGCACTGACCACTAACGAGCAGACTGCCCGTCAGTTGATCCTCAGCAAAGGCATCATCACTTCAGTGGTGAAAGAGATTGCCTCTACCGATGATTTCTACCGTATTGGAAAGGAAGCAGCGGTTGCCAGCGGCTACGGTCAGCGTGGCGACGTGGTGGTGATGGTTTCTGGTGCGCTTGTACCAAGTGGAACCACGAATACTGCCTCTGTGCACGTGCTGTAATCGAAGATTACGCCTCGCATTGATAAAGCGCCCTGAGTGGCGCTTTTTTTACAACTTCTATAAAGACTTTTCTTAAAACTTCCAATCGAAATAAACTATTCAACTCGGCAATAAGTGTGGGTGGTTCCGATTAAAGTCGCCTGTTTTCGCTAAATTTTTTACACCAATCTGGAAAGACGGTGCTTCTTTGAGCGAACGATCAAATTTAAGCACGTTCTCACTAAAAATTTATTCTCATTAGAAAAAACTTTGTGTAATACTTGTAACGCTACATGGAGATTAACTCAATCTAGAGGGTATAAATAATGAATCGTACTAAACTGGTACTGGGCGCGGTAATCCTGGGTTCAACTCTGCTGGCTGGTTGCTCAAGCAACGCTAAAATCGACCAGCTGTCTACCGACGTTCAGACTCTGAACGCGAAAGTTGATCAGCTGAGCAACGACGTGAACGCAATCCGTTCTGACGTTCAGGCTGCTAAAGATGACGCAGCTCGTGCTAACCAGCGTCTGGACAACCAGGCTCACTCTTACCGTAAGTAAGAGTTCTGGTAATAAAAATGGCGCACACTGTGCGCCATTTTTTTGTCCTGAATCTATCACTGCAGGATGGCAGGCATCCCCTGACTGTCATCGATCTTCTCACCCGAATTCACCAGCACCGGCATGCCCGAACGGCGTGCAATTGCTTCCTTTATAACCGCAGTGTCGCTGTCGTCGCTTTTAACGAACTTTTTAGCGTGGGCAGTCAAAGCTATTGGCATGGTCTGCGGATCGTCTTTATCGTTGTGTGAGAGCGGCTGGTGCACCTCCATGTAGCGTTTCCCATCCGGCTCCACGGCATATTTGACTGGCTGGTTGATAATCTGCACGCGGGTGCCCTTCGGTACGCTGCTAAACAGCGCCTCTATGTCATCAGGCCGCAGGCGAATACAGCCGGAGCTGACGCGCATTCCGATACCGAAATCAGCATTCGTGCCATGGATCAGATAGTGTCCCTGGCCGTAAGCCAGGCGCATCGCATAAAGCCCCATAGGATTGTCCGGTCCGGCAGGCACGGTTACCGGCAGCTTTTTCCCTTCCGCAGCATAGCGCTTGCGAATATTAGGCGTGGGTGTCCAGGTCGGATTAGGGATTTTCTGGCTGATGCTGGTGACCATCGCTGGCGTATTCGCGCCGAGCTGGCCAATACCTATCGGGTAGACGATCACTTTGTTCTCGCCTTTCGGATAGTAATAGAGACGCAGCTCTGCCACGTTCACCACAATCCCCTCTCTTTTGGTATCCGGCAGCAGCATCTGGGTGGGGATGGTCAGTTGCGAACCCTCTTTTGGCAGCCACGGATCGGTACCGGGATTCGCTTCCAGCATGCCCAGCAGCCCGATCTTGTATTCCGCCGCCACCTTTTCCAGCGACCGGCCATCATTGGGCACAGTATAAGTACTGTTCTCACCAATCAGGCGGCCGTTGTCTGGCGGCAGAGGATATTCTGTAGCGCGGGCAGTGTGCGCAAAAGAGAGGGTAATCAGTATCAGAGAGGCAAATTGGGACAATGGTTTCATGCTTATTTCTCGTGTCAGGATAAGAAAACTTCCCACCAGCGAGGCGGGAAGCCTGTCGAGAAGTGTAGCAAGTCAGCCCGCGGAAAGGGCCTGTGCTTTGTGACGGATGGCACGGATCATCGCTTCCAGCCCCTGAGAACGGGACGGCGTCAGGTGTTGGGTCAGGGCCAGCTGGGCAAACCACGGACGGACATCAAAGGCCAGAATTTCTGCCGGAGTCATCTGCTGATACAGAATAAACACTACAGCAATCAGGCCCTTAACGATAGCGGCATCGCTGTCACCACGCAGAACCACACGGCCATTGTCATCGGTCTCCATCAGGATCCACACCTGGCTCTGGCAGCCTGAAATGGTGTTTTCCGGCTGATGTAATGATTCGGACAATTCTGGCAGCAGCGCGCCCAGTTCAATCACATACAGATACTTCTCTTCCCAGTTAACGCAACGTGTAAAGTTGCGCACCAGTTTTTCTTTGTCTGGCAGGGTTGCCATTCTTCCTCCCTTGCTGCCGGGTTTACCCCAGCAGGCGGTGTATACGTGTCAGGCCAGCCGCCAGGCGATCGGCCTCTTCTTCGCTATTATACAGAACAAAGGAGGCACGGCACATGGCCGGGACGCCGTAATGGTGCATCAGCGGCATTGCGCAGTGATGGCCGGTACGAATGGCAATCCCGTACTGGTCGAGGAAACTGCCGACATCATAAGCATGATGCTGGCCGAGGTTGAAGGCTATCACCCCTGCCCGTTCCTGAGGACCATAGATCTTCAGGTCCGGCACGGAGGAGAGTTTATCCATGGCGTAACGCATCAGCGCCTGTTCACGCTGGTGGATCGCCTCCAGCCCAATCTCGCTGACATAGCTCAGCGCCGCACCCAGACCAATAATGCCACCGGTATTGGGCGAACCCGCTTCAAAGCGCCACGGCGCTGCAGCATAGGTAGTGCCTTCCGTCAGCGACACAGTGGCAATCATCGAACCACCGCCTTCCCACGGTGGCATCTGATCGAGCATGGCTTTGCGGCCATACAGGATGCCGATCCCGGAAGGACCGTAAATCTTATGCCCGGAGAACACGTAAAAATCACAACCGATATCCTGCACATCGATCTTCCCGTGCATTACAGCCTGAGCACCATCGATCAGCGTAGCTACCCCAGCGGCCTTAGCCCGCGCCACCAGCTCTTTCACCGGGTTCACCGTGCCCAACACGTTGGAAACCTGAGTCACCGCCAGCATACGGGTGCGGCTGTCGATAAGCGAAGGCAGTGCAGAGAGATCCAGCTCACCGGTTTCCGTTAGCGGGATAAACCGCACTTCGGCGCCTGTGCGCTGGGCAACCATCTGCCACGGCACGATGTTGGCATGGTGCTCCATCGCCGTGATCAGGATATTGTCGCCCGGCTGCAACTGGCTGCCACCCCAGCTGCTGGCGACCAGGTTGATCGCCTCAGTGGTGCCTTTAACGAAGACAATCTCTTCCGGTGAAGCCGCGTTAAGGAAACGCGCGGCCTGCTCACGCACGTTTTCCATTTCCGTCGTCGCTTCAGCACTCAGGGTATGAATACCCCGGTGCACCGCCGCGTAGCCATGCTGATAAAAATGGCTCTCCGCATCGATCACTACCTGCGGCTTCTGGGCGCTGGCCGCGCTGTCGAGATAGGCCAGCGTCTGGCCATTTACTTCTCGCGCAAGAACCGGGAAATCAGCCCTGACGCGCGTCAGGTCAAAACTCATTTAATGCCTCCGGGAAAACGCTGAGCGATACGCTGCATCACCGCTTCCTTCAGCACTTCATCCGTGATCGCTTCGGTCAGTTCGGCGGCAAAGGCAAAGATAATCATGCGCTGAGCAGACTCTTCGCTGATACCGCGGGCGCGCAGATAGAACATCTGCTTGTCATCGATACGGCCAATGGTCGCACCGTGGCTGCACTTCACGTCGTCGGCGTAGATTTCCAGCTGTGGTTTGGTGTCCACTTCCGCCAGGCGTCCCAACAGCAGGTTGTTGTTGGTCATCTGCCCATCAGTTTTCAGCGCGTACCTGGCTACTTTAATATGACCGTTAAACACCGCGCGGGCTTTATCACGCACGATGGTTTTATGCATCTGGCGGCTCAGGCAGTGGCCCTTGTTGTGCTCCAGATAGGTCCGGCTGTCACAAACTTCTTTTTCCACTGGCAGCATCAGGCTGTTGATACCCAGCTCAGAACCTTCACCATTCAGCTGCACGCTGGTGTTATGGCGGGCCAGGCCGCTGCCCAGCAGGAAGTTGTGGCTCTGCACACGAGCATCACGTCCAATTACCATATCGTTGTGTGAGAAGTGGTAGCTGCTGCTGTGCTCGAAGGCCAGATTGTAATGCGTCAGCTGAGCGTTGTTACCCACGCTGACGGTAAAGCGCGCGCCGGTGAAATGCGTGGCTTCGTTCAGGCTGACATAATGTTCAATTACCGTAGCTTCTGCGCCGTCGTCCAGCTGCAGATGGTGGCGATAATGAGAGGTGTTCATCTCCTCCTGCGCGCTGCCGCTGCTGATATGCAGCATGTAGAGCGCACGGGCGGCTGACTTACCGCGCGGCAGATGAATGGTGGTCACCTCTTCTGCCAGGCTTTCGGTCAGATGCAGAAAGACTTCCGGCTGGACCGGTGCACTCAGCTCACGGCGCTCCGCCGCCTGGGACACCTGAACATCAAACAGATCAAAGGCTTTGTTGCTCAGTTCCGCATTGAAGCGGCCATCGACGAATACCATTTTCACCGCATCAACATCCAGCGCCATGGCAGCAACGTCAGCAGACGTCAGGCCCGGAGCGGTTGGCAGCACGAAGTTATGTGCCAACAGCCTTTCCAGCGGGGTATATTTCCAGTTCTCGTGCTTGCGGGTCGGCAGACCCAGACGCAGAACCTGCTGCCAGTGCTGCTGCGCCTGCAGTGAGCGGTGCTCACCGTGGCTTTCAAACAGATGATGCCACTGCTGCAGCGCGTTATCGTTACTCCTGGTCGGTAAGCCAGCCATAGCCTTGCTCCTCCAGTTGTTTCACCAGCGTAAAGTCGCCGGACTTCACGATTTTGCCCTGATATAACACGTGGACGAAGTCTGGCTTGATGTAGTCCAGAATACGCTGGTAGTGCGTGACGATAATGAATGAGCGTTTGCCATCGCGCAGCGTGTTGACGCCGTTAGCCACGATTTTCAGCGCATCGATGTCCAGACCGGAGTCAGTTTCATCGAGAATGCAGAGTTCAGGCTCCAGCGCCGCCATCTGCAGGATGTCGTTACGCTTTTTCTCACCGCCGGAGAAACCCACGTTGACCGAACGGGTCAGCAGATCTTCAGGCATCTTCAGCAGGTGAATTTTATCTTCGATAAAGTCCTGGAAGTCGAAACGATCCAGTGCTTCCTGCTCACGGTACTTACGCACAGAGTTCACTGCTGTCTGCAGGAAGAACTGATTGCTGACGCCCGGAATTTCAACCGGGTACTGGAAGGCCATAAAGATCCCTTCACCGGCGCGATCTTCCGGCGACAGTTCCAGCAGGTCCTTGCCTTTAAAGCTTACCGAACCACCGGTGATCTCGTACTCTTCACGGCCTGCCAGCGTGGCAGACAGGGTACTTTTTCCGGAGCCATTCGGTCCCATAATGGCATGAACTTCACCTGGTTTGACCTCAAGATCCAGCCCGCGCAGGATCTCTTTATCTTCGATACTTACCTGTAAATCTCTGATACTTAACATAGTGTTTCCTGAACAATACTCTGCGGCATGTCGCAATGATCGTAATCGGGGATTAACCCACGCTGTGTTCGAGGCTGATCGCCAGCAATTTCTGAGCTTCAACCGCAAACTCCAGCGGCAGCTCGGAGAAGACGTCTTTACAGAAGCCGTTCACAATCATTGAAATCGCGTCATCTTCACTGATCCCACGCTGCAGGCAGTAGAACAACTGATCTTCGCCGATTCGCGAGGTGGTGGCTTCGTGCTCCAGTTGCGCGGTGTTGTTGCGCGCTTCCACATACGGGAAAGTGTGCGCACCGCACTCGGCACCAATCAGCATCGAGTCACACTGGGTGAAGTTACGGGCATTGGTGGCGGTTGGCATAATCTTCACCAGCCCACGATAGGTATTCTGGCTTTTACCGGCCGAGATCCCTTTGGAGATGATGGTGGATTTAGTGTTTTTGCCAATGTGGATCATCTTGGTGCCGGTATCAGCCTGCTGATGACCACTGGTCAGCGCCACGGAGAAGAATTCACCAATGGAGTTGTCGCCGCGCAGGATCACACTTGGGTATTTCCAGGTGATCGCCGAGCCGGTTTCAGACTGCGTCCAGGACATTTTGCTGTTCTCACCTTCGCACAGCGCACGCTTGGTCACGAAGTTGAGGATGCCGCCTTCGGATTCGCCGCCGGAGAACCAGTTCTGCACGGTGGAATATTTTACTTCAGCGTCTTTGTGGATGATAACTTCCACCACCGCAGCATGGAGCTGATAGCTGTCACGAACCGGCGCGGAGCACCCTTCGATGTAGCTGACGTAGCTGCCTTCATCGGCGATCAGGATGGTACGTTCGAACTGGCCGGTCTTCGCCGCATTGATACGGAAATAGGTCGACAGCTCCATCGGGCAACGCACGCCTTTCGGGATATAAACGAAGGTGCCGTCAGAGGCCACCGCCGAGTTCAGCGCCGCGAAGAAGTTGTCGTTCGCCGGAACTACTGTGCCCAGATACTGCTTCACCAGTTCCGGATGATCGTGTATTGCTTCGCCGAAGGAGCAGAAAATGATCCCCTGCTCTGCCAGTTTGCCACGATAAGTGGTGGAAACGGACACTGAGTCAAAGATAGCATCCACGGCGACTTCCTGACCTTCACGAACCGGCACGCCCAGCTGTTTAAAGGCGTTTTCCACTTCTTCAGTCAGGTAATTTGGGGCCTGAGCACCAGACGTTTGCTGAGCGCCGGGTTCCGAAGCGCAACTGTCGTCACAGTTTCCGCAGGACGGCGCTGAATAGTAGCTGTAGTCCTGGTAGTTCAGTGATTTGTAGTTGGCCTTCAGCCAGTGCGGCTCTTCCATTTCCAGCCATGCAGCATAGGCTTTCAGACGGAATTCCAGCATCCACTCAGGCTCGTTGCGCTTGGCAGAAATCGCGCGTACGACGTCTTCGCTGATGCCATGTTCAAACTCTTCGGTCTGCAGTTGGGTGAAGAAACCTTCTTTATACTTCTGATGGTTTCCTTCCCAGACCTGCACATCGTCCGATGTTTCAGTGTTTCGGGACATAAATTTTACTCAACGCCAAAGCTCTCACCACAGCCACAGGCGTGTTGAGCTTTAGGATTATTAAATTTGAAAATCTGGTTCAGGCCTTCACGAACGAAATCCACTTCCGTCCCGTCGATGAACGGCATTGCCTGCAGGGGCACGTACAGCGATGCGCCCTCGTGGGTAAAGACCAAATCATCGTCAGCAGGCTCTTTAATCAAATCCATGGTATAGCCAAAACCGGCGCAGCCCGACGTTTTCACGCCCAGCTTCAGCCCCAGCACACCGGGATCGCCGGCGGCCAGGGTGGTAATTTGTTTAGCGGCGCTGTCAGTGAGCGTCAGGCCTTTCCAGACATAGTCGTCCGGAGAAAAAGAAGCAGTCGTTGCTGATGGCATAACATTACCTCGCGAGTCGATAGCCCTGCGGGCTAATACCCCTATGTTAGTGATAATGAAAGTCTCTTCAACCTCTTGTTTTGCAGGGATTAGCGCCAACAGTGGTTTTTGGGGCCTCTTTATTCAGTTTAGACCCTCTGAAGAGGATAGCGATCTGTGTCACGCCGAGATTTAACGAAATGGTAACACATTGAAAAGTGACCAGTAAATAACGGCAGTTCCGCGGCTACCGGGAATAATGGATATTTTAACTTCTCAACCTCAACCTCGTATCGTTATTACCAATTTATTTAAGAGGCAGCATAAATCGATAAATTTTCTTCGCGGCGGCGTTGAATAATACGCCAGTTATAATATGATAATGATTATCATTAACGCGAATAGGGGCAGGAATGAATCTGTCGATGAGTGCCTGGCTGCAACACAAGATTGACGAGTACAAATTTTCCGTCCGCGATATCACCGTCGATTACTATATGGCTCAGGCCAAACTTAACCGGCCTGAGTGTACTCTGGAGCAGCTGCGCAGATTCAACGATACCTGTCTGGATATGGCCGAACTCTGTCAGCTCAACGGCGATGACCAGAGTTATCTGCACGCGCTGGGCAAATTACACCAGCGTTTGCTGCAGGAGTTGGGCAACGCCGAACGTGATCGGCTGTTCCGTATGCAGGCCTGGCAACTGGCCCGCCACTCGCTGACCCGGCTGTGTCATCAGTTAGCCATGAATGGCGAGTGGGACAAAGCTGCCGTCCTTCAAAGCGATTTTGTTAAGCATGCATCCTGGATCATGTGAGGCCAGCCAGGGCGGTTTTAAAGGGTCAGCCTTTTGCCTTCGCTGACAGCACCGCCGTGGTTAACCGGGAAGTACAGCAGAGCTTCTGATGCTGATCAAAGATCTCGATCTGCCAGACCTGGTGCGTACGCCCCAGATGGACCGCGCGACAAACTCCGCGCACCTGCCCTTCCCGCGCTGACCGGACGTGGTTGGCATTAATCTCCAGCCCCACGATGTAGTCATCCCCTTCGGTACACAGGTAGCCAGCCATCGATCCCAGCGTCTCTGCCAGCACCGCTGAAGCGCCGCCGTGCAGCAGACCAAATGGCTGACGGGTACGTTCATCCACCGGCATAGTGGCCTGAAGACTCTCCGGCTCCATCGCGGTGAACACGATGCCAACATGCGCGACCATTGTACCCTGGCTGCGCTGATTTATCTGCTCCAGCGTGCTGTTCCGTTTCCAGATAGCCATCAGATAATCTCCAGTAAAGCCTGCAGGGGATGACGCATCCCGTTCCCCTCAATGCGCTTCACCTGACTGCGGCAGGAGTAACCGGTAGCCAGACAACGCTGACGCGGCAGTTTCTGCAGCGCCTGGTGCCATGAGAGCTCATAGATACCGAGCGAATTATCCAGATTTTTCGCCTCATGACCATATGTTCCGGCCATTCCGCAGCAGCCCACGCTCACATTTTCCAGTTTTGCGCCAAATCTGGCGAATATGCCTTCCCACTGTTTACCGGAAGCCGGTAATGCGGTGACCTCGGTACAGTGTCCGAACAGGTACCAGGCTTCGCCGCTCTGGCTGCTGGCTGCTGCTTCAGCTGCAGGCAACGCCTGCTGTAGCCATTCGTGCACCAGTTGAACGTGGAAATTGCCCCGTTTCTCAGCAAGGATTTCCTTATATTCATCGCGGTAGCACAGCACCAGCGCCGGATCGACACCCACCAGCGGCAGCTCCAGTTTTGCCACGCGGTTCAGGAAGTCAGCCGTTTTCTGCGCCGTGCGCGCGAAGCGCTGCAGAAATCCTTTGATATGCTGGGCTTTACCGTTAGGTGAGAACGGCAGTACCACCGGTTGATAACCCAGTTTTTCAATCAGCGAGACGAAGTCGGTGACCAGTTGCGCCTCGTAATAACTGGTGAACGGATCCTGTACCACCAGCACATGGCGCTGGCGATCGCTGGCAGCCATCGCTTCCAGCTGTTCCAGCGTGATGCTGATGGCGCGCTGCCCGGCCAGCTGCTGCTTCAGGTTTGGTGAAGAAAGCAGAGGCAGGTCGACCATGCCGATATGCAGTCGACTCATGTCCCGCACCAACGGCTGGCGCAGGAAGAAGTTAAAGAATTTGGGCGCTTTGGCCATCAGCGGCGCGTAGCTTTCCACGGTGGCAACCAGATAATCACTGGCCGGGCGCAGATAGCGGGTGTGATACAGCTGCAGGAAGCGCGAACGGAAGCCCGGAACGTCAATTTTGATAGGGCATTGGGTGGAGCAGGCTTTACAGGCCAGGCAGCCTGACATGGCCTCTTTCACTTCATGGGAGAAATCATACTCGCCGCGCTTTGCGTACCAGCTGTTGCGCGTGCGCTCGATCATACCGCGCAGGCTGACCTTCGCTTCAGGCAGGCGCTTTTCCAGCTCAAGCGGATCAACGCCCTGCTCCGCCAGCAGGCGCAGCCATTCGCGGGTCAGTGTTGCACGGCCTTTTGGTGAATGAATGCGGTTGCCGGTGATCTTCATCGACGGGCACATCGGGCTTTTTACGTCAAAGTTAAAGCACAGGCCGTTACCGTTACACTCCATCGCCCCGCGCCAGTCGGTTCTGACGTTGACCGGGATCTGGCGATCCCAGGTACCGCGCTTGACCGCATCCACTTTCATCATCGGGTCATCCACACCAAACGGCGCACAGATTTTCCCCGGGTTGAGCCGGTTAGCAGGATCGAAAGCGGCTTTAATCCGGCGCAAATCATTAAACAGCTCTTCGCCGAAGAAAGCCGGACTGTATTCAGCACGGAAGCCTTTACCGTGTTCGCCCCACAGTAAGCCACCATAGCGGGCGGTCAACTCAACCACCTCATCGGAGATCTGCTTCATCAGTATCTCCTGCTGCGGATCGCACATATCCAGCGCGGGACGCACGTGCAGCACTCCGGCATCCACGTGGCCAAACATACCATAACTCAGGTTATGCCCGTCCAGCAGCGCACGAAACTCAACGATATAGTCGGCCAGATGCTGAGGCGGCACGCAGGTGTCTTCCACAAACGGGATGGGCTTGGCGCGACCCTTGGCATTGCCCAGCAGGCCCACCGCCTTTTTGCGCATCGCATAGATACGCTCTATACCGCCCAGGTCATCACACAGCTGATAGCCAATTACCCCTGCTTGCTGGGTTGCCATCAGCCCTTCCAGCCGCTCACAAAGCGACTCAAGCTGGCCGTCGATCAGCGCCTTATCATTCCCGGCGAACTCGACAATGTTCAGGCCGAGCATATCGCGGTCAGGCACATCGGTGATCAGTTCGCTGACCGAGTGCCAGACAATATCTTCGCGCGCCAGATTAAGGACTTTGGAATCGACCGTTTCCACCGACAACGCCTTCGCTTCGACCATAAATGGCGCGCTGCGCAGGGCTGAATCAAACGAATCGTATTTGATGTTCACCAGACGGCGCACTTTCGGGATCGGCGTGATATCCAGTTTAGCTTCCGTAATAAAGGCCAGGGTTCCTTCCGCTCCACACAGCAGGCGGGTCAAATCGACCTGCTGCAGGTTGTCGCTGATCACGTGGCGCAAATCATAACCGGTCAGGAAGCGGTTGAGCTTAGGAAATTTATCGAGGATCAGCTGGCGGCGATCACGGCAGCGCTCCAGCACGGTACGGTAGATTTTCCCTTCGCTGTTCTGCTCTGCGGCGAGCTGCTCGGCCAGAGTGACAGGAATACTGTGCGTGTCCAGAATTTCGCCACTCAACAGCACGGCACGCAGTCCCATCACGTGATCGGACGTTTTGCCATAGACCAGCGAGCCCTGCCCGGAAGCGTCAGTGTTGATCATCCCGCCCAGCGTGGCGCGGTTACTGGTAGACAGCTCAGGAGAGAAGAAATAGCCGAACGGTTTCAGGTAAGCGTTGAGCTGATCTTTAATCACGCCAGCTTCAACTTTCACCCAACCCTGCTCAACGTTAATTTCCAGGATGCGGTTCATATGGCGGGACATATCCACCACGATGCCCTGATTCAGCGACTGTCCGTTGGTGCCGGTACCGCCACCGCGTGGCGTAAACACCAGGCTGCGGAAACGCTCTTCACCCGCCAGCCGGGCAATCAGAGTGACATCGGCGGTGGAGCGGGGAAACAGCACAGCATCCGGGAGAAGCTGGTAAATGCTGTTGTCGGTGGACATCGTAAGACGGTCAGCATAGCTGGTAGCGGTATCGCCGGTGAAACCCTGCTGCTCCAACGCCTGCAAAAAATTCAGCACCAGTTGAACGAGGCCCGGCGCCTGGGAAATCTGTGGGATCATTATCGGGTGACCAAAATGTTGTGTATAACGAATGCTCTTTGGCAAAAGTTTTATCACATTTTTTTATGACCTGCCGCGATTTAAAAAAGCACGTGAAAAGAATAACGTGCCGTTTCTGTCGAAAATGCGTCTAATACATCATGCTTAGGGTGCCAGGCATAAGAAATGCCTGCGTCCGTGAGGGACCACCCGTTTTTTTACCAGAGGTTAATGTTTATAAATGAAGAATGCGCACAAAGGATGGGATTTGCCGCAAATCGTCTTCTCCCTGCTGTTTACTACGCTGATGATCGTCGCCTGTTTCTGGGTGGTGCAGCCGTTCGTGCTGGGGTTTGCCTGGGCCAGCATGGTGGTCATAGCCACCTGGCCGCTGATGATCAAAATTCAGGGTTGGTTATGGGGAAGACGCTCGCTGGCGGTGGTCGCCATGACATTGATCCTGCTACTGCTGTTTATTATTCCGATCGCAGTGCTGGTCAACAGCCTGATTGAAAATAGCGGGCCAGTAGTGGCCTGGGCCACTTCAAAGCATCTGCAGTTGCCGGAACTGGACTGGCTGAGAAGCATTCCACTGGTCGGTAAAAAACTCGCCTCATTCTGGCATAACATGGTGCAGGGTGGCGGCAGCGCACTGATGGCCAGTATTCAACCTTATATCGGGCGCACCAGCGGCTTCCTGTTTGCCCAGGCCGGTCACTTTGGCCGCTTTATGATGCATCTGGGCGTGATGCTGCTGTTCAGCGTGCTGCTTTACTGGCGCGGTGAACAGGTTGGTCATGGCATCCGCCATTTTGCCTATCGCCTGGCATCCCGCCGCGGAGATGCGGCGGTTCTGCTGGCCGGTCAGGCTATTCGCGCGGTGGCATTGGGCGTGGTGGTGACGGCGCTGGTGCAGGGCGTGCTGGGCGGCATCGGCCTGGCGATCTCCGGCATCCCTTACGCCACGGTGCTGACGGTGCTGATGATTTTCTCCTGCCTGGTTCAGCTTGGTCCGCTGGTGGTACTGATCCCGGCGATCATCTGGCTCTACTGGAGCGGTGACACCACCTGGGGCACTGTGCTGCTGGTATGGAGCTGCGTAGTGGGTACGCTGGATAACGTGCTGCGTCCAATGCTGATCCGCATGGGGGCAGATTTACCGATGATCCTGATACTTTCTGGCGTTATCGGTGGTCTGATCGCTTTTGGCATGATAGGCCTGTTTATCGGCCCGGTGGTTCTTGCAGTCTCTTACCGCCTCGTCTCTGTCTGGGTCCATGAGGCTCGGGCACCGGAAGAAGATCCACAGGATGTGGTGGAAGAACTGGCCGAATTCGATCAGGAACCCCGTTAAAATAATCCTTTCAGCGCGGTCAGCCTGCCTGACCGCCCTTTCTGCAAAAAAACCTCACGTCACGTTTTAAATACTTTTGATAAATAACTTTTACCAGAAATCCCCTCATTCCGCCCTTTTCAGTCTCTCTTATGGTGAATTGATTACCATCAGTACAGTTTCGCAGCTTAACTGACGACATTTCTGTCACAAAAGATTATGGATTTTAAACTAATAAGAGGATTCTTAATGACTCGGTCTCCCCGTCTGAATAGTATGAATCCTACGTTTACGATCAAAGTGCTGATTTCTAAACAACCTTTTTCCCCTGAGTAAAGTAAAGAATTGCTGTGTGTAGTCTTTGCCCATCCCATGTGATGGGCTTTTTTTTGCCTGCAGAAAAGTAAAAAGGCCAGATAATCTGGCCTTTAGCGTATGTCACCGCCAACTGTGCTATTTATTCGGCATTTCTGCCAGGCTCAGCCAGGTTTGTACCACCGTGTCCGGGTTGAGTGACAGGCTGTCGATTCCCTCTTCCATCAGCCACGCGGCAAAGTCCTCATGGTCCGACGGTCCCTGACCACAAATACCGACATATTTCCCCTGTTTCTTCGCCGCTTTGATCGCCATCGACAACAGTGCTTTCACCGCATCGTTGCGCTCATCAAACAGTTCGGATACCACGCCAGAGTCACGGTCCAGACCCAGCGCCAGCTGCGTCATATCGTTGGAACCGATAGAGAAGCCGTCGAAGTACTGCAGGAACTCTTCAGCCAGCAGAGCATTGGACGGGATCTCACACATCATGATGATTTTCAGACCGTTTTCACCGCGCTTCAGGCCCTGACGCTCCAGCTCTTCCACTACCGCCTTCGCCTGAGCCACGGTGCGGACGAACGGCACCATAATCTCAACGTTGTTCAGCCCCATCTCATTACGCACACGTTTAACGGCGGCGCACTCCAGAGCAAAGCAGTCACGGAAGCTGTCAGCCACGTAGCGACCCGCGCCACGGAAGCCCAGCATCGGGTTCTCTTCTTCCGGCTCGTAACGTTCGCCGCCCACCAGGTTAGCGTATTCGTTGGTTTTGAAGTCGGAGAGACGCACAATCACCCGCTTCGGCGCGAAGGCAGCCCCCAATGTGGCAATCCCTTCGGTCAGGCGGGCAATGTAGAACTCGACCGGATCGTCGAAACCCTTCATCATTGTGCGGATCTGTTTCTGCAGCTCTGGCGTTTGCTGATCAAACTCAAGCAACGCTTTAGGATGCACGCCAATCATTCTGTTAATGATAAATTCCAGACGCGCCAGGCCAACACCCTCGTTTGGTAAGCAGGCGAAATCAAACGCGCGGTCCGGGTTACCCACATTCATCATTATTTTCAGTGGCAGAGACGGCAAATCATCGACCTGAGAGCTTTTCACTTCGAAGTCGAGTAAATCGTCATAGACATAGCCAGTATCGCCTTCCGCGCAGGATACCGTGACCTTGTGGCCATCTTTCAGCCGGTCAGTGGCATCGCCGCAACCCACCACAGCTGGAATACCCAGCTCACGCGCGATGATTGCCGCATGGCAGGTACGACCGCCGCGATTAGTGACGATTGCTGAAGCTTTCTTCATGATCGGCTCCCAATCCGGGTCGGTCATGTCAGTCACCAGCACGTCGCCTTTCTGGATCCGGTTCATTTCGCTAATGTCATGGATGACTTTTACTTCACCGGCACCGATACGATGGCCAATGGCGCGGCCTTCCACCACTACTTTGCCATTGCCCTGCAATGTGTAACGCTCCATCACCTGGCCGTTGGAACGGACGGTTTCCGGACGAGCCTGCACGATAAACAGCTTGCCGGTGTGACCGTCTTTCGCCCACTCAATGTCCATCGGACGCTGGTAGTGTTTTTCGATCTGCACAGCCTGCGCCGCCAGCGCTTCCACTTCTTCGCTGCTCAGACAGAAACGATCGCGTTCGGCTTCCGGCACGTCCTCAATCCTCACCTGCTCGCCATGCTCCTGCGAATCGGCATAGACCATGCGGATTTTTTTAGAGCCCATATTGCGGCGAACAATGGCCGGACGGCCTGCTGCCAGAGTCGGTTTGTGCACGTAGAACTCGTCCGGGTTGACCGCCCCCTGGACCACCATTTCTCCGAGTCCCAGAGCCGCGGTAATAAACACCACCTGATTGAAACCAGATTCGGTATCGATGGTGAACATCACGCCCGCCGCGCCCACATCTGAACGCACCATACGCTGAACACCAGCAGACAGTGCCACGCCACGATGGTCATAACCCTGATGCACGCGGTAAGAGATTGCACGGTCGTTAAACAGCGAAGCGTAAACGTGCTTCACCGCAATCAGCACGGCATCAAAACCCTGCACGTTAAGGAAGGTTTCCTGCTGCCCGGCAAACGAAGCATCAGGCATATCTTCTGCAGTGGCGGAGGAGCGCACGGCAAATGAGGCTTCTGCATCGTCGGAGGAAAGCTGCTGATACGCTTCCCGGATCGCGGCTTCCAGATGCGGCTGGAAGGGAGTGTCCACAATCCACTGGCGGATTTGTTTGCCTGCTTTGGCCAGCTCGTCAACATCATCAATATCGGTCTTATCAAGCAGGTCGTAGATACGCTGATTGACGCCGCTTTGATCGAGGAACTGATTGAATGCATCTGAGGTCGTCGCAAAACCGTTCGGAACGGAAACGCCGAGCGAGGACAAATTAGTAATCATTTCACCCAGAGAGGCATTTTTGCCTCCCACCCGATCAACATCGTTCATGCCAAGCTGGTTATACCAGAGCACAAGCGGCAGTTCGCCTTTATTGGACATTGAAGCAATCCTTTTGAGATTTAATTAAGTAATGAGGACAGAGTGATACTTTTTGAGCTTGGCACATTACGGTGGAGGAAAGAAACTGTTGAATCGTTCTAGCAGATAAAAAAAACACTTTTAAGAAAACTCCGCCTGCTTTCAGGACGTTGCGCAACAAATTGAATGATATAACTCTTTATCTATCATCAACCTGCTCACACTCCTGACGTTATCAGCGCAATCTGTTTGCGCAACCAAACTTGATTCGTATTCAGAATGCTTTTTAGATTAAGCTCTATTTTTACGAATACTAAAAGGAAACATCATTTCATTAATGCGGCTTTTTTTACCCATAGCGTCATTTTATAAAAATAAAGAGTCCATATCATTAACTTATGAAGTTTTTATTTTGATTTTAAACTAAGTCACTATTTGCTTTCTCGTGACCGATTAATTTAGTCTGCTAAGAACAATCTGTTGGGAGACGAAATGGACGTGAACAGCGAACGAAGTGTTTTTTATATCTCGGACGGCACAGCGATCACTGCTGAAGTGCTTGGGCACGCGGTGCTGTCGCAGTTTCCCGTGGGCATTAACAGCGTCACCCTGCCATTTGTTGAGAACGTGCAGCGAGCACAGGCGGTGAAGGCTCAGATCAATGCTTTATATCAGAAGAGCGGCGTGCGCCCGCTGGTGTTCATTTCCATCGTCACGCCGGAGATCCGCGAAATCATTCTGCAAAGCGACGGGTTTTGCCAGGACATCGTGCAGTCGCTGGTGGCACCGTTGCAGCAGGAGCTGGGGATCGATCCGGCACCGGTGGCAAACCGGACGCACGGGCTGACGGCGGGCAACCTCGGTAAGTATGATGCGCGTATCGCGGCGATTGATTACACCCTCGCCCATGATGACGGGATTTCATTACGCGGGCTGGAAGAGTCGCAGGTTATTTTACTGGGCGTCTCGCGCTGCGGTAAAACGCCCACCAGCCTCTATCTGGCAATGCAGTTCGGTATCCGTGCCGCAAACTATCCTTTTATTGCTGACGATATGGATAACCTGAAACTGCCGCCCGCACTGAAGCCCTTTCAGAATAAATTGTTTGGCCTGACCATCGATCCGGAACGGCTGGCCGCGATCCGCCAGGAACGTGCAGAGAACACCCGCTACGCTTCAATGCGCCAGTGTCGTCTGGAGGTGGGCGAAGTGGAAGCGCTGTTCCGCACCAATCAAATCCGCTATCTGAACAGCACCAATTACTCGGTGGAAGAGATTGCCACTAAAATCCTCGATATCATGGGGCTGACCCGCAGAATGTACTGACGCTGAGCCAGTGCATTTATTGATCGTTCTGCAGAAAGAGTGATATTTATCCCGTTGCGCCCGAATTGCGGGCGTTTCGGGTTGAAATCACCGCTGTTTGGTTTATTGTGATCCCCATCACTTCCCGGTACTCCTGCCGCTGCGAAGAAAAAAATTTCAGAGATGGTTATGAACAAAACAGATGAACTGCGGACCGCGCGCATCGAGAGCCTGATTACGCCTGATGAGCTGGCGAAGCGGCACCCGATCACCCCGGCCATTGCAGCCAGCGTCACCGACTCCCGCAAACGGATTGCCCGTATTCTTTCTGGTGAAGATCGCCGCCTGCTGGTGGTGATTGGTCCCTGCTCGCTGCACGATCCCAAAGCCGCAGTGGAGTATGCTGCCAGGCTGAATGGGCTGCGTGAAAAATATCAGTCGCGCCTTGAAATCGTCATGCGGACCTACTTCGAAAAACCACGCACCGTGGTCGGCTGGAAAGGCCTGATTTCCGATCCCGATCTTGACGGCAGTTTCCGCGTCAATAATGGACTGGAGATCGCCCGTAAGCTGTTACTCGATATTAATGCGCTGGGGATGCCAACGGCCACCGAGTTCCTGGACATGGTGGTGGGTCAATTTATTGCCGATCTTATCAGCTGGGGCGCAATTGGTGCCCGCACGACGGAGAGTCAGATCCACCGGGAAATGGCGTCAGCTCTCTCCTGCCCGGTAGGCTTTAAGAACGGTACGGATGGCAATATTCAGATCGCTGTTGATGCGATCCGCGCTTCCCGTGCCAGCCATATGTTCTTATCGCCGGATAAGCATGGTCAGATGACTATTTACCAGACCAGCGGTAACCCTTCCGGCCATGTGATTATGCGCGGCGGCAAGCAGCCTAACTATCATCCGGAAGATATCGCGGCTGCCGCAGAGAGCCTGCGCCAGTGTAGATTGCCGGAACAGCTGGTGATCGACTTCAGCCACGGGAACTGCCTGAAACAACATCGCCGCCAGAAAAACGTGGCGGAATCTGTTGCACAGCAGATCCGTGACGGGTCGAGGGCGATTGCGGGCGTGATGGTTGAGAGTTTCCTGCAGGAAGGCACGCAGAAAGTTGAAGCGGGTAAGCCGCTGGTTTACGGCCAGTCGATTACCGATCCGTGCCTGGGCTGGGAAGACAGCGAGGAGGTGCTGGCGCTGCTGGCTGAGGCTGTTGATTCACGTTTCTGAGGGGCGATCGGAGCTGGTGAGTTCTTAAAAGATCAAAACCGGCCCCGGTAATTGGTGCCTGTAAGGTCAAAACCTGTTCTGATGATCGATGCTGGTGAAGCCAAAACCGGCCTCTGTGATCGACGTCGGTGAGGGGGAACTCATCCGGGACGCCGTGAACCCGTCCGTGGGGGCTTGATTGCGGCGTCCATGCCGCAAACACCCGGCTGAGTTCCCCCTCACCGCCCCCCACAAATTTCCGCGTTGTTGGTGAGTTAAAAAATCCAGTTTAAAAGCCCCCCTCTTACTCATCAACACTGCGGTTGTTGGCAGAAGAAGCTTCCTGTCACAGCCATTCCGTGGCCGCTGCCCGGAGAGGTTTTCCAACACAGCCACTCATTTGCTGCTGGCTGATGAGGTTATCCAAAACAGCCACTCTGTAGCTACAGGCAGGAGGGGTTATCAAAACAGCTACTCTGTAGCTATTGGCAGGAGGGGTTATCCGGATAAGCGGACTGTGTCGCGCAGGGACGCGCGACTCAAGCCATCAGGGATGATTTCACGGCATGTCCGTGTTCCGGATAACCCCTCCTGCTGACACAGAACATGGCAGCTACATTACTCCGGATAACCCTTCCAGCTATCACCGGACATTTCAGCGACCTGACTCAGCCCCCAAATTTGCTCAGCTCGAACAACTCACTTCCAGCTTCTTGCCCCAGTCCGGTGGCCGCCGCATCAAATCAGCAAATTCCGGCGCATCGTCGAATGGTTTGCTCAGCGCCTGATGCAGCCGCGTTAACATGCTGATATCATCCTTTTCCGCCAGCTCAATCGCCTGCTGCGCCAGATAATTTCGCAAGACTATCGCCGGGTTAGCCTGTTTCATCTCCTGCTGGCGATCTTCATCGCTGCGATCTTCCTTAATCAACCGCTGCCGGTAAATGTTGTACCAGCTGTCAAACGCCTCACGATCGATAAATTCGTCCCGCAACGGCGACTTCAACTGCTGCTGCTCCGTCTCGCTCAGTTTTCGGAACGTCAGAGTGTAATCGCTGCTCTCTTTGGTCATCAGCGCTAACAGCCCGGTCAGAATATCGTTGTCGTCACGATCCTGGGTCTTCAGCCCCAGCCTGGCCCTCATCTGCTCGCCCCAGCTGCGCATCAGCTCTGGTTCGTACTCTGCCAGCGCCTGCTTCAGCTGTGCGATATCCAGTAACCCCGACAGCGAATGCGCCAGGCGATTCAGGTTCCACAGCCCCACCACCGGCTGATTATCAAAACTGTAACGCCCCTGATAGTCAGAATGGTTGCAGATAAAGCCCGGTTGATAATCATCCAGGAATCCGTAAGGTCCGTAGTCCAGCGTCAGGCCCAGAATCGACATATTATCGGTATTCATCACCCCATGGGCGAAACCCACGCTCTGCCAGTGAGCAATCAGCCGTGCCGTTCGCCTGACCACATCACTGAACCACAGCAGATAACGATCGGCCTCTTCCTGCCATTGCGGCCAGTGGTGGCGGATCACATAGTCAGCAAGCTCACGCACTTTCTCAGGCTGTCCGGCATAGAAAAAATGCTCAAAATGACCAAATCTGACATGGCTTTCCGCCACGCGCAGCAACATTGCACCACGTTCGGAAGTTTCACGGTAGACCGGCTCATCGCTGGTCACCACCGTCAGCGCACGAGACGTCGGCACGCCAAGGGCATGCATCGCCTCAGAGGCCAGAAACTCACGCAGGGTGGAGCGCAGTACTGCCCGGCCATCTCCCATGCGGGAATAAGGTGTCAGACCAGCCCCTTTCAGATGCCAGTCCATTTTGCGACCATCGTCCAACTGCTGCTCACCCAGCAACAGACCCCGCCCGTCACCTAATTGCCCCGCCCAGACGCCAAACTGATGCCCGCTATAGACCTGCGCCAGAGGCTGCATGCCAGGCAGCAGCGCCTGTCCACTCCAGAGCGCGGTCTTTTGTTCCGAGAACCAACTCTGATCCAGCCCAAGATCCTGTGCCAGAGCCGGACTGTGGAACAGCAGGCGCGGATTTTTTAGCGGCGTTGGCTGCAACGCCGTATAGAAACCCGTCAGTTCCTGATACCAGGTATTGTTGAATTGCATGACTTCCCCTTACGTTTGCCGCGACCATCGTGGTTACCGTGCTCTGGCATGACGCCCAGTGTAAACCTCCTGAGAGGAGGTAAACACGGACTCATTAAGGGGGTATTAGTGCGGGTCGCCTACCAACTCTTTAGGGGGATCAATCAAAGATGAAAGCGCATCTTCTCCCACCGGAGAGAAAAGAGAACTCTGAATACCGTCAAAATCGTAATGGCTGATTTTTTCCAGCCCGGGTAAATCATCAATTCCCTGCACGATAACCTGCTGGCAATGAGGTTTAATGTGATCCAGAACTGTACTAATGAATGGCCTGAAGGAGAGGCGATTGATATTATGTTGAATAAAGCCTTTGTCCAGTTTGATCCTGGAAAACAGATCGTCATATACGGCTTTTGAAGGCGCCTTACCGGCACCGTAATTTTCCAGACTTAAGTCGAAGCGCTGACTCAGAGCCATCAGGCTGGGATTGTCTTTTCCCAATTTCAGGTCAGGGAAACTTTCGTTAATTTCCAGTTCCAGCCATTCCAGCGCATCCAGTTTACGGGCCAGAAATTCACTTTCCAGGATCGCTTTCGCAAGGATATCGTCTATTTTCAGGGCAACTTTAACGCCCTGCTGACGAAAGAAGTCATGGTGTTTTTCAATGCTGTTGATTTGCGTTTGCAACAGGGTGATTCGCTGATCGGTAGTAAGCTGGGGCAGCAGAATATGCTGAGGGATCGCCACGTTTGCGGTACTGTGCGAGAAATGTGTCAGCAGCTCGACCGAGATCAATTGACCGTCGAAGCTGTAGACCGGGTAGAATGCTGTGTAACTCTTATAATCCGCTTCCAGATGGATTTTCATTTTTATTTCAGCCGTGATGAAGTGGCAATTCGCGCAGCCTGAATCGACATTGTCATGGCCCAATCAGTGCCATTATAAATTTCAATTGTCGTCAGAATGCAGAAACAGGGCGAAAAACCCTGACTAAAACGCTAAGCTACCACAACTCCCACATGAAAGATGCTTAACGATTAAATCACAAACTAGCGATTCAGAGCCATTCATACATTTACTTTAATCACCCTTTACAAAAATCTGACATAAGGTTGTTTCCGGAAACACCCTTAAGGGCAATTGGTTCAATTATGCAGGAGAAACGTGGTTATTGCTTATTATCATCCCATAAATCAAATGCCGAATAAATGAGCATTTTCCCAAATGCTTAGCAGACTATAAATAAGTCGAAATTAAATGCGTCTTGCCTGCCAGAAAACTTTTTTCCAGTAAATGTTATTTAAAGATGAGCGAATAACCCCCTGGCTGGTAGAAGCATGAATAAACTGGTTATCGGTATCGTAGATACCCACGTGCAGCCCATTATCTCCCCCTCCGGTTTTGAAGAAAACCAGGTCGCCAGGTAACAGATCATCCTTGCTGATGCGGGTACCGATATCGGTCTGCGCCACCGTGGTTCTGGGCAGTTGCAAATCGAAGCGGTCGCGGAAGGTCATATAAACGAAGCCGGAACAGTCAATCCCACCCCGGCTCATGCCCCCGTAGCGGTAAGGTGTGCCACGCCACTGGCTGAGCTGTTCATTAAGTTGGGCAATCACGGTAATAGAATCGGAAAGGCGTCCATTTGGCGGCGGCGCATGGCTGCTGCAACCCGCAAGAATAACAATGATCAGCAGAAGCCAGTAGCGCATAAAGGAGATCCTTCAGAAGAGAAGACTACTCTACCTGGAAAACAGGCTGACAGGCAATATCCTCAGAGGAATGTGGTCAGCATTTCGTGACCTTCAACGGCCAGCCTTCTGAAAGAGACGCCATAGGTTGCGCTCAGTATTTCCGGCTGAAGCACCTCACTGGCACTCCCCTGCTGCACCAGTTCGCCGTTTTTCAGCAGCCATACGCGCTGCGCATTATGCAGGCTGTGGTTGATGTCGTGGCCGCTCATGATCACCGTCAGCCCCGCCGCTACTCTGCTCTGCAGATAGAGATCAAACGCGGCCTGCTGAGCGAGGTCCAGCCCGCTCAGTGGCTCATCCAGCAGGAGCAGTTGTCCTTCTGGCTGAGCCATCTGGCCGAACACCGCCGCCAGCCGCACCCGCTGCCACTCGCCACCGGAAAGCTGGCGGAGAGGACGGATGAGTTTATCTGTCAGCTGGAGGGTGTCACAGATGGCCATAACGGTCTGCTCATCGGCCGGTGTGATGCCAGTCAGGTGCAGGCTCAGATAGTGCCAGACCGGCATATTACCCACTGGCTGCTGCTGCTGAGCAAGCCAGGCCCGATGGCAGGCCAGCTCAGTGCCGGACCACTCTGCCAGCGGCCTGCCGTTAAACAAAATTTGCCCCTGTGCCGGCAGCAGTCCGGAAAGACAGGTGAGCAGCGAACTTTTGCCTGCGCCATTGGGCCCCAGCAGGTGGATCAGTTCACCCTGCTTCGCTGAGGCGCTGAAAGGAGCAAGGCGTCGTGCAACCGCAACACCTTCACACTGCAACAGCATCTATTTTGCCAGCGCCTGTTTAATACTGTCGACGATCAACGGGTTTTCAGGCTCCATATCCGGCGAGAAACGCTGTAAAACCGTGCCGTCACGACCAATCAGGAATTTTTCGAAATTCCACAGGATATCGCCAGGCTCCTTGGGTGCACGCCCTTTGCTGACCATCCGTTCGAGAAAACCGCTGTCCTGCGGGGCAATGGCTTCAGGCTGTGCCGCCACCAGCTGTTTATACAGCGGATGGCGCTGCGGGCCGTTGACTTCCATTTTGCTGAACATCGGGAAAGTCACACCGTAAGTGGTGCTGCAGAAGGTTTTGATCTCTTCTTCACTGCCCGGCTCCTGACCCAGGAAGGCATTGCACGGGAAGCCCAGAACAGAGAATCCCTGTCCGTGCAGGTTCTTCTGTAATTTTTCCAGCTGCTCGTACTGCGGGGTCAGGCCGCATTTAGAGGCCACGTTCACCACCAGCAACACCTCTCCTTTCCACTTCGCAAGCGTGGTGTGTTCATTATCCAGCGTAACCAGTTCTGTGTCGAAAATACTCATTGGTTTTTCCTGTTTCAGTAGAGAGAATTTGCCGACCGGCGTTTAAGGCCGGTTGCGTAAGAGTAACCAGATAAAGACCGGGGCACCTAACGTTGCCGTCACCACCCCGATGGGTAATTCTGCTGAAGTCATCGCCACCCGGGCGACAATATCCGCAGCCAGTAACACGCCACCGCCCGCCAGTGCACAGGCAGGCAACAGCATACGATGATCGCTGAGGCCATTAAGACGCAGGATATGCGGTATGACCAGCCCGATAAAGCCAATCGCGCCTGCCAGCGCCACGCTGACGCCGGTCAGCCAGCCAATCGCCAGCACCAGCAAATTGCGCCAGAGGATCAGTGGCAGGCCCAACTGGCGGGCGGACACTTCGCCCAGCGCAATCAGGTTAAGCACCCGCCAGCGTGAGCAGAGCCACAACAGCGCCGGTAAAAGCGCCAGCATCAACCAGCCATGCCGCCAGTCGATACCGCTGAATCCTCCCATCATCCAGTACATCAGCTGACGCAAATCGAGACTGGAGCTGAAATAGACAGCCCAGGTCATGATCGCACTGCAGATGATGCCCAGCGCCACCCCGGCCAGCAGTAACCGGCTGTTGGAGAGGTATTTCTGTGAAAAACGCAGCAGGATCACGGTGATCAGCAACGCACCAGCAATGGCACACAAGCTTAGCTGCCACAACGCTTCTGCTCCGGCAAAAATACTCAGCACCAGCCCCACACCCGCGCCGTTCGACACGCCAAGCAGGCCTGGCTCTGCCAGTGGATTCTCAAACAGTGCCTGCATCACCGCTCCGGCAACGGCCAGAGACGCGCCCACCAGCAGCACGGCCAGCGTGCGCGGCAGGCGCAGCTGCCAGACAAACAGCTCCCCGTCAGGCGTGAACCAGACAGCAGGCGACAACCAGCAATCGCCCGCACAAAGGCTGATAATCCCTATCAGCAGGCTAAAGATGATCAGGCCGATCAGCCAGCGTCGCTGGTGCCGGCGGGCCAGTTCCTTCTGTCGGGAAAGCAGAGTCATGCGTGAGTTTTCTTGGTAATCGATAAATAATGGCCGAATCTGCCCTGAACCAGGGCAGATTCGGGTCGATAGCCGCCAATGAAAAAGGCCGCAAAAGCGGCCTTTTTAGATAGCAGAAATCAGTCTTCTTTCGGCGTGGCATTCTCAACCCGGCTTTTGAGCTTCTGCCCAGGCCGGAAAGTCACCACTCGGCGCGCCGTAATCGGAATGTCTTCACCGGTTTTGGGATTACGCCCCGGACGTTGATTTTTGTCGCGAAGGTCGAAGTTGCCAAATCCTGACAGTTTGACCTGTTCACCATTTTCCAAAGCGCGGCGTACCTCTTCGAAAAACAGCTCTACCAGCTCTTTGGCATCCCGTTTGCTAAGCCCCAGCTTCTCAAACAGATATTCAGACATTTCAGCTTTTGTAAGCGCCATAGGTTCAATCCCTCAAGGTTGCCTGGAATCGCTCTTCTAATGCCGCAACACATTTGGCGACGGTTGCAGCAATCTCCTCTTCTTCGAGTGTCCGGTCGGTATCTTGCAAAATCAGGCTGATAGCGAGGCTCTTAAAACCTTCATTTACACCCTTACCGCGGTACACATCAAACAAGTTTACGCCAACTACCTGATTTACGCCAACTTTCTTACACTCTGCGATGATATCTGCTGCCGGGACGTTTTCAGCCACCACAACAGCGATATCACGGCGGTTTGCCGGGAATCGGGAAATCTCGCTCGCGTCAGGCAGGACGCGGTCTGACACCTTGTCCCACTCCAGTTCGAACACCACAGTACGGCCGTTAAGATCCAGTTTCCGCTCAAGTTCCGGATGTACAACACCGATGAAACCGATACGATTATCCTGTAAATAAATTGCGGCACTCTGTCCCGGGTGAAGAGCCGGATTGGCCTCTGCGCGGAATTGAATGTCAGACAATTTGCCGGTCAAATCGAGGACGGACTCCAAATCACCTTTTAAATCATAGAAGTCAACTGCCTGATGCGCCAGATCCCAATGCTCTTCGTAGCGGGTTCCGCTGATTACGCCAGCCAGCATAACATCCTGACGGATGCCCAAGTTTACCTGAGTATCAGGCACAAAGCGCAATCCACTCTCAAACAGACGAACACGGCTCTGCTGGCGATTCTGGTTATATACCACCGCAGAAAGCAGCCCGGTCCACAGCGAAAGGCGCATTGCAGACATTTCCACCGAAATCGGGCTTGGCAACACGAGGTTCTCTTCGCCCGGGTGCAGCAGCGACTGAATTTTCGGATCGACAAAGCTGTAAGTGATCGCTTCCTGGTAACCTTTGTCCACCAGCATCGCTTTTACACGCTTCAGGGAAAGGTTGGCTTCACGGTGGGCAGTCATCACCAGACCGGCCTGTACGGGCACGTCAGGGATGTTGTTGTAGCCATAGACGCGGGCCACCTCTTCCACCAGATCTTCTTCAATTGAAATATCGAAACGCCAGCCTGGCGCGGTCGCCTGCCAGAATCCATCGCCTTCGGTCACTTCACAGCCCAGACGGCGCAGAATGTCGCTGACATCACGGTCGGCAATCACATGCCCAATCAGGCGATCCAGTTTCTCACGGCGCAGCTTGATGGTGGCACGCTTTGGCAGGGTCGCTTCGTTGGTCACATCAATGATCGGGCCTGCTTCACCGCCACAGATATCCAGTAGCAGGCGCGTGGCGCGCTCAATCGCTTTAAACTGCAGTTGTGGGTCAACACCACGCTCGTAACGGTGAGAAGCGTCTGTGTGCAGGCCATGACGACGTGCGCGACCAGTAATCGACAGCGGGCTGAAGAAGGCACACTCAAACAGCACGTTGGCCGTTTCTTCGTTAACACCGGAGTGCTCACCACCGAAGATACCGCCCATTGCCAGCGCTTTATGGTGATCGGCAATCACTAAGGTATCGGCATTCAGCTTAGCTTCAGAACCATCCAGCAGCGTCAGGGTTTCGCCCTCTTCTGCCATACGCACAACAATGCCGCCATCGATGCGATCGAGATCGAAGGCGTGCATCGGCTGACCCAGCTCAAGCAGCACGAAGTTGGTGATATCAACAACCGGGTCGATTGAGCGAATGCCACAGCGGCGAAGCTTCTCTTTCATCCACAGTGGAGTAGCCGCCTTAACGTTGATCCCCTTCACCACACGGCCGAGGTAACGCGGACAGGCGTCCACCGCATCCACACGGATAGGGAAAGTATCCTGAATAGTTGCTGCAACTGGAGTGATTTCCGGTTCGACCAGCGCCATTTTATTCAGCACGGCCACATCACGGGCCACGCCAATGATCCCCAGACAGTCAGCACGGTTTGGTGTGACGCTGATTTCGATGGTGCTGTCATCCAGCTGCAGAAAATCGCGGATGTCGGTACCCACCGGCGCATCCAGCGGCAGCTCGATGATGCCGTTATGATCGTCGGAAATACCCAGCTCGGAGAAGGAGCACAGCATACCTTCTGAAGGCTCGCCGCGCAGTTTAGCCGCTTTGATTTTGAAATCACCCGGCAGTACTGCGCCCACGGTAGCCACGGCCACTTTCAGGCCCTGACGGCAGTTTGGTGCGCCGCAGACGATGTCCAGCAGGCGGTCGCCGCCAACGTTAATTTTGGTTACGCGCAATTTGTCGGCATTCGGATGTTGGCCGCACTCCACCACTTCACCCACTACCACACCGTGAAAAGGACCGGCAACGGCATCAACGCCGTCAACTTCCAGGCCAGCCATAGTGATTTGTTCGGACAGGGCTGCGCTATCGATGGCCGGGTTAACCCACTCACGTAGCCAGAGTTCGCTGAATTTCATTGCTGTTACCCGCCCTTATTTAAACTGTTTGAGGAAACGTAAATCATTTTCGAAGAAGGCGCGCAGATCGGTCACGCCATAGCGCAACATGGTCAGACGCTCCATGCCCATGCCGAAGGCAAAGCCGGAGTACACTTCCGGATCGATGCCAACATTGCGCAGCACGTTCGGGTGCACCATGCCGCAGCCCAGCACTTCCAGCCACTTGCCGTTTTTACCCATCACATCCACTTCGGCGGACGGTTCGGTGAACGGGAAGTAGGAGGGACGAAAACGAACCTGCAGATCCTCTTCAAAGAAGTTATTCAGGAAATCGTGCAGCGTGCCCTTCAGGTTGGTAAAGCTGATGTTCTTATCAACGATTAGCCCTTCCATCTGATGGAACATTGGGGTGTGGGTCTGATCGTAGTCATTACGGTAGACGCGGCCAGGCGCGATAATCCGGATTGGCGGCTGCTGGTTTTTCATCGTGCGGATCTGCACACCGGAGGTCTGAGTACGCAGCAGACGGGTGGCATCGAACCAGAAAGTATCGTGGTCGGCACGTGCCGGATGGTGACCCGGAATATTCAGCGCATCAAAGTTATGGTAGTCATCTTCAATCTCCGGGCCGGTCGCCACGGCAAAGCCCAGCTCACCAAAGAAAGTTTCGATACGATCGATAGTACGGGTGACCGGATGCAGGCCACCGTTCTCGATACGACGGCCGGGCAGCGAGACATCAATGGTCTCTTCCGCCAGGCGAGCGTTGAGGGCGGCGGATTCCAGGTCGTTCTTGCGCTCGTTCAGCGCTTCCTGCACCTGCTGCTTCGCTTCATTGATCACCGCACCAGCCGCCGGACGGTCTTCCGCAGGCAGTTCACGCAGCGTGGTCATCTGCAAAGTCAGATGGCCTTTCTTTCCGAGATATTCAACGCGCACCGTGTCTAACGCGGCAACATCGTGTGCATCAATAATGGCCGCTTTCGCGTTCGCCACCAGTTCTGCGAGATGTGACATGCTTTCCTCTTCTTCCAGCCGACGTGGCCGGTCTGTTTTATTATGGGGACGATTTCGCCCTGGATCTGACACGCATAAAACAAAAAAGCCTCCACCAGGGAGGCTTTCAGCGCGATTTTTCGTTTCTTTTCTTAGCGCAAGCCTCCCGGTGTTCAGGTGCTAAAGTAAAAAAAGAAACGAAAAATCGCGTTCATGCAGGCATTACCTTAAGGCTGACGTGAAATTCATTATCTGTCGTGCCTGTTTTAACGGTCGGGGACAGAAATGTCAATGTTTTGCAATAGTTACAAAAAATAAAAGAGGGAGCAAGCTCCCTCTTTTACCTGACTTACGCCAGAGCCGATTTCGCTTTTTCGACCAGGGCAGTGAATGCCACTTTGTCGAATACAGCGATGTCAGCCAGGATCTTACGGTCAATTTCAATCGAAGCCTTTTTCAGGCCATTGATGAAACGGCTGTAAGAAATACCGTTAGTGCGTGCCGCTGCGTTGATACGCGCGATCCACAGCTGACGGAACTGACGCTTACGCTGACGACGGTCACGGTAAGCATACTGACCAGCTTTGATAACAGCCTGGAAGGCAACGCGGTATACACGTGAACGTGCACCGTAATAGCCTTTAGCTTGTTTTAAGATTTTTTTGTGACGTGCGCGAGCAACTACACCACGTTTTACACGAGCCATTTAGCTCTCCTGTTTAATATTCTGTTTAAAAAAAATGACTTATGCGTACGGCAGGCAGGCAATAACCAGACCCAGATCGCCTTTGGACACCATGCCTTTCGGGCGCAGGTGACGCTTACGCTTAGTAGATTTTTTGGTCAGAATATGACGCAGGTTCGCGTGTTTACGCTTGAAGCCGCCAGAGGCAGTCTTCTTGAAGCGCTTGGCCGCGCCACGTACAGTTTTAATCTTTGGCATTTAAAAACATCCACTTCGCATTGTTAATAAAATGAATCAGACAGGCGAATAAAAAACACTGCGACCGGAGCCGCAGCGGTTCTTATTACTTTATGGCCTACTGTTTCTTCTTCGGAGCGAGCACCATGATCATCTGACGACCTTCGATCTTCGAAGGGAAGGATTCGACAACCGCCAGATCCATGTCTTCACACAGATCTTTACGGACGCGGTTAAGCACTTCCATACCGATCTGCTGGTGCGCCATTTCACGACCGCGGAACCGCAGCGTGATTTTAGCTTTATCACCCTCTTCCAGAAAGCGAACCAGGTTGCGTAGTTTTACCTGGTAGTCGCCATCATCGGTACCAGGACGGAATTTAATTTCCTTAACCTGGATAACTTTTTGCTTTTTCTTCTGTTCTTTAGAAGATTTGCTTTTCTCATAGAGGAACTTGCCGTAATCCATGATACGGCAAACGGGCGGCTCGGCGTTAGGGCTGATTTCAACTAAATCAACGCCTGCTTCCTCAGCTTTTTCCAAAGCCTCATTCAGACTGACAATACCAATCTGCTCGCCATCGACGCCAGTCAGTCGTACTTCTGTGGCGCGGATTTCTCTGTTAATGCGATTAGGACGCGCCGGTTGAACTCGTTTTCCGCCTTTAATACCTTATTCCTCCAATTGATGAAGATTGCGACTGCGTATTTCATCCTGCAGTTTCGCGATCACTTCGTTTACGTCCATGCTGCCCAGGTCTTTACCACGGCGGGTGCGAACGGCAACTTTGCCTGCTTCCACCTCTTTATCACCACAGACCAACATATAAGGGACACGACGTAAAGTGTGCTCGCGGATTTTAAAGCCAATCTTCTCGTTTCTCAAGTCCGCTTTTACACGAATGCCCGCATTCTGAAGTTTTCGGGTCAATTCTGCAACATATTCGGACTGGCCATCGGTGATATTCATCACCACAACTTGTACCGGAGCAAGCCAGGTTGGGAAGAAACCGGCGTACTCTTCGGTAAGAATACCGATAAAGCGCTCTACTGACCCCAGGATCGCGCGGTGAATCATTACCGGCACCTGACGCTCATTATTTTCTCCAATATACGAAGCACTCAGGCGACCCGGCAGAGAGAAGTCGAGCTGCACGGTGCCACACTGCCATGCGCGATCCAGGCAGTCATGCAGGGTAAATTCAATTTTCGGCCCGTAGAAAGCGCCCTCACCCGGCTGATAGTCAAACGGGATGTCGTTCTCTTTCAGCGCGGCAGCCAGATCGGCCTCGGCACGGTCCCACATCTCATCGGTACCGATACGCTTAGCCGGACGGGTAGACAGTTTCACCACGATTTTTTCAAAACCGAAGGTGCTGTACATGTCATAAACCATACGGATACAGCTGTTCACTTCAGCGCGCACCTGCTCTTCTGTACAGAAGATGTGGGCGTCATCCTGGGTGAAGCCACGCACGCGCATCAGGCCATGCAGCGCACCTGACGGTTCGTTACGGTGGCAGCTACCAAACTCGGCCATGCGCAGTGGCAGGTCGCGGTATGATTTTAGCCCCTGATTGAAAATCTGCACGTGTCCGGGGCAGTTCATTGGCTTGATGCAATATTCACGGTTCTCCGAAGAGGTGGTGAACATGGCTTCTTTATAGTTTTCCCAGTGGCCGGTTTTTTCCCACAGCACACGGTCCATCATTAATGGACCCTTCACTTCCTGATAGTCATACTCAGTCAGTTTGCTGCGGACAAACACTTCCAGCTCGCGGAAAATTGTCCAGCCGTCGTTGTGCCAGAACACCATACCCGGCGCTTCTTCCTGCATATGATACAGGTCAAGCTGCTTACCGATTTTACGGTGATCGCGCCTGGCTGCTTCTTCCAGACGCAGCAGGTAAGCCGCCAGCTGTTTTTTATCAGCCCAGGCTGTACCGTAAATACGCTGCAACATTTTATTGTTGCTGTCGCCACGCCAGTAAGCACCAGAAATTTTCTGCAGCTTGAAATGGTGGCAGAAGCGCATGTTCGGCACGTGCGGTCCACGGCACATATCGACATATTCTTCGTGATGATACAGGCCAGGACGGTCGTCATGGCTGATGTTTTCATCAAGAATGGTCATCTTGTAAGTTTCGCCACGGGCGGCAAACGCATCACGCGCTTCCTGCCAGCTGACTTTCTTCTTGATAACGTCATAATTCGTTTCGGCCAGCTGGTGCATCCGTTTTTCCAGCTGCTCGATGTCTTCCTGCGTCAGGGTACGGTCGATGTCCACGTCATAGTAGAAGCCGTTATCAATAACCGGACCGATCGCCATTTTTGTATCTGGCCACAGCTGTTTGATCGCATGACCCAACAGGTGAGCACAAGAGTGGCGAATGATTTCCAGACCTGCTTCGTCTTTGGCGGTGATGATGGCAACATTAGCATCGGAGGTGATCGGATCAACCGCATCCACCAGCTCGCCATTAACGCGGCCTGCAATACAGGCTTTTGCCAGCCCCGGACCAATGTCCTGAGCAATATCCATCACGCTGACTGCGTGGTCGAAAGTACGCTGACTTCCGTCAGGAAGAGTAATTACCGGCATGTTACATCCTTAGTTGCAGTGGTAACCCACACGAAAGGTTACATACAAAATTGGGTTTTATTTTATACGTCAGGCCATTGGTACTTGAAACCCACTCACAGTTGTCGGTTTGGTACCAGGCCAGGTACACATCATCAGAGATCAGCCAGGGCCTAAAAAATCCTGAAGGACAAACATCTTACACGCTACAGACGGTACGTCAAAGAATGAACAGGGAGAGTTTTTGAATGGAGCGCAGAAAACAGGCCGGAGGATCCCGGCCCGTCAAGCAGTCTTACATCGCGTAAGAGAGCTGAATAGTCGTTTTGGTGTCGGTCCGGTCGGGCGCAGAGGACGGCGGATTCTGGTTCCAGGTGACGTTATAAGCCAGCTTCAGCGCAAAGTGATTGTTAATAGCAACCTGCAGACCGGTTTCGGAGTTCACCGTGGTGTCATCGCTGCCCAACACTGACACACCCTGAATGAACTTAGTGGTATCGGTCAGTTGCCACTGATAGCTCAGCGCACCATAAGCCAGAGCAGTGGTGTCATGTCCACCGTCGTGGTAATCGTCGTAACGTACGCCAGGACCCGCTTCCACACGCAGTGAATGCACCGGGCCGTTAAGGATCTGACGACCGTAACCAGCGGCCAGGAAGGTACGTCCATCATAACCGTTAAAACGATCGCTCAGCCAGCTGGTCTGACCAAACAGGTAGTCAGCCGTGTTGAGGTTATAACGGGAACGGGCACCGAGCTGATAAGTTTCCGAAGAACGTTCGTCATTGGACGAGGTGTTGCTGGCGTTACCCCACAAGCTGTAGGCGGTCGAAGGCTGATACCAGGTCATATTGGTATTGGCCGTCAGTGAAGAACTGGTGGTATTCCCGGTTTGTGCCAGATAACCGGCAGCGGCATTACCTTCAAAATTTTTCTTCGCCGTGGAGGGATCATCCATGACCGTAAAGACGTTGTTATCCGCCAGTGCCTGATGGCAGATTGCGCCACCGGAGAGTAAAAGTACGACAGACAGCTTGTTAAGCGCTTTCATTAATTGTGACCCGTACGACAGTTTAAATGAGTGAGTCTGAAGAGTTTTAGAGGACTCGCAACGCATTTTACGGTAAGAATCGTAACATTTTGTTAAATCGCTCTAATTGCCAGGCGTCCTGCCATTATGCCCCCTCTTAATGAGAGCATTCCCATTAAAGACGCGCATTATAAAGGTTAATAGCGAGATTTGCAGTGGGCTGTAAATAAGAAAGCTCCCGAGAGCTGCCCTGATACGTTTCAAAACATGTCTGAACGTCTCATGGTGTTAATTACCGATGTAAAAATGGCGTTAATGACATTTTACCCATGGCAATGCCCTTTCATGGACTATGCTGAAAAGTCAAGATTAACAATGAGGTGAATTATGAGTACCGCAGGCGTGACGCAATATGTGGTGACCTTCCGCTATCAGGAAGAGGGACTGAGCGATATTCTGGAGCTGAACAGTGCGCTGACCGCAGGAGGATTTCTGACTGCGTTAAGCGATAAAGAGGGACATCCCCACGAGTTAGGAACCAATAGTTTTGGCATCGTCAGCGCACAGGAAAAAGAGAAAATACGCGAGCAGGCCGAAAGTATAGGAGAAATGGTTCTGGGCGTAAAACCGGAAGTTGAAGTGCAAAGCTGGGATGAGTTTAAGCAGGAAACCAAAAACTAAGTTTATGTAAATGATGCGCAACCCTGTACGCAACCCCTGATTTTAAGTATTCTTTAAGCGGTAGTATCACCCTGTCCTGCAAGACACAGCGAAAAGAGGAAACCCCTATGTGGTCAGCCATTGGTCGTCTGTTGAGTGAGCAGTTAGGTGTAGCTGAAATCAGTCAGCGTACCGAGTTACCGGGCGGCGATGTCCACCCTGCATGGCGGATCCGCTACGGCGACCGCGAAGTGTTCGTGAAATGCAACAACCGCGAAATGCTGGACCTGTTTACCTGGGAAGCCGATCAGTTACAGTTGCTGGCCCGCAGCGAAACGGTTCGCGTGCCTGAGGTGTATGGCGTGGGCAGCGACCGCGAGGTCAGCTTTCTGCTGCTGGAATATATTCCGCTGCAACCTCTCGATCCACAAAGCGCTTTTCAGCTCGGTGAGCAACTGGCGCGCCTTCATCAGTGGAGCGAACAGCCGCAGTTCGGCCTCGATTATGATAACAACATCACTACTTCCCCCCAGCCCAACAGCTGGCTCCGTCGCTGGTCGGTCTTTTTTGCCGAGCAACGCATTGGCTGGCAGCTGCAACTGGCTGCGGAGAAAGGCATCCAGTATGGCGACATTGAGCTGATCACCCGCTGCGCTCAGGATGTTCTTGGCTCCCACCATCCTCAACCTTCTCTACTGCATGGCGATCTCTGGCCGGCTAACTGCGGTGCCAGCGCCAACGGGCCGTGGATTTTCGACCCGGCCTGTTACTGGGGAGATCGGGAATGTGACCTGGCGATGCTGGGCTGGTTTGCAGAGCTGCCAAAAGAGATTTTTGAAGGCTATGAGTCGGTCTGGCCACTGCCCGCCGATTATCTGCTGCGCCAGCCGGTTTACCAGCTCTACTATCTGCTGAACCGGGCTAACGTGTTTGGCGGTCACTGGCTGGGAGAAGCCCAGCGGGCGGTGGGTGCCCTGCTGGACGAAGATGAGCTGGGCAAACAGCATGCCCGCCCGGCCTGAGTGCGTCTCATGCCGCAGATTCAGTAGATAAAGCCTAACAGCTTAAGCATGAAGTAGCCCGCCACGGCAATCACTATCGGCAGGATATAGAGCGGGAAGAACTGCAGGAAAATAGTGTGACGTGGCACCACAATTTTCTCTTCCAGCTGCTGGCGGCTGCGCCCTTCTGTTTCCCTGGCATTCTCAAGGATCATCTGATCCTCAATCCCTTCCTTAATATGGCGTGACTGACGCCACATTCTGGCCCCCGAAGCCTGCAACGCCAGACCCACGAAGATCAGCACGTAGATAATCCAGAAAGAGACGTTTCCGCCATGATTAAAGTCCGGCACCGGCGAATTGTTCCAGAATGAGTTCAGGAAGCCGGTGTTAAAACGGACCATATCAATCATAACGTGGGAGAAATCCTGCATCACAGCATTGATCCCTTCCCGCTTCTCGCGGCTTTTTTCCAGGAATCCCATCAGCGAAATCAGTGTTGAAATCAGCGCCGGAATAAAAATAATCCAGCCAGCGACCCGCTTGAGTATCGCGACCCGTCCAGCCTGTTGATAAGTCATGCTTTCTCAATCCTTATAGTGTGAAGCTGTAAGTTTACCCGCAGGGTGAAAAATGTGCCTGAAAAAAGTGACCCTGTCGCCATAAATGGCGCTTTAACCATGTAAATCTCCGGATGTTGTCGGCGAAAGCTTCATGCTAAGGTGTGTGCAAATTTTAACGGAGCCGAATTATGTCTTACTCACGCCCTGTGCTGGCTGCAATTTTTGATATGGATGGTTTACTGATTGATTCCGAACCGCTGTGGGAACGTGCTGAGATGGATATTTTTGGTACGCTGGATATCGATCTCTCCAGGCGCAGCGAGCTGCCTGATACGCTCGGCCTGCGCATCGATCAGGTGGTCCGCATGTGGTATGAAACGCTGCCGTGGAGTGGCCCGGACCAGCAGGAAGTCACCCGGCGAATCATTGCCCGTTCCCTGAATCTGGTTGAGGAAACCCGTCCTTTATTACCGGGCGTCGAACAGGCACTGCGCCTGTGTAAAGCCGAGGGACTGAAAATCGGTCTTGCCTCTGCTTCTCCCTTGCATATGCTCGAACGAGTGCTGGAGATGTTCGACCTGCGCGGCTACTTTGAAGTGCTGGTTTCCGCTGAAGCGCTGCCTTACAGCAAGCCTCATCCGCAAGTTTACCTGGATGCTGCCGCACGACTGGGCGTTGACCCGTTGAACTGCGTGACGCTGGAAGACTCCTTTAATGGCATGATTGCCACCAAAGCAGCGCGTATGCGATCTATTGTGGTGCCAGCCGCTGAACTCGCTGCAGACCCGCGCTGGGCGCTGGCCGACGTGCAACTTTCCTCGCTGAATGACCTGACATCAGCCGCCCTGCACGACAAATAACCTCTCTGCGGGCAGAATATAAGCTGTCCGCCATTTCGTTCGACAGCCTGCGCTAACTATTTATCTTTCGTTACAGCGTCACATATTTATTCCACTGTATATATCCCCTATACTGGATGAATCGACAGTTCTGCAGCCAGGTGTTTTCCATGACGGCCGAAGGCCACGTTATTTTTGCCATTGCCAGTGCAATTTTTGCCAAACGGGCCGAACTGACGCCCGAGCTGACCAGTGGTGACTGGTGGCATATTGTGCCTGCGGCCCTGCTGACCTGCCTGCTGCCAGATATCGATCACCCCAAATCCACCCTCGGCCAGCGCCTGAAATGGCTGTCACAACCCATCGCCCGGGCCTTTGGTCACCGTGGCTTTACCCACAGTCTGCTGGCGGTGATCGGCGGAGTGGTGCTGTTCCAGCTTAAAATTCCCTCTGAATGGGTGATCCCCGCCGATGCTTTTCAGGGCCTGGTGCTGGGCTACCTCAGCCATATCGCGGCCGATATGCTGACCCCGGCTGGCGTTCCCCTGTTGTGGCCATGCCGGTGGCGCTTCCGCCTGCCGCTGCTTCACAGCCAGAAAGGTAACCAGCTGGAACGGGTGTTATGCCTGGCACTGGTCGGCTATGCCATGTGGTTCCCGCAGGGAATGCCTCCATTCGGTGCCAGCGGCTGGCCTGCACAGATGGTTAATTCGGTACAAAACAGCATGAATCGCTTTATAAATCACCAAATAGCGCATTAAATAGGCCATTAAAACCAAATAGTTATAACCCATTCTTTTTGGATATATAGCTGCACTTCACTCAACTGATACCATTCGCACATTGGTGCACTTGTTGCGCGCTGAAAATTATCTGTCATTTTACGGGGTGAGGACAAACCCCGTCACCACTGGAGATCTGGGGATGAACCTTCCATTAATAGCTAACGTGGCGGCTTTTATCGTCCTGTTGGCGATCCTTGCTAAAACCGGCAGTGTCAGCTGGAGCCTGTCTAAACGTGTTCTGGTCGGTCTGGTGATCGGCGTTCTGTTCGGGCTGAGCCTGCATGCCATCTTCGGTTCCGACAGCGCGGTGCTGAAAGAATCCATCTCGTGGTTCAATATCGTCGGCAACGGCTACGTCCAACTGCTGCAGATGATTGTGATGCCGCTGGTGTTCGTCTCAATCCTCAGCGCCGTGGCTCGTCTGCATAACGCCTCATCGCTGGGAAAAATCAGCGTGCTGACCATTAGCGTACTGCTGTTTACCACGGCCATTGCCGCGCTGGTTGGTGTATTCGTCACCTGGCTGTTTGGCCTGAATGCTAACGGTCTGGTGCAGGGTGCGCAGGAAACGGCCCGCCTGGCCGCACTTCAGTCAAACTACGTCGGCAAAGTAGCCGACCTGACCACGTCACAGCTGCTGCTGTCGTTTGTACCGAAGAACCCGTTTGCTGACCTGACCGGTGCCAGCCCGACTTCTATTATCAGCGTGGTGATTTTTGCCGCCTTCCTGGGCGTTGCTGCCGTGCACCTGCTGAGGGATGACAAACCAAAAGGGGAACGGGTGCTGGCTGCCATTGATGTGCTGCAGGCATGGATAATGAAACTGGTTCGCCTGATCATGAAGCTGACGCCGTACGGCGTGCTGGCGCTGATGACCAAAGTGGTGGCCAGCTCCAACGTGAATGACATCATCAAGCTCGGTGGCTTTGTAGTGGCTTCGTATCTGGGCCTGGCGATGATGTTTGCCGTGCACGCCCTGCTGCTGTCGGTCAACGGCGTGAACCCTAAGCGCTTCTTCCAGAAAGTGTGGCCGGTGATCACTTTTGCCTTCACCAGCCGCTCCAGTGCCGCGACCATCCCGCTGAGCGTTGAGGCACAGACCCGTCGTCTCGGCATCCCGGAATCCATCGCCAGCTTTTCGGCTTCCTTCGGTGCCACCATCGGTCAGAACGGTTGTGCCGGTCTCTATCCGACCATGCTGGCGGTGATGGTTGCGCCAACCGTGGGTATTAACCCCTTTGACCCAATGTGGATTGCCACGCTGGTGGGGATTGTCACGCTGAGCTCTGCCGGTGTGGCCGGTGTGGGCGGCGGTGCGACCTTCGCTGCGCTGATAGTCCTGCCGACCATGGGCCTGCCGGTCACGCTGGTGGCGCTGCTGATCTCGATTGAACCGCTGATCGACATGGGCCGTACCGCGCTGAACGTTAACGGTTCGATGACCGCCGGTACGCTGACCAGCCAGTGGCTGAAGCAGACCGATAAGTCGCTGATGAACAGCGAAGTGGAAAATGACGTGGAGTTAGCGCACCGCTAACTGACTCGCGACTTTTCCCTGAGGGCTGACCTGGTGCCAGCCTTTTTTTTTATTGTTCTATAGTTACTGATGTCTGTAACGACAATAACAGGAGCCGTGAGCATGTCGAAAGAAACTGATAACAAGGAAATAAGCCATAACGCCCCATTAACCGGACCAGACTCGGCAAAGCCGGGCATGGATTCTCTGGCACCAGCAGATGGATCGCACAAACCTGCGGCGGAGCCAACGCCGCCCGGCAAACAGCCAACTGCGCCTGGCAGCCTGAAAGCTCCCGATACCCGCAACGCCAAAATTGACGCGCTGGGAACGTTCCGCAAAGGCAGTGAAAATTTCCCCCTGACTACTAATCAGGGCACACGCATTGCCGACGATCAGAATTCACTGAGAGCCGGTACCCGTGGGCCGACGCTGCTGGAAGATTTTATCCTGCGCGAAAAAATCACCCATTTCGACCATGAACGAATCCCTGAGCGTATCGTCCACGCACGTGGATCCGCCGCACACGGCTACTTCCAGCCGTACCGCGATATGAGTGACGTCACCAAAGCTGACTTCCTGCGCGATCCCGGGCAACTGACGCCAGTTTTTGTGCGTTTCTCCACCGTGCAGGGTGGCGCTGGCTCGGCCGATACCGTGCGTGATATCCGTGGCTGGGCGACCAAGTTCTACACCGAAGAAGGTGTGTTTGACCTGGTGGGCAACAACACTCCGGTGTTCTTCATTCAGGATGCGCATAAATTCCCGGACTTTGTTCATGCGGTTAAACCTGAACCGCACAATGAAATCCCTCAGGGACAGAGCGCGCACGACACTTTCTGGGATTACGTCTCCCTGCAGCCGGAAACGCTGCACAACGTAATTTGGGCGATGTCCGACCGCGGTATTCCCCGCAGCTACCGCACTATGGAAGGCTTTGGCATCCACACCTTCCGCTTTATCAATGCTGAAGGCAAAGCCACCTTTGTGCGCTTTCACTGGAAGCCCGTTGCCGGAAAAGCTTCCCTGCTCTGGGACGAGGCGCAAAAACTCACCGGCCGCGATCCTGACTTCCACCGTCGTGACCTGTGGGAAGCGATTGAAGCCGGAGACTTCCCGGAGTATGAACTGGGCGTGCAGCTGATCCCGGAAGAGGACGAATTCAAATTCGACTTCGATTTGCTGGATGCCACCAAGCTGATCCCGGAAGAGCTGGTCCCGGTCGAGCTGATCGGCAAAATGGTGCTGAACCGCAACCCGGACAACTTCTTTGCTGAAACTGAACAGGTTGCTTTCCATCCCGGCCATATCGTGCCCGGCATGGATTTCACTAACGATCCGCTACTGCAGGGCCGGTTATTCTCCTATACCGATACGCAGATCAGCCGACTGGGCGGGCCGAACTTCCATGAAATCCCGATCAACCGGCCTGTCTGCCCGTATCACAACTTCCAGCGCCAGGGGATGCACCGGATGGACATTGATACCAATCCGGCCAACTACGAGCCAAATTCCATCAATGATAACTGGCCGCGCGAAACGCCACCGTCTCCCCATCGTGGTGGTTTTGAAAGCTATCAGGAGCGAATCGAAGGTCATAAGGTGCGCGATCGCAGCCCGTCGTTCGGTGAGTATTATTCCCAGCCGCGCCTGTTCTGGAACAGCCAGACGCCGGTAGAACAGCAGCACATTGTGGATGCGTTCTCCTTTGAGTTGAGCAAGGTCGCCCGCGCCTATATCCGCGAGCGCGTGGTGGATCATCTGCTGCATATTGACGTATCCCTGGCTAATGGCGTGGCGGAAAATTTGGGTATTGCCCTCTCCGACGAGAAGATGCATATCGCGCCACCGAAAGATGTGAATGGCCTGAAGAAAGATGCCAGCCTGAGTCTGTATGCCGTGCCGAGTGGCTCGATTAAAGGCCGCCAGGTGGCGCTGCTGGTCAGCGATGGCGTGGTGGCGACTGACGTTCTGGCCATCCTGCAGGAGCTTAAGGCACAGGGCGTGCATGCCAAACTGCTGGCTCCCCATATGGGCCAGGTTCGTGCCGATGACGGATCGCACCTGCCGATCGATGCCACCTTCAGCGGCCTGCCGTCGCTGACCTTTGATGCGGTTATCGTGCCTGATGGCAATATTGATGCCCTGCTGCTCAGCGGCGATGCCCGTTACTTCCTGCTTGAGGCCTACAAACACCTGAAGGTGATTGGCCTGAGTGGCGATGCCCGCCGTTTCAAATCCCAGTTCGGGTTAGGTGACAGCGAGCAGGAAGAAGGCATTGTGGAAGACAGTAAGGCGGAGGGCGTACTGATGAGCGAGTTCCTCGCATCAATGACCGCACATCGCATCTGGTCCCGCAGCCAGAAAGCGCTAAGCGTACCTGCTTAAGTTTTTGTCTGTAATAAGCCGGATCTGAGAGGGATAGTGCAGTCTGGGTTAAGAAATCGTTAAGCACTGTAAGCAACGGACAACAGGGGGCTTTTGCCCCTTGTGTTTTGACCGGCCCGGAGTAATGTTAGCCTCAGTCAGAACCAGGAGAAACTGTATGAAAAAGGTGATAAGCACTCTGTTCGCCTTAACGTTGTTATCACCCGCGCTGGTTTCCGCCCATCCAGGTGGCTGGGGGCCAGGGCCGGGACCAGGTTGGGGACATGGATGGGACCACAGTCCGGGACGGCTCTCTTTCCTGCCGGATGCGGCGGCGGCGGTGATTATCGGCGGCCTGACCTATTACGCGCTGAACGGGAACTACTATCAGCGCCAGAACGACAATACTTATGTTGTGGTTCAGCCATCGCTAGAGCGCGTCAGCGGTGACATGCGCGCGCTGGACTACAACGGCGAGCGATTCTACGTACAGGACGGCCACTACTACCGTCGTGACATTGACGGCCGCTATCTCGAAGTGCCGCGCCCGCCAGGGCTGTAGATGAGCATAAAAAAACGGTCACCTGGGTGACCGTTTTTCTTTAAGCACTGCAATGAAAAATTACTGTGCGGCCTGTGGATCGGTATCGTACTCTTTACAGCTCTGGAAGCCGTAGTTCATCACACGGCCGGTATCACCATAGCTTACGAAGTAAGTCTGCTGTTTACCATCACGCTCTCCCAGAACGTAGGTCTGGCAGGTTCCGCGGGCGTGGACCATGGTAATTTCAGTAGAAGGTGGGCCAGCGATATCACGAACCTGCTGGCGGGTCATGCCCTTTTTCACATCCTGTACAACCGGTTTAGTCACGTAGCTTTCCGCGCGATCATAGGCTGTACAGCCGGATAAAACGGCCAGAGCCACAGCAGCACCAATAAATCCTGTTATCTTCTTCATGATTTTTTTCCTCATTTATTTTCCATATCTGCATAAGCCTGGAACATAAAGGTAGATTAATCAACTTTATGGCAGAGAAAAACTCCTTACGCGTTCCCCTGAGGCATGCTTATAATGGCTCTTATGAGAATGAACGTTCGCTCTCAGTCCGGAAACCCACACGGCTCCCCGGCGATGAGCAGCCTGCAGAATGAGGTAAGTATGAATACGTCAGGTGAAGCCCGGGATGCCCGCCATCGTCAGCGGAAAGATGAGATCATTGCCGCTGGCCGTCGCTGTTTTCGCCAGCACGGCTTTCACGGAGCCAGCATGGCACAGCTGGCAGCGGAAGCTCGCCTCAGCGTCGGTCAGATTTACCGCTATTTCACCAGTAAAAACGCGATTATCGAAGAGATGGTCAAGCGCATCATCGACACCCGGCTGGTCCATATGGAAGAGACCGCCGCCGTCAGCCTGCCAAAAATGCTGGCCTGGCGACACGCGCTGAATGAAGACGATGAAGCGCTGATGATGGAAGTGGCCGCAGAAGCCACCCGCAATCCGATCGTTGCGGCAATGATGATTGAAGCGGATAACCGGATGTTCACCCATGCCTGCCTGAATGTTAAACGAGACCATCCGCAATTCAGCGATGAGCATATCCGCGCCTGCGTGGAAATCCTTGCTGTGCTGACGGAAGGCACATCATGGCGACGCCTGACGCCACAGAAAGCGTCAGCGAAGCGCCTGTACTCCTTATATCAACAGTTCAACGATCTGCTTTTTAAGACAGAGGAAAAATGACACCTGCACATCCCAATCGCCTTGGCTACGCCATCACGCTCGGCCTGCTGGCCGCTCTCGGGCCGCTCTGCATCGATCTCTATCTTCCGGCTCTGCCTTCACTGGCGAAAGAGCTGGATGCCCCCACCGCCACTGCGCAGCTCAGCCTGACGGCCGGGCTGGTGGGTCTGGGTTTTGGGCAGTTAATTTTCGGGCCAATGAGTGACAAATATGGCCGTATCCGCCCGCTGCTGATTTCACTGGTGCTGCTGCTGATCGCTTCAGTGGGTTGTGCGCTGGCTCAAAATATCAATCAGTTACTGCTGGCCCGCCTTTTTGAAGGTCTGTCCGGCGCTGGCGGTGCGGTCCTGTCACGCGCCATTGCCCGCGATATGTACAGCGGCCACGATTTAACCCGCTTCTTCGCGTTACTGATGCTGGTGAACGGCCTGGCACCGATTGCTGCACCGGTTATGGGCGGCGCTTTAATGGCCCTGCTCAGCTGGCGTGGCTTATTTATGGTGATCGCTGCCATTGCCGTGCTGCTGTTTATTCTGACAAAAGTGAAGCTGCATGAGACGCTGCCTGCGGAACGTCGCAGCCAGGGCACTATTTTCTCCGCCTGGGCCGCGCTGGGCCAGGTGATCAAACACCGGCCGTTTATGGGCTTCTGCCTGACCCAGGGTTTTATGATGTCAGGGATGTTCGCCTACATCGGCGCGTCGCCGTTTGTGCTGCAACAAATCTATGGCCTTTCGCCACAGGCTTTCAGTTTCTGCTTCGCGGCCAATGGCCTCGGTCTGATTCTTGCATCACAAACCAGTGCGCGTCTCAGCCCGGTCTGGGGTGAATATCGCGTGCTGAGAGGCGCGCTGACTATGGCTTTTGTCTCTTCCGCCAGCCTGCTGATCACCGGGCTGAGCGGCGCGGCGCTGCCGTTTGTGCTGGTGGCGCTGTTCTTCAGCGTAGCCAGTAACGGTGCGGTCGGCGTGGCAGCGGCCTCGCTGGCGATGCAAAGCCAGGGCCATCGTGCAGGCAGCGCCTCAGCGGTGCTGGGGGTGACCATGTTTACGCTGGGCGGTATTTCGGTTCCGGTTACCGGCATTGGCGGCACCTCGGTGCTGACCATGACCGCCACCATCTTCGGCTGCTATATGCTGGCAATTGTGATGTTCACTTTGCTGGCGCAAAAACCGAAAACGTCTGATTAATCAGCAAAAGGCGTGCAAACAACCGGATTGAATCTTGTTGTTTCGCGCCTGGCGAGTTAGTTTTAATGCAAATGTTTTCGTCACTGCCCTGCCGGGCAGGCACTGACTCTGAGGAGAGGTAAATGGCTCTGCAACAGGAAATTATCGACGCGCTGGGCGTCAAACCCACCATTGACGTGAAGCAGGAAGTTCGCACCAGCGTTGAGTTTCTGAAGTCCTACCTGAAAACGTATCCGTTTATCAAAACGCTGGTACTCGGCCTGAGCGGCGGCCAGGATTCCACCCTGACCGCCAAACTGAGCCAGACCGCCATCAGCGAACTGCGCGAGGAAACCGGCGACCAGAGCCTGCAATTTATCGCCGTACGCCTGCCGTATGGCGTACAGGCCGATGAGCAGGACTGCCAGGATGCGATTGATTTTATCAAGCCGGACCGCGTGCTGACCGTCAACATCAAAGAGGCCGTCCTGGCCAGTGAGAAGGCTCTGCGCGATGCGGGCATCAGCCTGTCGGATTATATTCGCGGCAATGAAAAAGCCCGTGAACGTATGAAGGCGCAGTACAGCATCGCCGGGATGACCTCTGGCGTGGTGGTAGGCACCGACCACGCAGCCGAGGCGGTGACCGGTTTCTTCACCAAGTATGGCGATGGTGGCACCGATATCAACCCGATCTTCCGCCTGAACAAAGGCCAGGGGAAAAAACTGCTGAAAGAACTGGGCTGCCCTGAGCATCTCTATCTCAAGCATCCTACCGCCGATCTGGAAGATGACCGTCCGGGCCTGCAGGATGAAGTGGCGCTGGGAGTGACTTACGAGATGATCGATCGCTACCTCGAAGGCCAGACCATTGATGCCGCAGCCGCCAAAATTATTGAGGGCTGGTATCTGAAAACGGAGCACAAGCGCCGTCCGCCGATTACCGTTTTCGACAATTTCTGGAAAAAATAACCCCACAAAGTATCAACGGGCGCTGTTGCAGGCGCCCTTTTTTTTGTCAGAGGGAACTCATGGCACTGACACCGCAACGCGCAACGCTGACTGGGCTCTGCGCCATCGTTTTATGGAGCACCACCGTCGGGTTAATCCGCAGCATTTCTGAATCTCTCGGTGCTACCGGCGGCGCGGCGTTGATTTACAGTGCCAGCGCGGTGTTCCTCTGCCTCGCCCGAGGATTGCCGACCTGGCGCAATCTTCCTGCCCGCTATCTGTGGCTGGGCGGCCTGCTGTTTGTCAGCTATGAAATCTGCCTTGCTGTGTCGATCGGGCTGGCCCATAACCGTCCACAGGCGCTTGAGCTGGGGATGATCAATTATCTGTGGCCGAGCCTGACCATCGTTTTCGCCATCCCCCTTAATCGTCAGCACTTTCGCTGGTTGCTGTGGCCGGGCCTGGCGCTGGCGCTGGGCGGGATCGTCTGGGTGCTTAAGGGCGACAGCGTTTGGACGCCACTGCTGCTGTGGCACAACATTATGGATAATCCACTGGCCTATGGCCTGGCGTTTTTTGCCGCTTTCGCCTGGGCACTGTACAACAACGTCACCCGCCGGTACGCAGAAGGCCAGAGCGGCGTCATGCTGTTTTTTGTGATCACCGCCCTCGTCCTGTGGGCAAAATTCTTTATTGCCGGCCAGCCACAGCCGATGCAGTTCAGCATCGGCGTGGTGCTGGAAGCGCTGTTTATGGCGGCCTCAACGGCAATCGCCTACTCCGCGTGGAACACCGGCATTCAGCACGGTAATATGACGCTGCTGGCAACGGCTTCTTACTTTACGCCGGTCTTCTCCGCGCTGCTGGCTTCCCTCTGGCTACAGCTCACGCCGTCATTCAGCTTCTGGCAGGGCGTGGCGATGGTGACGGCAGGCTCGCTGATTTGCTGGCGGGCCACGCGCTGACTGGTTCTTTTTTCTCTACTGCGCGCCTGCTACACTGTACAAGTAACCAGTAATCGGAGTGCAATGTGGTAAGACGTACAGCAAGCCACCGCCTGGAGTTTGAACCGGCGGCGATTTATCAGTATCCCGAGCATCTGCGCCCTTCGCTCGAAGGGCTGCCTTCCCTGCCCGGCGTCTATATTTTTCACGGCGAAAGCGACACTATGCCGCTGTATATCGGCAAGAGTGTGAATATTCGCAGCCGGGTGATGTCCCACTTTCGCACCGCTGACGAAGCCAGAATGCTGCGTCAGGCTCGTCACGTCTCCTTTATTACCACCGCCGGAGAGCTGGGCGCACTGCTGCTGGAAGCACAGATGATCAAAAACCAGCAGCCGCTGTTTAATAAGCGCCTGCGCAAAAACCGCCAGCTGTGCTCGTTGCACATCAGCGGGATGAAGCCCGCCGTGGTCTATGCCAAAGAGGTGGATTTCTCCCATACGCTCAATCTGTTTGGCCTCTATTCCAGCCGCCGCTCGGCGCTGGAAACACTGCAAAAAATCGCCGATGAGCAGAGTCTCTGCCTGGGATTGCTGGGGCTGGAGAATCTCAGCAAGGACCGTGCATGCTTCAGGTCCAGCCTCGGCCGCTGTGCTGGTGCCTGCTGTGGCCGGGAGTCGGTGGAGGAACATCACCAGCGTTTGCTGGCGGCGCTGGAAAAAGTCCGCGTACAGTGCTGGCCGTGGGAAGGTGCAGTGGGCGTGGTGGAGGAAGGTGCGTTGCAGACGCAAATCCACATCATTAATAACTGGTTCTATCTGGGCTCAGTGACCGATATCGCCTCAGCCAGCGATCTGACCTCAACGCCGCAGGGCTTTGACAGTGATGGTTACAAGATCCTCTGCCGCCCGGTGATCAGTGGTAAATTCCCCATCATCCCGCTCTCCTGAGCGGCAAAATAAAACCGCCGGCGCTGTCCACGGCATCATGGCCATTGTGAACAACGTCGGCGGTCTCAATTTAGTCTGGCAGCGAAGCGATTAACCTTCTGCAGGGGCCATTTTACCTTCATGACGCGGCTTTTCAGTCAGACGTTTCTCAAAGTTCTGATTGAACCGTTTCTTCTGCTCAGGCGTCAGCACGTTATACATTTTATTCTGCGTTTCCATCATTTTAAGCGCACGATCCTTACCGTTCGCCGCCATCTGGCTGGCCTGCGCTTCGGCTTTCGCCTGGTCGAAGGAGTCAGAAGCAATAATACTGTGCATGGTACGGCGCTCTTCCAGTGAAGGACGTTTCATATCCTTGTGTGCATCTTTCATGATGGTATGCATTTGCTGTTTCTGCGCGTCGGTCAGATTCAGACCTTTAAACATTTCGTGTTGCGGACCATGGTGACGCGGTGGCTTATGCATCATTGGTTTGTCTGCACCGGCCGGTGCTGGGGTGATGTTATCAGCCGCAGCGTGAACGATATTCGCAGCGCCCATAGCCAGAGTCATAGCAACAACAAGAGAAGTGAATTTACGCATAATAGTGTCCTTATCTTTCAGTTCAATGGCGACGCTATGTCGCGATGTCGGAAACAAGTTTATTGTACTGAACGTCAATTACTCAGAGGGTTGGTAAAACCCTGAAAGCATAAAAGACAAAAACGCGCCAATCATGGAGAGAATGCGAAGATTATGGTGAGGAATTGCAAAAAAATATGAATTTAAAGCGGTTAATGCAGAGATTGTGGAGAAGTGTAATACAAGTGACAGTATTGGGAAAGGATAAAGTAAGTGCAAAACAGGCTTTCGCCTGGCGGTGAAATAACCATAACGGGTAACGCCAGGCAAAGTACGTTTAAAATAACTACGGCCGGGAAATAACCTTTACGCCGTTGGACTGCCGGACGACATTAACCTGCGCCGGTTGCCTCATTATGGGCATTATCTTCCACCAGCATCAACCCTGCCCGCTGGCCCGGTGCCACATTGGGGTTGGGGAACATCACATATTCCCTCGCCTGCTGCACGAAGTATCGCTTTTCGCCATCTTCAGCCAGCAGCGTGCCTTGCGGAAACGCGGTGAAGTTAAGCGTGTCATTACTCATATGCAGCACAAAGGCTCCTGAGAGGCGGGTGATCTGCTGTGAGACACGATAGCGTACCGGTTCTTCAGCATATTGAGGAAGTGCATCACCGGACAGAATCGCCGCCAGCGCATCCCTGGCCGCCGCAAACTGGCTCAGATCGTTGCGGCCGAAGGGTAAAGCTTTGCCCAGTTCCAGCGTGCAGCTGGCGGCGTTGAAAAGCTGAGAGCTGTAGTGCGTGAAAGTGCCGCCCGGTGCGCGATGAAACACCAGCGCTTCCATACCGGCCGCCGCCAGCCAGTGCAAAAAATCTTCCGGCCACGGCGTTTCTCGCAACGGCATCACGCCAAAGCGGGTATGCCAGGAGCCACGAATGGCAGTGTGTAAATCCAGATGCCAGCGAACTTCATCGCTGCTACCCGCCTGCCAGAAGGTCTCCATGGCCTGTTCCAGCCGCCAGGCCCGGCGGGCTTCCGGCGAGTCCTCATACTGCTGCCAGCGGCCGCCAAACAGCCGGTTAACGTCGCAGCGCAGGTAGCGTTTGTTTTCTCTAAGAGCCATTGGGTTGCCGAGGATCACCAGCAGCCGGGGCAGCAATGGGCGCTCACCGGCTAACAGCTGACTGACAAGTTCATTGAGTATTTCTACCGGAGCGGTTTCATTGCCGTGAACTCCGGCAGAAATAACCAGCGCCAGCGATGACGCATTGACCGGGGTCAGTTCGAGGATCCCGTCATCCAGCCACTGCCAGCTCAGTTGGTCGTTGCGGCCTGAAAACTTTGCGGGTGGCTCTCCAGAGAGGGTTTGTTTCAGTAAATCCTGCATGCATTCTCCTTATTATGAATTTCGGCTCCTTCGAAAATGGCAAGGTGCGTCGCACAGTATCACAACGCACTCTTGATTCCGTGTTTACTGTTGAAAGTGGTATACATTCCCTAAGTTTAGCAGCCTGGTGAGTTCGTCCAGCGCTTCCCTTCCTTCCTTCAGCAATTGTGGATCGGCCAGGTCTTCATGCCGCAGGCGATCGCGGTAGTGTTTTTCCACCCAGCCGTTCAGCGTGGTGAATAGTCGATCGTCCATTATCACCGCAGGATTGACCGCTGCCTGCTGCGCTTCGTTAAGCACCACCCGCAGACGCAGACAGGCCGGGCCGCCGCCGTTGAACATGCTTTCACGCAGATCAAAGACCTTCAGCTCATCAATAACCCCGCCGCTTTCTACCAGATCGCACAGGTAACGCCAGACGCCCGGATGCCTGCGTGCCTCTTCCGGCAACACCAGCAGCATTTTCCCGTCTGGTTTGCTGAGCAGCTGGCTGTTGAACAGATAGGTCGACACCGCATCCGCCACGCTGACGCGGTTGTCCGGCACGACCACTGGCGTGAAACCGGGTATTTTTTCCCGCAGCGTCGCCAGCAGTTCGGGCTGATGCAAAAACGCCAGTTGATGGCAGAACAGCACCTGTTGGTTGCTGACGGCAATCACATCATTGTGGAAAACTCCCTGATCGATCACCGCCGGGTTCTGCTGGGCAAAGACGGTTTTCTGCGGATCAAGCTGATGCAGGCGGGCAACGGCTTCACTGGCTTCGCGCGTTTGTCTGGCAGGATAGCGTGCAGGAACCAGCCCACTGGCTCGCTCTTCACGACCATAGACGAACAGCTGTACACCCTGTTCGCCGTAACCGTTACTGAAACGGTTGTGGTTGGCGGCTCCTTCATCACCAAACATCGCCACCTGCGGCAATGCGTCATGCACGCTGAAATACTCAGCATCGCGGAAGATTGCGCGCAATAAAGCTCCGGTTGTCGGTGCTTCCATTGCCCGGTGGAATTTATTGTTCAGGTTGGCCACGGTGAAATGCACGCGGCCATCGGCGCTGTCCGCCGAAGGGGAAACGGTAGCCGCATTGGCTACCCACATCGCCGAGGCGGAACTGGCCGCTGACAGTAATTGCGGTGCCTGGCGAAAGGCTTTTTCCACCACCTGTGCATCTGTGCCAGTAAAACCAGTTTGCCGCAGAGCGGCCACGTTCGGTCGCTCATGCGGCGGGATCACTCCCTGTACGAAACCGGCATCTGCCAGGGCCTTCATTTTCAGCAGACCCTGCTGCGCTGCCAGCCTGGGATTCGACTCCTGATGCTGATTGCGGGTGGATGCCTCATTACCAAACGACAACCCGGCATAGTGGTGAGTCAGCCCGGGCAGTCCGTCAAAATTCGCTTCACGGGTGTTCATTGCTCACCTTCCGACTGGCCGAAGTCCAGACCAGGTGACAACGTCACGGGTAACGACAGATCGGCACTCTCCAGCGAAGCCATCGGCCATGCGCAGTAATCCGCTGCATAGAATGCGCTGGCGCGGTGGTTACCGGAAGCGCCGATGCCGCCAAACGGGGCACTGCTGGCCGCACCGGTCAGCGGTTTGTTCCAGTTGACAATCCCCGCACGCCCCTCAATCAGCAGACGGTCAAACAGTTCACGCTGGCCGGAAATCAGACCGAGTGACAGACCGTAGCGCGTGGCGTTTGCCAGACGAATGGCCTGATCGAAATCATCGTAGCGAATGACCGTCAGCAGCGGGCCAAACACCTCTTCATCCGGTACGTTTTTGAGCGTGGTGACATCAATAATGCCGGGAGTGAGAATGGCGCTGTCCCGTGCTGGCCAGCGCATCGGCAGCAGCACTTTGCCGCCAGCATCGACCCGCGCCTGCCACTCGCTGAAGATCCGCTCTGCGGCCTGCAGCGAAATCACGCTGCCCATAAACGGCTGTGGCTCATCATCCCAGCGACCGGTACGAATTTTTTCTGCAACCTCAGTCAGACGGGAAAGGAAAGCATCCCCTGTTGCACCACGCTTCACCAGCATCCTGCGGGCGCAGGTACAGCGCTGCCCGGCAGTAATAAAAGCGGACTGGATAGCGATATTCACCGCCGCATCAATATCTTCAGGATCTTCCACAATCAGCGCGTTGTTGCCACCCATCTCCAGCGCCAGCATTTTATCCGGCCGTCCGGCAAACTGCCGGTGCAGCTGGTAACCCGTGCTGGCGCTGCCGGTAAACAACAGGCCGTCAATTTCATGATCCTGCGCCAGTACCTGGCCGGTATCGCGACCGCCCTGCACCATATTCAGCACGCCACCCGGCAGACCGGCGTGGAGCCACAGCTTTACCACTTTTTCCGCAATGACCGGCGTCAGTTCGCTGGGCTTAAAGACCACCGTGTTGCCCGCCAGCAGCGCAGGAACGATATGCCCGTTCGGCAGATGTCCTGGAAAATTATAGGGACCAAATACCGCCATCACGCCATGCGGGCGGTGGCGCAGCGAGCTGTCAGCGGTCAGGGTTTCCCCCGTACGCGCATGATAAGCCTTTACGGAAATGGCGATTTTGTTGATCATCGCCTGGATTTCCGTCGCCGCTTCCCAGCGTGGTTTACCGGTCTCTTGCGCAATGGTTACCGTCAAATCTTCTTTGTTCTTTTCCAGCAGCGCGGCAAATTTTTCCGCAATCGCCTGGCGCTCAGCAAAAGGACGACGTGCCCAGCGCGGAAACGCGACGCGGGCCGCTTCGCAGGCGGAAGAAACCTGGCCTTTACTGGCAGCCTTACCCTGCCAAAGCAGCGCTCCGCTGACCGGTTCGAGTTTGTTAAAATTCTCACCGCCGCCGGTCAGCCATTGTCCGTTTATACAGTGCGTCATGCTTTTTTCTCCGAACCTGATAATGTCACCACGCGCAGGAGATCACCCTGCCCGCAGCGTAAAATTTTTGCCTGTTCCGGGGTGATAGCCAGGCTTTCTCCCTGTGGATCAACATTGAGCAGCACCACGCGGAAATCGTCATAGCGCTCGTTGCCCACCAGGCATAAAGGATGATTGCTGTCCTGCTCTGCGCCAATGCTGGCCGGTAACACTCGGCTCTTACGGATCGCCCGCACGCGATCGATATCGCACTCCAGCGTCGGGCCACCGTCGAAGATGTCGACGTAATTGAGATACCTGAATCCCTCCGCTTCCAGAACCGCACGGGCTGGCGAGGTCTGCGGATGGGTTTTGCCAATCACTTCCTGCGCGTCGGGCGACAGATAGTCTATATATAACGGATGCTTAGGCATCAGCTCGGCGATAAAAGATTTCTGCCCGGTGCCGCACAGGTAATCTGCCGCACTGAAGGACATAGAGAAGAAACGGCTGCCGACACTTTCCCAGAATGGTGAATGGCCTTGTTCATCGATCCAGCCACGCATTTCAGCGACCACCTTCTGCATAAAACGATCGCGAAAGGCGGCCATAAACAGGAAGCGGGACTTCGACAGCAGATAGCCATTTTTGCCGTTGCGGTATTTCGGGTCGAGGAACAGCGTGCAAAGTTCGCTGCTGCCGGTATGATCGTTGCTCAGCGACAACGTCGGCAGCATATTGTAGACGTTCAGCTCTTTTGAGGCGTGAACCTGAGTACCAACGCGGAAGTTGTACCAGGGATCCTGCAACCCCACGGCCACCTCTATGGCGCAGATGCCCACCGCCTGTTGCGTTTCACCGTCTTCCAGTACGAACACATAACCCTGCTCTGCCCGCGGCAGCACGCCCTGCCAGGTGAGGATTGAGCGATCAATACGCGCGGACAGCGTGGCGCTGTCGGCAGGCAGAGAAGTCAACCCGCCGCCGGTTTTTCCAGCGAGAGCCATCAGTTGAGCAAGATCGTCACGCTCAACAGGACGGATGACCATCATGATCCGGCCCCTTCAATCACGGCGCGGCAGGCTGTTTCAAAGCGGGCCAGGCCCTCTTTTACTTCCTGCTCGCTGATGATCAGCGACGGCGCAAAGCGCACCACGCTGGCCCCGGCAATCAGTACCATCAGCCCTTCACGGGCCGCCGCCTGATTAATCAGTTTGGCCTTGCCGCTGTAGTCTTCATTCAGTACGCAACCGATCAGCAGGCCCAGCCCGCGGATTTCGCTGAACAGATGCAGGCGCTGGTTGATGTCGTTAAGGCCGTCCACAAACCACTGGTGACGTAACGCCACTCCCGCCATCACTTCAGGACGGTTGATCAGCTCCATCACTTTGCCCCCCACCGCGCCAGCCAGCGGGTTACCGCCATAGGTGGTGCCGTGAGTGCCGACATTTAACACACCAGCCAGTTTTTCCGTGGTCAGCATGGCCGCAATGGGGAAACCACCACCCAGTGCTTTGGCGGTGGTCAGTACGTCCGGCGTCACACCGTAGCGCATGTAGGCATACAGCGATCCGGTACGGCCGACCCCACTCTGCACCTCATCAAAAATCAGCACGGCCTGATGCTTATCACAGAGTTCACGCAGGCCCCGCAGGAAGGCTGGCTCCGCAGGAACCACGCCGCCCTCGCCCTGAATCGGCTCGACAATCACCGCACAGGTCTGGTCATTGATCAGCGCCGCCGCCGAAGCGAGGTCGTTATAGACCGCGTGCTGAATACCGCCCGGCAATGGCGAAAAATCTTTTGAATAAGCCGGTTGTCCGCCCGCTGACACGGTAAACAGCGTGCGTCCGTGGAAGGCATTTTTAAACGCCACAATCCCGCTCTTCTGATCACCGGCAGCATCATGTGCGGCTTTACGGGCCAGCTTGAGCGCGGCTTCGTTAGCTTCCGCCCCGGAGTTACAGAAAAACACCCGGTCGGCGAAGGTGGCATCAATCAGCTGCTTCGCCAGGCGCAGGATCGGTTCATTGGTGTAGCCATTGCCGGTGTGCCAGAGCAGCGCTGCCTGCTGTTGCAATGCCTGCTGAAGGTCAGGATGAGCATGGCCCAACGCATTAACCGCGATGCCGCCCGCAAAGTCGATGTAAGAGTTGCCCTGCTGATCCCACAGCGTGGAGCCTTCCGCCCGCACCGGCACAAAGCTGGCCGGAATATAGGTTGGAACGATCCACTGATCAAAATTCTGGCGAGTAACTTCTGGTTGCATGACGGCCCCGTTAGTCCTGCCCACTGGCAGGTAATCATTAAGTTGATAAAGTGTTAATAAAAAGATTCATTACGCCTCCACTGTAAATTGCACGGTTCGTGCCAGCCAGCGATAAAATTGCATAAACCAGTTAGTAACACAGAATATCAATAAGTTAGATACCCTCTCCATTCACTTAAAATGCATAAAAAGTGAATAGCATCGTGATCCGAGCGGGTTTACCGAATAAAAAAGAGAAGAATTATGCAATGGGAAAATAAAATATCGCTTTTGTGATCGCTCCTGAAATTTGGTCGCAAAAAGAGGCATTTAGCGCACCTTTTTGGCGCGCCACGCACCGATAAAGAGCAAAAAAGCCTGAAGCAAACTCCGCAAAAGATGTTAGCGTTCAATCCTGAGAGGGGATTTCACTGTGCGTGAGGAATTAATAGCAGTATTAAGCTGACACAGGTTTAAATCCCTCTGCTTTCACGCAGGGAATAATGTCAGGGCCAGTGAATAACACCGCTATCAAGTAGAAGGATAATTTACCAACTAATTAATTTAATCATTAAGAACTCTCTGTATTATCACGCGATAAATCATTTTTAAAATGGCTTTTATTTATACAGAAAAATCATGAAATATTCAGTTACCAGGAACAGTTAAAACTGTTTTATGACTAACGATATAATTATTTTGTTATTGAGAAATAATTAATCAATAAAAATTACCGCCATAGCGAAGTTTCGCTGAAAAAATGTTATCACTTAGTAAAATAAAATGATAATTCAACATAAAATCAGCCAGATACAATAACAATACACCATAAGATAATCTTACTAATAAATAAGAAAAATACATGCAGGATGAAAATAAATGCCTCTGACCATAGCAAATGACGATAATTCTTAATTAGTTATAACTATTTAGTTTTTATGACACATCAAGCTGTGTAATTTTCTTTCACGACGCATTTCGACGTCGATAATATAAATAATGAACAGGGTAATTAATGATGAAGCGCAATTTACTGGCATGGGTTATCCCTGCCCTTCTCGGGTTCAGCAGTGTCAACGCAGCCGAAATTTATAATAGAGACGGCAACAAACTCGATCTGACTGGCAAAATTAACGCGGGTCACTTTATCTCTTCTGACACGGCCAATAACGGCGACGTTTCCTACACCCGACTGGGGTTCAAAGGCCAGACCCAGATCAGCGACCAGCTCACCGGCTATGGCCGCTGGGAGTACCAGTTCCAGGTCAATAACTCTGAAGGCGCTGACGCGCAGGCTGGCAACAAAACCCGTCTGGGCTTCGTTGGTCTGAAATTCGGGCAGGCGGGCTCCTTCGACTACGGCCGTAACTATGGCCTGATTTATGATGCACTGAGCTACACCGACATGCTGCCAAAATTTGGTGGTGATGCAGGCTTCACCGATGCGTTCCTGGCTGGCCGTTCTACCGGCGTGGCAACCTGGCGTAACGCCGATTTCTTCGGCCTGGTGGAAGGACTGAGCGTGGCGGCCCAATATCAGGGCAAAAACGAGCGCAGCGGTGCAGATGCCGTTCGCCGCTCCAACGGAGATGGCTATGCCACTTCCGTGGCATACAATGCCGACTTCGGCCTGGGACTGGTGGCAACTTATGCCAATATCGATCGCACCGAAGCACAAAATCTGGCGTTACGCGGTGACAGCGATCGCGCCGAACTGTGGTCAACGGCAGCCAAATACGATGCCAACCAGATCTATCTGGCAGCAATGTAAGCAGAAACGCGCAACGCCACCCCAATTACCGGCGGTTTCGCTAACAAAGCGCAGAATTTTGAAGTGGTGGCACAGTACCAGTTCCTGAATGGCTTCCGCCCTTCACTGGCTTATGTTGTCTCCCGTGGGAAGGATATTGAAAACATTGGCAGCGCCGACATCTACAAATATGTCAGCGTCGGCGGCACTTACTACTTCAACAAGAACATGCTGGCCTATGCGGAATACCGTATCAACCAGCTGGATGACAACAATCCACTGGGGCTGAAAACCGACGATATCACTGCCGTGGGTCTGACCTACCAGTTCTGATGATCCCCGCCTTAAGAGCCTCCTGAGTGTTTGTGCATTCAGGGGCTCTGTTCTTTCAGGGCGAATAAGTTCGCCTGCGTTCAGGGATCTTTAATCGGTTATCAAACCAGCGTCAGCTGAGTTACCCGGCAATCATAAATTTTTGCCAGCTTTTCAAGCGTGGCTTTCTGGGTAGGGTTATTTTCGTTCTTTTTTGGTTATTGGTCTGTATGCCGTCGGGTCACCCGCTGAACCTGAGCAGCACGACAATGCGACTCATCAGTACTTATCCTTAACGTTTCTGCTGGCTGTATGCAGCCAGCCGGTCCCGGGCAAGATTCTTCATTTTCACCTCGCACATAATATCGAAATCAGTGAAGGATAATGCCCAGTCGTTCAGGGTGTCGTTGAAGTAATAATCCGCATGCGCCCGTAATTTTGTAGCCGGGCCCCCCAGAGCATCCCGGTCCGGGAAGCCCTGTTCAGGGATCAATCCCTCACGTGAGATGGAATAGTGCAGAACAGGTCTGACTCCCCGCCATGACTCTTTGATTAACTCAATCCGCGGATCGTCAGGCTGAATAAATGCATTTTCCTTTACCCAGTGATGATGGATATCCAGCACCACCGGGTAGAGTTCTCTGGCCTGCAGAACATCATCCAGCGAGCAGGAAATCTCGTCATTTTCGACGGTCAGCATCAGCCTCGCTTCCGGACTCAGCCGGCCAAAAGCCTCGCTGAAGCCTGCAAATCCACCTTTGCCATTCATATGAATATTGATTTTGAAATCCTGAAAGGTCCGGCCATAACCCATCAACGTGGCACACAGGGCATGATATTCCACATCTTCCAGCGCCCTTTCCACCACTGCGGGATTGTCTGACGCCAGTACGGAATACTGTCCGGGATGAAAAGAGAGGCGGATCTGCTTTGTCCGCGCCAGCTCGCCGCAGCGGGCAAACTGTGGATGGAAATCCTTTAAAAAGGCCCCGAAGAGTTCTCTGGCTTCCGGTACGGTATACAGCGGCAGTAAATCGCTGCCGATTCTGAACATGCGGCGATCTTCCGGCAGCGCGGCCAGTTGCTCCAGCACCTGATAAAGCGCGTTGAGATTGTGTTGGGTGATGTCATGCAGGAGTGCGAACCGCTGGTTGTGATCCAGGCCGAGAAACCGCGTGCGGGTAGTGGCCCTGAAAGGAAAGACCTGTTTCAGATCTTCACCGAGAAATTTACATGCGAAGCCAGTTTTCATAGTTTCCCCTTTTGCCCTGGTGACTTCAGTCTAACACCTGTGGCAAAAGGAGGCGGCCCCGGCTCCCGGCGCAGGAGAGAGAAGTGTGGCCACCACCGCACAGCTCCGTCAGGGAACCATCAGGTCATACTGGTCGGACTGACTATTTTGCAGCGTCACCGGCTGCACCAGCTTCAGGGTGATCCAGTTTGAGGTCACTCGCTGTTGTTTATTGTCCACCAGCGTCACTGACAGGTGATATTCGTTGCTGGCATTCACCGAGTTATCCCATGCAGGAATAATGATGCTCCAGCCTTGCGCATCCGTTTTACTCGCCGGCGTGGTCAGGCTCAGCGCCTGAGTATCGCCCTGCCAGCGGATATCGGTGATTGGGTTGCTGTTGCGGATCTGTAGCATCAGCGGCAGCGTTTCGCCCGGCTGCACCTGCCACGGCGGCGTGGCGAGGAAAACCGACAGGGTTTTACGCTGGCGGAACTCCATCACTGGTGAATTATTGCGACTCACCACATCATAACGGCTGCCGCTGAGTGAACGGGCGGCCGCAACGTTATCGGCCGACAGCTGTTTACTCAGCGCCACGCCAATCTGATAATTCATTTTCAGACCAAACTGATCCTGAGTTTCACCGGTATCCGCTGTTTTCCGCGAGGCGGTCACGGTAAACAGCGGCACCGGAGTATAGCTGACGCCCAGTTCGACGGCCGACGGATTGGTGCCATAAGTGCCGCTGTTAAACAGATCAACGTTGTCCCCCAGATACTGCTCATAGCTGAGGGAAACCCCCAGTTGCTGATAAAAAGGCAGGTAGCCCTGGGTGGTAATGTCATAGCCACGCGCCATGCGCATTTGCGAGGTGTCAGAACGATTTTTCCAGCCGGAAAGGGGCTGATAATAATTGGCCGAGAAGCGCAGGAAGTGGCTCCAGGCTTCTGCTCCAAGCGAGCCGCGCTGCTGACTGGACTCAAACAGATCGTCGACAAAAGCGTTATAACCCAGCCGCCAGTCCCCCGTCAGCCAGCGCTGGCCCAGTCCGGCATTGCCCACCAGGCCATAATCGGTATGCTGTACGCCCAACTGGCTGAAGGTCAGATAGCGGTAGTTATCCTGCCAGGGCGTCACCAGCTGCGCCGAGGTGCCGTCGAAGTTTCCGCGCGTATCCACCATCAGTGAGAGGCTGGCACGTCCATAGGGAGAGAGCAGCTCTTTGCCCTCGGTTTCCGCCCGTTGCGCCGCCTCATCACGGAAATGGTTAAACGCCCACTGACCCGCTTCATTCCCCAGCGATTTATCGTCATCGCTGTTCATGCTGGCTTCTCCGATACTTCTCATGGCTTCCGCCACACGTTTTTCCAGCGTGGAATCGGACTCAGGGGTGCTGCCAAGCGAGGGTAACTGGCTGGTGAAACGGGCGGGATTGTCAAAAGGAGCATCGGCAACGCGGGTGTCCGTTGTCAGTGCCTGCGCCGAGGGCAGACCAACGGTCACCGGGATCAGCAGCGCCAGGCTGCGATAAAGTATGGAAAACGTTTGGACTCTTCTCATAACCTCATTAATTGCCAGCTGGCAAGATGGCATTAGCTTTAAAAATGGAAGATGGCTCACAAATTTGATATACGATCAGCTTAACACTTTTGCCCGCCTGGGATCATCCCGTAATCCCTGCGGTTTAGAGTGCATTTAGGTGTAACCCACTGGCGCATCGCGTAATTATCAACCAGACTTTGCCTGCATCCCTTTTAACAGGAAGGTTCCAATGAAGAAAACCCTGCTCTCTGTGGCGCTGCTAATGGGCGTTTCTGCTGCCACCAGCGCAGCGCAAGTGCCCGTGCTCAGCCTGAGTTCGCCTGATTTTAACGATAACGATGTGCTGGCAACAAAGTTTGCTGGTGCGGCGAAAGGCAATCCCAGCTGTACCGGTGAGAACGTCTCACCCGCTTTAGGCTGGACTTCCCCTCCGGAAGGAACGAAGAGTTACGCACTGACGATTGTCGACCCGGTGGGAGCGAAAGGGCTGGGAGTGAACCACTTTGTGGCTTATAACATTCCGGCGCAACGTAACAATTTTGCTCAGGGTGAGCTGACGGACGGAAAAGGTTATACCGGCGGCAAAAACAGTCCCGGGACATTCCGTTATTACGGTCCCTGCCCGCCTGCAGGCAGTGGCCAGCATCACTATAACTTCACGCTGATTGCCACCGATCTTCCGGTGAACAGCCTGAAGCCCGGACTGACGCGCGATGAGTTACTCAAACAGCTAAAAGGCCATACGCTGGGTGCGGCCGGACTGATTGGTCGGTTCAGTAACGACTGACGTCAGCGCATAAGCATGCCTGACGTCAGCGTTTGACGGTTTACTTTGATCGGTGGTCGATCAGGACATGATCAGGCCACCGTCGACGTTAATGGTTTGTCCGGTGATGTAACGGGCATCATCGGACGCGAGGAACGCCACCAGCCCGGCGACATCCTGCGGCTGCCCGGCGCGCTTCAGCGGGATCCCCTTCACCCACTCCGCCATCAGCTCCCCTTTGCCATACTTCTTCTCCTCGCTGCTGAGGATTTCGCCCCACACGCGGTCGTTATAATCCCACATCTCGCTTTCAATAATACCCGGACAGAAGGCGTTCACGGTGATGTTCCAGGGGGCCAGCTCCTGCGACAGGCTCTGGGTAATGCCGATAACGCCCATTTTACTGGCCGCATAATGTGGCGTGTAGATAAAGCCCTGACGTCCCTGACCGGAAGAGGTATTGATCAGGCTGCCGTACTGCTGCTTCACCATATATTTTGCCGCTTCACGGCAGCACAGCCACACGCCGGTGGTATTGACGGCGAGGATTTTATCGAAGTCTGACTTCGGCATTTTGTCGAAGTAGTCGATGGTGATCACTCCGGCATTCTGAATGGAAACATCAATGGTGCCGAAGCGCTCTGCGGCCTGACGATAAAGATCCTGCACCTGACCTTCATCGGTCACATCAACCTGCAGCGCCAGAATGTCACTACCGTAAGCGCTCTTCAGCTTTTCGGCGGTTTCAAACACCCGTTTCGCGTTGGATACCATTACCAGCTGCGCGCCATCACTGGCGAAGCGTTCTGCGATCCCGGCACCAATCCCGCGACAGGCACCGGTGATCAACACGGTTTTCCCCTGGAAATTACGATTCATACTGTGCTCCCTTAGTTGTCTGAGTGCCTGGCTGCCAGAGCGTTCGCTGAACCGCGTCGCGCCAGCCCTGCCAGGCGTGCTGCAATAAGTGATGGCGGACCTCGTCGGGCAGCCACCGATCGTGCTCTGGCAACAGCGATAACAACTGCTGGTCTTTTAACTTCTCCAGCGCCCGGCGTGCAAGCAGTCCGGCTCCGAGGGCGGAGAGTTCCGGCGTGGTGCTGCGGGCGACCGGAACACCCAGCAGATCGGCCTGGAACTGCATCAGCCACGGGTTCTGCGTCGGGCCGCCGTCCACCATCAACGTCGCCAGCTGGAACCCCGGATGCTGACGCATGGCATTGATGACATCGCCAATCTGGTAGGCAATCGCCTCCAGCGAGGCCCGGATCAGATGGGCTGGCGTCACGCCACGGCTCAGGCCGCAGACCACACCGCGCGCCTGATCGTCCCACCAGGGGGCACCGGTGCCGGTCAATGCGGGCACAAAGTAAACGCCGAGCGTGGAGTCGATACTGGCGGGCAGTTCATGCAGTGCCCGGCTCAGCACCTGGCCTTTGCCGTCGGTTAAGCCGGTCGCCTGCGCCATCCACGCCACGCCGTCGCCGGTGTGCGGGATATTGCCTTCCAGCCCGTAAACCAGCTGCTGGCCGTCATGCCAGGCCACGGTGGTCGCCAGTTCAGTAATGCTGGTATCTGGCGTGAGCAAAGGTGCCATTACCGACGAACCGGTGCCATAAGTGGCCTTTACGCCCCCCGGCGCGCCCAGCCCGTGGCCGTAAAGCGCGGCGTGGGAATCGCCGATCATCGCCATCACCGGCAGACCATCCGGGATACCGCTCAGCCCACGAGTGGTTCCGAACAGGCCGCTGGAAGGACGGATCTCCGGCAACGCCACGCGAGGAATGCCAAACAGCGCCAGCATTACCTCATCCCAGTCGCCGGTCTGCAGGTTCAGTAGTTGGGTACGGGCGGCATTCGAGGTGTCGCAGCGGAACTGCTTGCCGCCGGTGAAGTGCCATAACAGCCAGGAATCAATCGTACCCAGGCAAATCTCACCGTTGACCGCCCGCTCAATACCGTTGGCGGTGTTATCCAGTAGCCAGCGCATTTTCGAACCGGAAAACAGCGGAGCAATCGGCAGACCAGTCACCGAGCGGATCAGCTCGTCCTGCAGATCGCGCCGCAACTGTTCGCAAAATGCCGCGGAGCGCGAGCACTGCCAGGTCAGCGCCGGGGCCACAGGCTGGCCGGTTGCCCGCTCCCAGCCCATCGCCGTTTCCCGCTGGTTACTGATTGCCAAAGCCGCGATGCGGTTCTCTCCGACGTGGTCGATCACTTCGCGGATCACCGTCAGGGAAGCACTCAGCAGCACCCTGCCATCCTGTTCCACCCAGCCAGGCTGCGGTGTCTCCACCGTCAGCGGCCGGGACGCCTTACTGACCACCTGCCCGCGGGCATCAATTGCCACCGCTTTGACGTTACTTGTCCCTTCGTCGAGGGCGATAATCAGCTCTCTAGCCATGACTCACCTCAGACAGCGGCGCGGCCGCCTGCTTTTTTTCATGACGACGCATCAGCACCACTTTGCTCTGCAAACGCTGCTGGAACTGGTCAATAACCACGGCGGTGACGATCACCAGGCCTTTAATCACCATCTGCCAGAAGTCGCTGACGCCCATCATCACCATGCCGTCGGCGAGGAAGACGATCACGAAGGCACCGATAATCGAGCCGGACACACGTCCGCGCCCACCCGCCAGCGCCGTACCACCCAGCACCGTTGCGCCGATGGCATCCATCTCAAACATGTTACCGGTCATCGGGTGCGCGGTTTGCAGCTGTGAAGCCACCACCAGCCCAACCAGACCGGCACAGAGACCGGAGAAGGCATAAACGAAAATTTTCACTTTGACAATCGGCACGCCGGCCAGCCGGGCGGCTGACTCGTTACCGCCGCTGGCGTAGATATAGCGGCCCAGCGGGGTTTTGCGGGTGATATACAGACCCAGCAACAGGAAGCCGACCATCAGCCAGATCGGGATGTAAACACCGAGGATGGTACCGGAGCCGAGAATGGCGAATCCGGTGTTACCCAGTTGCGGCATCCCTACCAGGTTGGCGTAGGTACTACCGTCGTTGAACAGCAGTGCCGCACCGCGCGCCACATACATCATGCCGAGCGTACAGATAAACGGAGCCACACCCAGACGGGTGATCACCGCACCGTTGATCAGGCCGACAATCACGCCGAAGATGGCGACAACCAGGATAACTTCCGGCACGTTGAGGAACAGCACCTCACCGCCCCAGATCGGTACCCCGTTAGTCAGCAACGCCCCGGCAACCATGCCGCAGATCCCGGCGACCGCGCCGACCGACAGGTCAATGCCGCCGGTCAGGATCACCAGCGTCATACCAATAGCCAGCAGCCCGGTGATCGCCACGTGCTGGGTCATGATCAGCAGGTTAGACGGTGTTAAAAAATTCGGCACCATCACGCTGAAAAAGCCAATCACGATTAACAGCGCAATAAAGGTTCGGGCCTTCAGCAAGTACATATAGAGCAGGTATTTCTGATTCATAATGTTTTCCTCAACGCCAGAGGCGGCATCGGCAAATTAATCGTGGGGAGTGGAGGCGGTGATCAGCCTTTCGCGCGTTGCCTCGGCCCGGGATAAGTCGGCGGTGATTTTGCCGTCGGCCATCACCAGAATGCGGTCGGCCAGCGCCATTACCTCATCCAGCTCCGACGACGAAAACATCACTGCCAGCCCCTGCTGTGCCATGGTGCCAATCAGGTGGTAAACGTCCGTTTTCGCCCCGACGTCAATACCGCGCGTCGGTTCGTCGAGCAGCACCACTTCCGGACTGGTCATCAGCGCCTTGCCCAGCACCACCTTCTGCTGATTGCCGCCGCTCAGGGAAGTGATCGGCAGTTCGGCATCGCTGACCTTGATAGCCAGCCGCTGGATCATCTCATTGACCCGCGTCTCTTCCTGCTGTGGCCGCAGCATGTTCAGCGCCCGGCGAAACCCTCGCAGACTGAGGTCGCTGAGCGTCATATTGGTTTTGATCGACATCAGCTCCACCACGCCCTCGCCCTTGCGGTCTTCCGGCACCAGCGCGATCCCACGCTTCAGACGCTGCTGGAAGTTGCGTTTATCCAGCGACTCACCGTTCAGCGTTACGCTGCCGCTCTGGCAGTGCATCAGGCCAATCAGGCCCTTGAACAGTTCGGTACGCCCGGCCCCCAGCAGACCGTAAATCCCCACCACTTCGCCTTTACGCAGCCGTAAGGAGACATCGTTAAGCTTGTATCCGCCGTTCTGCGCCAGCGCGGTCAACCCGTCGACTGCCAGCATTTCCTCGCCCTGAACCGCAGCCTGATAATCGAAGTGTTTTTTCTTGTCACCGACCATCTGCTCAATAATCCACGGCACGCTGGCATCACGGACTTCACGCTCGCTGATAAACTTGCCGTCGCGGAAAATGGTAATGTGGTCACCAATTTCCATCAGCTCTTCCAGCCGGTGAGAGATATAAATGATGGTGACGCCACGGCGCTTGAGTGCGGCAATGACGTTAAACAGCACCTTCACTTCGGACTGGCTGAGCGCCGAGGTGGGCTCATCCATAATCAGCACGCGGGTATCTTTGGACAGCGCCCGGGCAATCTCCACCAGCTGCTGATGGCCGATGCCCAGCTCTCCCAGCGAGGCGTAAGGATCCACGTCCAGCTCCAGCCTCTCCAGCAGCGCCTTTGCCAGCTGGTACTGGTACTTTTCGTTAATCACGCCACGCTGGAAAAACTCGTTGCCGATAAAGATGTTGTCCATCACGTTCATGTTGGGAAACAGGTTCAGCTCCTGGAAAATAATGCTGATCCCGTGCTTTTCCGCCTGCTGTGTTGACCCCAGCGTGACCGGTTCCCCATCCAGCAGGATCTGGCCCGAGGACGGCACTTCCACCCCGGCCAGCATTTTCATCATGGTTGATTTGCCCGCGCCATTTTCGCCGATAAGCACGTTGACCTTGTTGCGATACACGCGGTAATCCACCTGGTCCAGCGCGGTGACGCCGGGGTAAATGCGCGACACATTACGTGTCTCTATAATGACTTCGGACTGTTCGCTGGCTGGCTGCAGGACATCTGCTTCACTGTGCGCCATGGTGCACTCCTCATTGACGAACGACACGGGCCGGGGTGATATCTGGAGCGGTTTGCGGTACGTCCCAACTGCTGAACACGCCGTCAACTTCCACCCGGTCGCCGACTTTCGGCTGCAGCTTGATCACCTCATTCGAGGCCAGGGCGTTAATCGCCTTGCCGTAGTCGCCAAACATCACCTGGTCATTAAAGTCCTGATAGCTCACGCCTTTATAAACGTCACGCAGCGCGGTACCGCGAATAATGGGGCCAATCTGCACGGCCACATCCTGGCCGCTGGCATCTTTCACCGTCATCTTTCCGCTGCGGGATGTGGTGTTAACGCTGGCGACAGTGCCATTCACTTTGACGGTGAACACGCAGGGATTCTCTTCCTGGCTGCGATAGCCAAACTGTTTACAGGCGCTGTCGAAATCTTTCACGGCGGCCAGATCCTTCATCACCTCGCCCAGCGGTTTGGCGTCGTTAAGCACCTGCGGCACAATCGCATGCTGGTAAGTGCTGGCGATATTCGCCATTTTGGGATTAGGCGGATTTTTCAGGTCGGCTAATTCCTGTTGTGACACAATACGGCAGCCACCCAGGGCCAGTACCGCGATTGCCAGCCAGACTCGCCTGGACATACTTTCTCTCCTTTGCGCCCCCGCAGGGGTGCAGCAGTATCACGACAACACCAACTACGATTTGTAATTGAAATCCTGCACCTTAGAGGCGTTATCCGGCCCAATCAGAATGCCGCGGAACATCACGCGCTGCTTCTCGGGTTTGGTGCCCTTCTGGATAAAGTTGTCGAGGTCGGTTACGCCCTGCGCGGCAATAGCCTGGGCCTGCAGCATCACGGTAGCCTTCAGCGAACCGGCTTTCACCGCGTCACGTTCGTCGTTACTGCCGTCGATGCCGACCACGATCACGTCGCTACGGTTTGCTGCCTTCAGCGCGGCAATGGCACCCAGCGCTACCGGCCCGTTGCCGCAGATCACCCCTTTCACATCCGGTTGAGCCTGCAGAATGCTGTCCATAATGCGTTTGCCATCGATCAGCGTGCCTTTGGCATCCTGTTTCGCCACGCTCTGCAGGTCCGGATACTGGTCAAGCACCTGGTGGAAGGATTTGGAACGGGTTACGCAGTTGTTATCTGCAAGGTTGCAGGTCAGCTCGGCGTATTTGCCCTTTTCGCCCATTTTCTCGACGAAAACGTTGGCGACGTCGGAACCAGCCTGGAAGTTGTTGTGGGTGATTTGCTCCAGCGCAACGTTATCAACCGGAATTTCGCGGTTGATCAGCACCACCGGAATACCGGCATCTTTGGCTTTCTGAATCGCTGCGACGCTGGCGGTGGAGTCGGCGTTATCGAGAATAATACCCTGCACTTTTTTGCCGATAGCCGCATCGATCAGCTCGCTCTGCTTTTTCACGTCTTCGCCGTGAGAAAGAACAGAAGTTTTATATCCCAGCTCCTGCGCTTTCATGTTCGCCCCTTTCGCTTCTGAGGCGTAATAAGGGTTATCCAGCGAGTTCACCATGATCATAATGGTGCCCTTATCGGCAGCCAGTGCAGCGTGAGAAAATGTGCAGGCTGTGGTAACGGCTAATACTGTTAAACGCATGTTCATAATGATGTTCTCTCAATATTGTAGGTACAGCGTTATGGTTTTTTATGTAGGGTATTGCGTTTGTCGTACAACTCTTCTCTGGTCTGGGCGCAGTATTACCAAATGGTAAATCCGCCATCGATCATCAGATCGGCGCCGGTAATCATGTCGCTGCCGTTACCGGCGAAGAACAGCACCGCAGCGGCGATTTCATCGGTATAAGCAAAGCGGCCAAGCGGGATCAGTTTCTTCATCGTTTCGCCCTTCTCTCCGCGCCAGGCTTTTTCGCCCATCGGCGTCAGTACCACGGTTGGCGACAGCGTGTTAACGTTAATTTTGTGCGGGGCAAACTCTTTCGCCATCACTTTGGTCATGCCCAGCAGACCGGCTTTGGCTGAGGTGTAGGCCACATGGTTATCGATGGCGATGGAGGCCGCCTGCGAGGCGATATTGATAATTTTGCCGCCCTTGCCTGCTTTCACCATGCGCCTGGCAGCCGCCTGCGAGCATAGAAACGGCCCGGTGAGGTTCACCGCGACCTGCTTTTCCCACTCGCTGAACTCGGTTTCCAGCACCGGCTGCAACATCACGTAACCTGCGCAGTTCACCAGGATATCAATCTGGCCGTAATGCGCCTCCACTGCCGCGAAGGCTTTTTCCACAGATGCGGGATCGGTCACATCACACTCAACAAATTGCACACGATCGGCATCAAATTGCCCGGCCACGTCACTCACTTTGCCGTGTTCAAAGGCCGGGTACAGCAGCGCCAGCTTCGCACCTTTCGCCAGCAGCATCTCATTGCTGGCCATGGCGATACCCCCCAGACCACCGGTGACTACTGCCACTTTGCCACTCAGGTCCGTATTGCTGTCCACGCCGTAACGCAGGCTGACGTCATATTCATTGCTCATTGGTGGCTCTCCTCAGGCTGCGGCAACAACGTGTTGCAGCGTGGTACGCAGGCCTTCCGCATCGATGCGGAACTGGCTGCGCAGGGCCGCACGGCTGCTGCTGTGGGTAAATTCGTTAGCGGGAATACCCAGCGGAGTGAAGCGCTGGCGCAGACCGTGCTTGTGCAGTATCTCGCCAATAATGCTGCCCAGGCCGCCGCTCAGGGTGTGTTCTTCCATGGTGAGCACCTGCTGATGGCTGGCGATCAACTTCACCACGGCAGCTTCATCCAGCGGCCACAGAGAAGGCAGTGACACGATGGTAATGCTGTCGTCTTTGGCAGCGAGTGCCTCGTGGGCCAGCGTGCCCATGCAGAACACCACTGTCTCCTGTCCCTGCTGCAGGACTTCGGGTTTGCCCGGCACAAATTGATAGTTCTCGTCGTGCAGTACCGGCACTTTGTCACTGTCCATACGGATATAAACCGGGCCAGGATGCTGAATAGCATAGCGGGCAATGGCGCTGGCCTGCACCGCATCAGCCGGCGCGAAGATTTGCAGGTTGCCGAAGGTCCGGGCGATAGCAATATCGTTGGTGCAGTGGTGTGTGGCCCCGAGTGGGCCATAGGCGAAACCGGCGTTCAGGCCCAGCATTTTCACGTTGGTTTCGGTGTAGCAGATGTCGTTCTTCACCTGCTCGTTAGATCGGGCAAACAGAAACGGTGCCGCATTGGCGGTAAATACCGTGCGGCCGCTCAGGGCCATTCCTGCCGCCATGCCAACCATGTTCTGTTCGGCAATACCCACGTTAACCACCCGCTCAGGGTAAGCCTTCTCAAATGGGGCAATTTTCGAGGTGGACGTGGAGTCTGCCACCATCACGCTGAGGTTAGCGCCTTTGCCCTGCTCGTCCACCAGCGTGGCGATTACAGCGTCGCGTAAGTCTTGCATCAGTCTTCCTCCAGCTCTGCCAGCCCCAGGGCCAGCTGCTCATCATTGGGTACAGAGTGGTGCCAGGCCGGGACATTGGCCATAAAGGAGATACCGTGCCCTTTTTCAGTGTTGGCGAGGATCACCCGTGGTTTGCCAGCGGAAGGCTGGTTCACCGCGTCAGCGATTGCCTGCGGATCGTGGCCGTCGCACTCCAGCACTTCGAAACCGAATGCCAGCCATTTGTCCGCCAGCGGCTCCAGCGGCATGATGTCTTCGGTTTTGCCCGCCAGCTGCAGACGATTACGGTCGACGATGGCGATCAGGTTATCGAGTTTGAATTTGCTGGCGGACATTGCCGCTTCCCAGTTGGAGCCTTCCGCCAGTTCACCGTCACCCAGCAACACGAAAGCGCGGCGGTGGCCGAGACCGGAAAGTTTGTTGCCCAGCGCCAGGCCCACGCCAATCGGCAGACCGTGCCCCAGACCGCCGGAGTTAATTTCCACCAGCTCCGGTAATTTCTGGCGTACCGGGTGCCCGGCCAGCAACGTATCGTCGCCCATAAACTGGTCGAGGATCTCAGGCGAAATCATGCCCATTGCCGCTGCACTGCAGTACAGGCCGCCCGCGCCATGGCCTTTCGACAGAATGAAGCGATCCTGATCCGGCCGTTCGGTTCCCCGGTCCATCACGCCCATAAATAATGTGCAAATGATGTCCACTTCAGAGAGATCGGCCCCCGTGTGGCCTTTCCCAGCCCGATGATTCATTTGCAGAACATAGCGCCGGGCCTGCCGCGCTGTCTGTTTGATTGCCTGAAAGTCCATCATTACCTCAGCTCATCGTCATGCCGCGTAGGGGATAGCGGCCCATTCATTTTCGAATAAAAATATAATCTATCGTTTTATGGCATTTTGTGCCGCAGATCAAATTTCAAACAAAAGCCATTAGAAAATATAACTCATTGAAATATGGACTTACCCGCACATAAACAGGTAATCTATCGCTGAATCGCTGGAAAAAAACGTGATTTATCAACAATCACCCTAAAATTAATTTTCGTTCGAAAATATAAATTACCGGGAAGGATACTCGCATTCGGTTTGAACGAGGGGTAATATTTGCCATAACAACAGGGCCGACGGGGGTTGAGGCCCGATCCTCAGGTGAAGGGAGTGTTTCGGTTGAAAAGCAAAAATGAACAACTGGCGGATATGCAGCAGCGCCGTGAGAAAATCCTTGAGATGATCCGCGAGGACGGCACGGTCACCGTCAAAATGCTGACTGAAGCCTTTAACCTGACAGAAGCGACCATCCGTACCGATCTGCGTATGCTGCAGAAAGAGGGATATGTGCAACGTTATCATGGCGGTGCCACCCTGATGACCGGCAAGCAGAATACCGGTGCGCTGCTGCTGGAACGGCAAACTCATCTGAATGAAAAGGATGCCATCGGCAAACTGGCTGCGCAGCATATCGAAAATGGTGACACGATCATTTTCGATTCCGGCACCACCACCACGGCGATTGCCCAACATATTACCCATATCCGTAAATTGTCGGTGGTCACCACCGCAGTGAATATTGCGCTGATGCTGGGCGGCGAACCGGGGATCAACATTCTGCTGACTGGCGGGACGTTTAAATTCCCCACGCTTTCCACTTCCGGTGAAAAGGCAGCCAGCTTTTTCGAAAACGTGCTGGCGGAGAAGTTGTTCCTGGCCACTGCCTGTATTTCACCCCGACTGGGACTGAGCTTCCCGAGCGAAACGGATATCAAGGTCAAAAGCGCGATGATTAACTCCGCCAACACCGTCTATGTGGTGGCCGACTCCAGCAAGATAGACAAAGTGTCGATGTTTGCGCTGCCTTGTGACTGGAGCAATATCCATTTTCTGATCACCGACAGCGGCATCACGCCGGAGTCGGTCAGGGCTTTTGAAGCGCTGGGGGTGAAGGTGCTGATTGCGGAGTGATCCGATGTCACTTTGCCCGCCCGTGTGAGAAAAACACTGTCACATCTGACCGGGATTTGGCTGAAAAGAGCGGTGCCTGATAAATTCTTCATGCCGGAAAACCCATCAGATAATCTAATCATTAAAGTCCCAAATCTTCGCACAGGAAGAGGCCGGTTGAAGCCAGTCAGGGTGAATCGGCCCGAACCCTATAATCAATCCTAATCAAATTAGCCCGCTGTCAACTTTACCGCTTACTTTGCCACCTGCGGGGCAGCCGTTAACATGTAAAGTCGCACGCTGCAATGGTTCCCATTCCCAAAAGCGTCATGTAGACTGACAGGATATTTATCTTTCTGTAAACCTGAATAATTTTTCATGCGCAGAGGCCAGCCGGTCTTCTGCGTAAGAGTGGGATTTTGCTTGTGGACTATAAGACTCACTGATGATATTCACGAGGATCAATGTGAAAATAAGCATCGCGTTAACCCTGCTGGCAGTACTGACCCTGGCCGGATGTAAAGCACCTCCGCCTCCGGTTACTGATGACACCCTTGTCACATCGGAAGTGGATGGTGTACAGCTGACGCATCGTCATGCAGTACAGGCACCAAACTCTTTCAACCCGGTTAATGAAACTTACCGTGCTCTGTATAACGCCTCGGTAATGAGCAGCCCTGACTTTGGCGGTAAAATTATCCGCTACCTGGATAATGGCAAGCCGTTCACCGTGCTGGGCGAGGTGGAAAACCACTGGCTGGCCGTGGCAGAAGCAGATCAACAGCAGCTGATCGGCTACGTCCCCTTCAAGGCCGGAGTAAAAGCCGAACTCTACGATGCCACTATCAAAGGCGATCGGCCGCGTGTACGTAAAAACAGCAGCGCTAAGAAGGTTTGCGTTGACGTGGGTGGAAAGAGCAAAGCCTGTCGCAATAATGATACAGCGACCTGGATCCTTGAATAGGCCCGGCAGCTGCCGCACAGCAGAGACAGTTAAGTTTGATGACCCCGGAATACCCCGCTGACAAGCCTCTCTCCGTCAGCCAAGAGAACCCGTTACTTGCCGCTGCTGCACCATTGCTCAATGCCATTGTGCAGATACGTCTGGCGGCAACGCATGACGATCCCGCCGGCCTGCGTCAGCAGCTCGTCGATGAGATCCGCCAGTTTGAAACCCGCAGTAAGCAGGCCGGTTTACCTTTCGATATCATTATCGGTGCCCGTTACTGCCTGTGCAGTGCGCTGGATGAAGCCGCTGCACAAACCCCGTGGGGAACGCGCGGCGTCTGGTCCGGCAATGGGCTGCTGGTCACCTTCCATAACGAAAGCTGGGGCGGTGAAAAAGTGTTTCAGCTGTTGTCGCGCATTTCCCAGACGCCGGGGCAACATCTCTGGTTGCTGGAAGTGATCCACTACTGCCTGCTGCTGGGGTATGAAGGACGTTACCGGGCGGTCGATCATGGCCGTATTCAGTGCGACTCGGTGCGTACCCGCCTCGCCCAGTTAATCATTGATACCCGTGGCGTGCAGCAGTCGCCAGCGCCGCCGCAACCGCTGGCCTCTTCCGGGCAAAATACCCTGTGGCGTCCACCGGTTCCACTCTGGGCCTGTATTACCGTTACCGCTTTTATTGCCTGCCTGATCTACACCGGCCTGAACTGGCGACTGGGCAACTCTGCCGAGCCGCTGTTGCGCTCAATCTGGCAGACGCCGTTACCAAAACTTGAACTGGGCAAACGCAGCCCTTCCACCAGATCGCTGCTGGACATCCGCCAGCGGCTGGACGATTTGATCTCTGCACGCCAGCTGGACGTGACTGATGGCACCAGCGGCAGCAAAGTGATTGTCGCTGCCGACAAGCTGTTCAGCGATTCCGGCACCGATCTGACTCCGGAGGGCCGCGCCATCATTACCCGCGTTTCTGCGGCTATGGACAATATTAAGGGAACCGTCCTGGTGAGTGTTTATACTGACAACCAGCGCGTGCGCTCAACCCACTTCGCCTCCAGCTATGAATTCTCGTTGGCACAGGCCCGCAGTATCAGCACCCTGATGCAGCAACAGATGCAGACGCCAGGCCATATGATCCGCAGTGAAGGTCGGGGAGACAGCAGCCCGCTGTTACCGAATGACAGCCGGGAAAACCGGGCGCAAAATCGCAGGGTTGAAATTATTCTCTTCCCGGCACCAGAAGCGCCGGCCGGTAAAGCGGGGAAATCCTGATGCCATCCACTTTTACGACTGTGCTCCTGAGCCGGTTACTCTGGGGTTTCCTCGGGATCACCGCCCTCTCCGCGCTGATCTGGATGATCGGCCCGCAGTTCTCATTCAGCGACTATCACTGGCTGGAAAACAACCTTAATCGCCAGATTGTCATCGGGTTGTGCTATTTCCTGTGGATTGTCTTTCAGCTGATCCCACAACTCTACCGCGCGTGGTTTAACAGCAAGCTGCTGAATAATCTGCAGAGTTACAACGTGGATCATGCTGAACAGGCAGCTACCGAAGAGCTGCTCAGCGCCCGCTTCAGCGAAGCAGCAATACTGCTGAAGAAGATCCAATTTTCCGGTCGCCAGACGAAGAAAAAGCGCGGCTGGCTGCAGCGTTTCAGTGCCCAGTACCTCTATCAGCTGCCGTGGTACATGATTATCGGCGCACCGGGTGCAGGCAAAACCACCGCGTTGATCAATTCAGGACTGGATTTTCCTCTCAGCGACAGCATGGGTAAAACGGCCCTGCGCGGCGTTGGCGGCACACGTCATTGCGACTGGTGGATCACTGAAGAGGCGGTGTTGCTGGATACCGCAGGCCGTTACACCCTGCAGGAGAGCCTTCGCGCCCGGGATGCCAGCGAATGGCAGACTTTTATCAACCTGCTCAAGCGCTACCGCACCCGCCAGCCAATTAACGGCGTGATCATGACCCTCAGCGTGGCCGATCTGCTGAGCGACTCTGCGGAAGCGCGTTTCGCTCAGGCCACCTCGCTACGCCAGCGCATGGCCGAGCTGCACCAGCAAACCGGGATCCACTTCCCGGTCTATGTGATGGTCACCAAAACCGATCTGCTGAAAGGGTTTATGAGCTACTACGCCACCCTGGACAAGAACCAGCGTGACCGTATCTGGGGTTTCAGCTTCCCGTGGGAGGCCGACCGCAACAGTGAACCCGCGCTGAACGCCCTTTTTGAACAGCAGTTCAGCAACCTGACTCTACGCCTGCAGGAAGAGCTGGCCGGGAAAATGGCGAAAGAGAGTGATTTAACCCAGCGTGCCGACTGTTTCCTGTTCCCGCAGGAATTTGCCTCATTGCGCCCGCTGCTGGCGGAATATCTCGATATAGTCTTTTCACCGGAAAATGGCGGAATGCCGTGGTCAGCCCGCGGATTGTTCTTCACCAGCGGTACTCAGGAAGGTCTGCCCTTCGACCGGATTATGGGTGAACTGACGCGCAAGCTGCAGCTGCCGCAGGCTGTTGATCACTCCATCGCCAGCTGGGATACCGTTAACCGCAACGCCCCGATCCCGGCGAACAAGGGCCAGAGCTACTTTATTCGATCATTGCTCAGCGACATGATTTTCCAGGAAAGCGGCCTGGCTGGCAGTGATCGTTCCTGGGAGCACCGCAACCGCGTACTGCACTGGGCGGGTTATGTTTCGATGGGTGTGGCGCTGCTGATTACCGCACTTTTATGGACCACCAGCTATTATAAAAACCAGCACTATCTGCAGCAGGTATCGGCACGCCTTGCGCCGGTGGAGCAGCAGGCCCGGCAACTGGCGGCGAATAATAAGGGCGATATTCTGGATCTGCTACCCTTCTTAAACAGCCTGGTCGCGCTGCCGCAGAGCGACAGTTTTTCACTGGAAGACCCGCCGCTGAGCATGCGCGGAGGGCTGTATCGTGGCGATCAGGTCAGTGACGCGGCCTGGGGCTTCTATCAGAATGCGTTGAAGATTCTGCTGTTGCCGCGCGTGGCGCAGAATATTACCGCCACGCTGCGCAACGATAAGGGCGATGACAGCGAATTCAGCCGTAATGCCCTGCGCGCCTATCAGATGCTCTATCAGCCGCGCAGTTACGATGGTGAATTCTTACGTGGCTGGGTGATGCAAAACCTGCAGCGCACTCTGCCCGCCAACGTCACCACCCGCCAGTTACAGCAGCTTGACTGGCACCTCAGCCAGCTGCTGGATCGGCAAATTCAGACCTCGCCGTTCGCCAGGGATAACGCGCTGATGATGAAGATGGCAATCAATCTGGACAATACGGGGCAAAAATCCCCGGCGATGACGGCAGGGATGGCCGCACAAGAATCGGCTTCGTCCGACGATTACTAGCCCGAGGGGTTCACGATGCCAGAGAACAATAAGCTGGGTTGGTACGGCAAGCTGCCAGGCACCGGTGACTTTTTACAGTGGCGGATCCCTGAGGCGATTGTCACCAACTGGTCAAACTGGTTTCTGCTGGGACTGACCCACTGGCATCATCACAGTGAAGGCGTCAGCGAGCAGTTCTCTCATGCGCCGGTGTGGAATTTCGCCCTGCCAGCCACGCTGGGCGTCCAGCGTGTGCAAATTGGCTGCCTTCTACCGTCACGTGACCGCGTTGGGCGTTCATGGCCGCTACTGGCGCTGCAGAGCGTGCGGGTGGCCCAGTGGCATCCGGCTCAGCTGGCAGTCTCAGGCGACTGGTTTCAGCAGTTGGGTGAAACGCTGCATCACGCCGTCAGCGCTCCGTTCAGTGCTGAACAACTGGAGCATGAACTGCTGGCGCTGCCTCCCCTGTCGCTGCCTGACACCGGCCGTTCGGATATTATGGATGTGATCGGCTATCAGGATCTGCCCTGTACTCTGGCATGGCGCGAAGTGGCGGTAAAGTTCGACCCGATGCAGTACACCAGCTACTGGTGGACCAATCAGAGTGATGGCTATCCACTGGCCAGCCACAAACACAGCGGAAATCTGACCGCTCAGCTGTTTTCTCAGTTATTCGATCCGGCCGCTGTGGCACAGCCGGGACGACATGGACTCTATCCGCCGATGTTTGAATAGAGTTATTTGGCCCAAGGCCTGGCTTCAGGAAAAGCGCATGCGATTTACCATTGTTGAGAGCAAAACCGAGGTACCCGTTAACGCCTGTGAATTTGTGCCGCCTGGCGGCACGATTGGCCGCAGCGTGGACAACGATTTGGTGCTTCCGGATGCGGATCGGGCCATTTCCCGCCTGCAGGCGGTGGTGCATGTCGCCGGTAATGGCGATTGTCGTCTGACCAACCACGGCAGCGTGATTGCGGTGGTGCATAACCATGCCCCGCTGGCGCGCGGCAGTCAGATTTCACTGCAGCATGGTGACGTACTGGGGATCGGCGAATACCAGATAGCCGTCAGCGACCCGGCCCGCGAGCAGGAGCAAGCCTTCAGCGACGTTGATCCACTGGCATTGTTCAGCCATAACGATACCCTGCCGCAGGATCCGCTGGGTATTTTACATGAGCAGGAGCCGATTCTGGTTCATCCCACGGAACTGCACTCTGCTGAACAACTTGCCGCCCGTACTGCCCGCCAGAATGATGCCCGACTGGGCATTGACCCGGTTAACCATGATGCCCCGCATACCGGGCGCAGAGTGCCTCAGGGCAACGAGCAGCGTCTGCTCGCCGCGCTGATGGAAGGGATGGGGCTGGATAATCATGCCGACAAACCTCAGCTGACCGAAGACCAGATGCGCATTACCGGCCGGATGCTGAGCCTGTTCTCTCAGGGTACGGTGGCGCTGCTCTCCTCGCGTTCAATTCTTAAGCGCGGCGTGAAGGCAGAGATGACTATGATCCTCAATGAAGCCAACAACCCGTTTAAAATCCTGCCTTCCGGTAAAACGGTGCTGATGCAGATTTATCAGAGCCAGATGCCGGGGTTTATGCCACCAGAACAGGCAGTACGGGATGCGCTGGTTGACCTGCAAGCCCACCAGTTGGGAATGATCGCCGGGATCCGCGCCATCATTGCCGCCATGCTGCAATCTTTTAATCCGCAGCGGCTGGAAGAGCATGCGAAGCGCGATGGTAATCTGCCGCGCATGGGGCTGAGCCCGATCAAGAAAGCCGCCCTGTGGGACTACTTCCTGCGCCATTATCAGAACACCTCTGGTGAAATCGAAGACGATTTCCATACCCTGTTTGGCGATGCTTTCCTGCAGGCCTATGACATGGAAGTGAATCAGTACAAAGACTCCCAGATCCAACCGGATGACGAATGAATATTAACTATGCCGCGACTTCGCAGACCGGCGCGCGAGAAAGTAATCAGGATGAAACCGGAGCCCTGCTGGGCGAACACAGTGCCTGTTTCCTGGTCTGTGACGGCGTGGCCGGCACGGCAGGCGGGGAAATTGCCGCCAGGGTTGCCAGAGACGCTTTACTGGCCGAGCTGGTCCATGATTCGGCGATGAATCCCGATGATACAGTGCGCTGGGTCGAAAACGCCGACCTGGCGGTGCGTCAAGCGCAAAGGAATATTCTGAATTTTGAGCAAATGAGCACCACCCTTGCGGCGCTGTTTATTGACCGTGATTTACAGCGCTCATGGTGGGCCCACGCTGGTGACAGCCGCATTTATCACTTCCGCCGGGGGTATATCCACTCGGTGACCCGCGACCACAGCCTGGCACAGCAGTTAAAGGATGCGGGTGTTGATAATGCCGGAATTAACAGTAATTTACTCTATAATGCGCTCGGCGCGGATGGTCCACAGCCGGTCAGTTACAGCACGGTGTTGCCACTGGAAGATGGCGATGCTTTTCTGGTCTGTACCGATGGCTTCTGGTGCAGCCTGACGCCGGAAGAGATGGAACAGGCGTTGCGCATGGTGAACTCCCCTGAAGAGTGGCTGGCGCTGATGCAAAGAGCCATAAACCGCAGCGACAAAAAAGACAATTTGAGCGCGGTGGCGATTTGGATCGGCTCGCCTCAGGAAACCACCCTATTACAATCGATGGCGGACTCTGCTCGCTTTTTACCGCCGCGGGATTAACACCAAGGAACGCTATGAAATATTGGTTGCCAGCCACCGCCACACTGTTGATAGCGACCGCCGCACAGGCGGAGGATTATCGCGTGGTTTACTCCCCCAGCCTGGCGCTGGAAGTGTTTATCGACAACGTTGAGAGTAATGCGCCACAGGACTGGTGCCAGGAAAATATCCATTTACGTATCGTCTCCGGAAAGAGCAAAGAGTCCAGCGTGCTGACCAGTTTCCTGCCCCGCGTCGGCACGCTGTTGCAGAATCAGTGCAGCAAACTTGTCGAGTTGCCCTGGCAGATGACTAACGATACCGGTTCGGTGCTGGCTACCGGCACTGCGGCCAAAGAGCAGAGCTGGCGGCCGATTGTGATTGCTGACGCGACGTCGACGGCCACGGCCAGCAACGCCGAGCCGCTGGATCTTTCCCAGCCCGCCAATAGCGCCCCGCTGCAGCATTTCGATCTGCCGGGCGGCTGCCATTTCCGCACCTGGTGGGATGAAGAAGGCCAGTCGCTGTTTATTCCGGACGGCAAGGATCTCTCCTGCTCAACCGAAGGCTGGCTGGAAGGCAAAAGCGAACTCACGCTCTCCGCTAACGGCAAAACCCAGCCGGTGCCAGTGCAATTTTACGAAGGATTCCCGCTGCGTAACGTCCACCCGGCCAGCGGAGAACTTGATATCGTGGCAGCCAACAATCAGCGACTGGTGGTCAGCAAAAAAGACGCGCCGGACAGCTGGCTGCTGCTGACCTTTAATCCTGCTCTGCACGTCTGGTCCTTTGACGGGGCGCTGCTGGTGAAGATGGACAAAGATCGTGCCGCTGATGCGGATGCGCTGAAAGCCCGCGTGGATACCCTGCGTAAAGCCTGGGGTTCCGTGGTGGATCAACAAGTGAAAATTAATGTGCTGCTGGTTGATGACCTGCATGCAGACCTGGCCGACCCGGCTATTGGCGCCTGGCGCACCGTTAACTAATCCGGACAGTCCCCGGGGATAACAGGACGTTAGCACTGAGAGAGTGTTTACTATGTCGGCAAACGAGAATGCGAAAAACGTGCCCAACGCCCTTCCGGCTGGTTACCGTTTTAACGAGTTTGAGATTAAGGAAGTGATTGGCGGTGGCGGTTTCGGGATTGTTTATCGCGCCTGGGACCACCTGCTTGAGCGCACCATTGCAATCAAAGAGTACCTGCCCATTTCGCTGGCCGCCCGCGATGAAGATCTGGCTATCGTCCTGCGCGGCGAGCGGTACCAGAAGCTGTTTGCGGCTGGCCTGAACAGTTTTATCCAGGAAGCCCGTCTTCTGGCGCGGTTTAACCATCCGGGGCTGCTGCACGTGCTGCGCTTCTGGGAAGAGAACGGCACTGCCTACATGGGTACGCTCTACTACAGCGGCATGACGCTGAAAGAGTGGCAACTGGGTAGCCCGGAGACGCTGACCGACGCCTGGATCCGACAACTGTTGCCGCCGCTGTTCGGGGCCATTGACACCATTCATCGTGCCGGTTACCTGCACCGTGATATCTCACTGGACAATATTCAGATCCAGGAAAATCAGCTGCCGGTGCTGCTGGACTTTGGCTCCGCACGCAAGGAGATCGGCAATCTCTCCGATGAAACGGAGATCATGCTGAAACCCGGCTATGCGCCAATTGAACAGTACAGCGAAGAGAGTGACATTGACCAGGGGCCGTGGACCGACATCTACGCGCTGGGAGCCGTGCTGCACACGCTGGTCACCGGTAACCCACCGCCGGTCAGCGTGGTGCGCTGCATTGAAGATCGCTACGAGCCGCTGACCACGCTGCGGCCGGAAGGCTTCTCGCTGTCGCTGCTCAATGCCATCGACCGTTCACTGGCGATGAAGCCTGAGAACCGGCCGCAAAGCATCGATGAGCTGGCCGCGCTGATTGAACTGCCGGTGAGCAGCGTTGAGCAGTTGGTCACTAACGTCACGCATGTGGCTGAAGAAACGCCTGAGCCGTTGTTGCCAGACCCCGAGCCGGTGCAAGAGCCGGTGGTGCTTGCCTTCAATCCGGGTGCCGGAGCAGCAGAATCGGTTCTCCTTCACCCAGTGCGAAAACTGTCAAAACCGCTGGCGATCCTCAGCGGCGTTGCTCTGCTGGCGGTGATCGCCGTGATGGTCCTGCTGAATCGTGATGACGCGCCAGCCAGCACCGATCGGCCCGCCGTGGCTGGCACCACTGCTCCGGCGGCTCCGGCAACCAGCGCAACCTCACCAGCCGTCGCCGCAAGTCCAATGATGGCAACGGTCTACCTCAAGCTGGATAACAGTCAGAAAGTGACGCTGAACGGCAAGCCGGTGGATGTGAAGCCGAATAACAGCGGTTATGCCTCGCTGAATCTGGCGGCGGGAAGTTACAAAATCGAAGTGCAGACTGGCACCGCGGTGCACAGCCAGCAGCTGGAGATTAACCGGGTGGGAACCTGGCTGATTAACCCGGGCTGACGCGAACTGACATCAGCCCGGTATTCCGGGCTGAGCGGGCTTACCCCGCCATCCCGTTATGACACTGCGTGAGCTCACGGACGCGCTGTACCAAATCGGTCAGGCAGTCATCATACAAGCCCCGCTTCTGCAACTCCTGCTCCAGCGAGAAAAGATACTGAGCATTGGTGCCCAGGGGACCGCTCGCCTGGGCAATCAGCGGCGCGATGGTTTTCGGGCAGGAATCAGCCTCGTAGAGCGCGTGGCGCGGATCCATAACAAACGCCAATGCCGTGACTTTGCGGCCATCGGTCAGTGACAGCTCGCACCAGGTTGGCAGATAGCAGCCGGTTACCATTTCACGCTTCCACAACAGTTCCAGCTCTTCGTGCAGCTTCTCTTCCGGCAGGCAAAATGCCAGCCCGGTGGTTGCGCCGCCCTCTTTCAGCGCCAGCATCCTGCCAGGCTGCATCGCCGTTCCGCGCCCCGCGGTCAGCCGCAGGCAAAACGCGCGATGCCAGCCCTGCAATGTGCCTTCGGCAACCTCGTCGGATTCAAACACCGGGTTCCACATCAGTGAACCGTAGCCGAAAATCCATACCGGACTGTGGTCCGGACGACAGGCCAGAGTGGCTGCCAGCGAGGCTGCACGCTGCTCACAGGTCCATAACAGCGATTCCTCGATAGCGCCAAAAGCCGTGCTGCAATCCGCTTTTTTCAGGAAATCTCTTGTTAACACAGAACCCCTCCAGCCACTGCGCACTCCCTGTTACTGCTGAACCAACTATCCCTGGATGTAAATTATTAAAAAATTCATGATTTCACTGCTAACAATGACCTTATGCCATTTAAGACCGTGCAATCAAGTTTGAAGCGCATCACAAAAGAAAAAATTTTAGTTAACTCAATAATCGGCAAAGCCACACAAAACTTAAGCGGCAAGGGAGAAAGTGTTCAGGGAAATCGCGATATTGTGAGATGCAGGAGGTAAAACCACAGAAAATCTTGTGGGTGTCAGGTTGTGAATCCGGGGGTGATAAGGTCGGGTTGAGAGTTGTGGAAACGTTCAGGGCGAACGGATCGCCCTGCCTGACTCAGTTTTTTTTATGCCACTTATCATCATCGCCTTTCTGGTACTGGTGCTTAACCGCAGACCAGGCAACTTTATGAGCAACTTCTTCTCGTGATTCATCGCCATGGCGATCCTTTTTCTCTCTATACTCATCCCAGGCGCTATTGAAAGCTTGCTGGTAAATGTCCTGCGCATGAGCGGGAAGAACATGTTTTACGCTGTCGGGAAGAGATGATCTGGAACTGTAAGGCATCATAAATCTCCTTTCAAAGGGACACTTTAAGCCTGGCAGAGAAAACTTTTTATTGCTACCTGACGCTTTACGGCACTTCAATAACAAAAAAGGTCAGGAACACTTTTTTCCTTTGTTTTAAGTACCATTCCACCCCTTAAAATAACCATATTTTATTAAATAAAGGTGAAATTAATTACTTTTTTTCATAGGGATAGGATAAATATCCATACTTACCTGCAAGTGATATTTAAAATCACGCCTAACCGTAAAATAATGTAAACATTCACATTTTTAATCCGTCAGCCGTTAAACTGCAGCCGCTTGTAATATAACCAGTTAAAATAAATGATAATATTCCCGCCTGCGATCAACACTTAACGTCAGGCCCGGTGTTGACAGACTTAAGGAAAACGATGCCTATGACTGCGCAAGAAAGCGTTAAAACACGCCATAAAGAGACAACCCTGCTTCTCCCGGTCGCGACTCTGATTATTTTGAGCTTCTTCGGACACTCCTCATCGATGCCGGTCATCGTCGCCATTAACCTGATGGCGCTGGTCGCGATCCTCAGCAGCGCCTTTAGCGTGGTACGTCATGCTGACGTACTGGCACACCGTCTGGGCGAGCCTTACGGTTCACTGATCCTCAGCCTGTCGGTGGTGATCCTTGAAGTCAGCCTGATCTCCGCGCTGATGGCTACCGGGGATGCGGCTCCGGCGCTGATGCGCGACACGCTGTACTCCATCATTATGATTGTCACCTGTGGCCTGGTGGGCTTTGCCCTGCTACTGGGCGGCCGGAAATTTGCCACCCAGTTTGTTAACCTGGCCGGGGTGAAACAGTATCTGATTGCCCTGTTCCCGCTAGGTATTCTGGTGCTGGTATTCCCTAACGCTCTGCCGGGCGGCAACTTCAGCGTCACTCAGGCACTGATGATTTCCGGGATCTCCGCCGCCATGTACGGCGTGTTCCTGCTGATCCAGACCAAAACGCACCAGAACCTGTTTGTCTATGAGCATGAAGATGAGGGCGACGACGGCGACCCGCATCATGGCAAGCCTTCTGCGCACTCCAGCACCTGGCACACCATCTGGCTGATTGTGCATCTGGTTGCCGTAATCGCCGTGACCAAAACGGATGCCACGCCGCTGGAGTCACTGCTGACCCGCCTGAACGCTCCGGAAGGTTTTGTTGGCTTCCTGGTGGCGCTGCTGATCCTCTCGCCGGAAGGGCTTGGGGCAATTAAAGCGGTGCTGGCTAATCAGGTGCAGCGCGCGATGAACCTGTTCTTTGGTTCGGTGCTGGCGACCATTTCACTGACCGTTCCGGCGGTGACCATTATCGCCACCCTGACCGGGCAGCAGCTGATCTTCGGCCTTGAGCCGCCGCAGATGGTGCTGATGCTGGCCGCCCTGCTGCTGTGCCAGGTGTCGTTCTCCACCGGAAGGACTAACGTGCTGAATGGCGCAGCACACCTGGCACTGTTTGCCGGTTATCTGATTACCATCATGCTCTGACCTGCGGGCTGCAACCTGAGGTTGTCAGCCGCAAAAAAAACGGCCCCGGTGAAAAGCACTGCGCTCTTTACCGGGGCCGTTCTGTTTCTGCTTCCCTGAATTAATTATCCGCGATGTAAACCAGAGTATGGCCTGAACCACTCAGCGTCAGCGTTTGTTGATCGAGTTTCAGCCCGGCACCCGCCGTCAGCATTTTGCCGATGGTGGTTTCCCACTCGTTCAGCTTGGGATCGATGCACAGCATCCGTGTGGAAGCCAGGTGCGGCACACTGAGCACGCCGTGCTCCAGTTTGCCCTGACCAAAGAAGCGGTTGCACATCACGCCACTGACCCGCATATCCTGGGCAAAATTAATCCCTGGCTTCATGCCTGCCGGAGGGCTAACCGCCTGACCATCAACGGTCTTCAGCACAAAGCTGCGATCGGTCAGCAAATTATGGGGCCCTTTCTCTGCCCCGGTACTGCAGCCTGCCAGCAGCATGGCTGCGGCAATCAGCACGCCTGTTTTCTTCATCAGTGGATTCCTTGTAAAAAAAAGGCCGGCACTCTGGCCAGCCTCCAGCTTCATCAGTTGCTGGTATCCAGCTCCGGGAAGTTTTTCACCAGATCGTCGAGCGCTTTCATCTGTTTGAGGAAAGGCTCCAGCTTATCCAGCGGCAGTGCGGAAGGTCCGTCGCACATGGCGTTGGCCGGATCCGGATGCGCCTCGATAAACAGACCAGCCAGGCCCACCGCCATACCGGCACGGGCCAGCTCGGTTACCTGACCACGACGGCCACCGGAAGCGGAGCCAAACGGATCGCGGCACTGCAGCGCGTGGGTCACATCGAAAATGACCGGGCTGCCGTCAGAAACCTGCTTCATCACGTTGAAGCCAAGCATGTCGACAACCAGGTTGTCATAACCAAAGTTAGCACCACGGTCGCAGAGGATCACTTTGTCATTGCCGCCTTCGGCAAATTTCTCAACGATGTTACCCATCTGGCCAGGGCTGACGAACTGAGGTTTCTTAACGTTAATCACCGCGCCGGTTTTCGCCATCGCTTCCACCAGATCGGTCTGACGGGCGAGGAACGCAGGCAGCTGGATCACATCCACTACGTCGGCCACGGTCTGCGCCTGGCTGGCCTCGTGCACGTCGGTGATCACTTTCACGCCGAAAGTCTGCTTAAGCTCCTGGAAAATTTTCATCCCCTCTTCCAGGCCCGGGCCACGGTAAGAGCGGATTGAGGAGCGGTTGGCCTTGTCAAAAGAGGCTTTAAACACGTAAGGGATACCCAGCTTCTGGGTCACGGTGACGTAGTGCTCACAGATTCGCATCGCCAGATCGCGGGATTCCAGCACGTTCATGCCGCCAAACAGCACGAACGGCAGGTCGTTTGCTACCTTGATGTCACCAATGCTAACCACTTTTTGTTTCATGTCATCGCCTTATATTTAGTGCAGGGTGATCTGTTTCTGTTCAATCGAATGAATTTGCAGCTTAATCATTTCGCTGACCGGGTCTTCCGGACACTGCTCAACGAAATAGGTCAGGTCGCTCAGCGCGACGTGCTCGCAGTCCAGCTGGGCGAAGATCAGACCACGGTCGCGGATCTCATACGGATCTTCCGGATCCATATTTACCAGCACCTGGCTGACCTGCAGCGCCAGCTCCATCTGCTTCTCTTCCATCAGTGCGGACTTCAGCGTATCGAGCATTTTGTTCAGAACCAGCTGCGGTTCCGCTTCCTGCAGATCGTCGTCATACAGTTCGGCAACCGGGCCGATGTTGCCTTTCAGCCACACTTCCAGCGTGTGTTCATCCAGCGTGTCGCCGTTGAAAGGATTGATCAGCCACATCTCCTCATCAACCCAGTCGGCTCTCAGTATCAGCTGCGTCGGAAATATCACCGGCATGAGCGGCAGCGACAGCTGCCCGGCAATGTGCAGGAAAATGATGCCCAGCGACACGGCGGTACCCTGCCGCGTTTTCAGTACGTTATCCAGCCACAGAGTGTCAGAGAGGCGGTAAACGCCGCTTGCGCCGCCAAAGCCCCACTGCTTCCAGAACAGCTCTATCAGTTTTTCGAGTTGCAGATCCTGTGCCAGCTGCTGCGGAATTGTGGCGCGGGCTTCAGCCACCAGCGCCTCCAGCTGCTTCTTCACGTCTTCAGCAGGGAAATCGGGGCGGATGGTTTGTGTCGCTGCCATCACCGCCTCGCACAGTGGCGTCACTGTGAGATCTACATTTGCTATCGACGTCATACATTCCCCAACAATGGCATTTTGGTGGTAGCCAGATGATAAATCACCCCCAGCACGGCGACCGCCACAATAAAGGCAATCCACCGGATTTTTTGGGCCCGTGGCCTGCGCCCCAGGGCGATAAACCCAAGCGCGATAAAGATAATAACGCCAAACAACTTCTCAGTCAGCCATGCTCCCTGCGGGGAGAACGGATAAAAATGGGTTATTGCCACCAACAGGATACCGGAAAGTAACAGCAACGTGTCATTGAGATGCGGCACAATGCGCACCCAGCGACGCTGGAGCATCACCGATCCAGTCTGCAACCAGTAAAAGCGCAGCACAAACATCAGCGCGGTTACGGTGACAGTCAGCAGATGAAACATTTTAACGGGGCTGTACCAGTCAGCCATGGGTGTTCTCCCGGTTATGGTTTCTGAGCATAAGTTACGCGGTCATTGCCGCCATAATCCTGGCAGGTTGCCACAGAGTAAAACCTGTTTTCGCGCAAAATAGTGCGCACTTGTTCCGCCTGCTGCCAGCCATGTTCCAGCAGCAGCCAGCCGCCGGGCAGCAGAAACTCTCCGGCCATTGCGGCGATAATTTTGATATCTGCCAGGCCGTGATCGGCCGCCACCAGCGCGCTTTCAGGTTCGAAACGGACGTCACCCTGGCTCAGGTGTTCATCGGCCTGGTCTATATAGGGCGGGTTGCTGACAATCAGCGCAAACTGCTCACCGGCCAGCGCGCTGAACCAGTTGCTCAGGCGAAACGAGGCATTGGTTATCGCCAGATTCTGTGCATTGCGCTGCGCCAGCTCAACCGCCGCCGGAATGCGATCCACGCCGGTCACCCGGCAGTCAGGACGCTCGCTGGCCAGTGCCAGCGCAATTGCCCCGGTACCGGTGCCCAGATCCAGCACTTTTGCAGCGGCAGGTAAACGCATCAGCGCCTGCTCCACCAGCAGCTCGGTATCAGGACGTGGGATCAGCGTGTCGGGGGAAACGGCGAGAGGCAAAGACCAGAATTCGCGCTCACCGGTAAGGTAAGCAACCGGCTCGCCACTGGCGCGGCGAGCCAACAGAGGATCCAGCTGTTGCAGCTGCTCCTCACTGAGGAGGGTATCGTCAAAGGCTATCAGCCAGCTGCGGGATTTGCCGGTGACAAACTCCAGCAAAATTTCCGCATCACGCTTCGGACTATCACTGCATGCCAGCTGGAGGATAGCGGCCCGCAGCCACTGACGGATCTCCATTATTCCTGCTCGGACAGAGCAGCCAGCTGATCCGCCTGATATTCCTGTACCACTGGCTCAATCAGCATATCCAGCTTGCCCTGCATTGCCTCTTCCAGACGGTATACGGTCAGGTTAATACGGTGGTCAGTGATACGCCCCTGCGGATAGTTGTAGGTGCGGTTACGGTCGGAACGGTCACCGGAGCCGAGCAGGTTGCGGCGCGTTGACGCTTCTTCCTGTTGACGACGGGCCATTTCGGCCGCACGGATGCGCGAACCCAGCACGGCCAGCGCTTTAGCTTTGTTTTTATGCTGTGAACGCTCGTCCTGGCACTCCACCACGATACCGGTTGGCAGGTGAGTAATACGGATTGCCGAATCGGTGGTGTTAACGTGCTGACCACCCGCCCCGGAGGAGCGGAAGGTATCAATTTTCAGATCGCCCGGATTGATGTCCGGCAGTTCGGCTTCCGGCACTTCAGGCATCACCGCCACGGTACAGGCGGAAGTATGGATACGGCCCTGCGATTCGGTTTCCGGCACGCGCTGCACGCGATGACCGCCGGATTCGAATTTCAGGCGGCCATAAGCGCCATCGCCGATCACCTTAGCGATCACTTCTTTATAGCCACCGTGCTCGCCTTCGTTGGCGCTCATCACTTCCACTTTCCAGCGGCGTGATTCGGCGTAGCGGCTGTACATGCGGAACAGATCGCCGGCAAAAATAGCCGCTTCATCACCACCGGTTCCGGCACGCACTTCCAGATAGCAGCTGCGCTCATCATCCGGATCTTTCGGCAGCAACAGCACCTGCAGCTCCTGCTCCAGCAGTTCACCGGCTTCACGGGCTTGTTTTAGCTCTTCCTGCGCCATATCACGCATTTCAGGGTCGTCGAGCATTTCCAGCGCAGTGTCAATATCATCCTGAGTCTGCTGCCAACGGCGGAAGCACTGGCTGACGTCGGTCAGCTGAGCATATTCGCGTGACAGCGCACGAAAACGCTCCTGATCGGCAATCACGCCAGCGTCACCCAGCATCGCCTCAACTTCTTCATGGCGTTCCTGCAAGGCTTCCAGTTTGGCAACAATAGAAGGCTTCATTGATGGTGTTTTACCTTAGTTGTTCAGAGAGGCGAATAAAACGCTAATCCAGCCCGAAGCTGTCGCGTAAAATCTGCAGGCGTTCAGTATCCCCATCGCGGGCAGCCTGCTGAAGAGATTTGGTTGGTGCATGGATCAAACGGTTGGTCAGTTTGTGGGCCATATCGCGGATCACATCCTGCGGATCGGCACCCAGTTGCAGGGCAGCCATGGCACGGGCTTCCAGTTCAGCGCGAACCCGATCGGCCTGAGAGCGGTAGTCGCGGATCGTTTCCACCGCGCTCTGCGCGCGTAGCCACGACATAAACTCTCCGCTTTCCTGGACGACAATGCTTTCGGCCTGCACGGCGGCGGCTTTGCGCTGCGCCATGTTGCTTTCGATAATCGCCTGCAGGTCATCAACGCTGTAGAGATAGGCGTTGGCCAGCTTGCCCACTTCCGGCTCCACATCACGGGGAACCGCGATATCCACCATCAGCATTGGCTGATTGCGGCGCTTTTTCAGCGCGCGCTCTACCATCCCCTTGCCAATGATCGGCAGCGGACTGGCGGTGGAACTGATAATTATGTCGGCTTCGGCCAGCCGCTCATCGATGTCGGCCAGGCCAATCACTTCCGCGCCAACCTCATCGGCCAGCAGCTGCGCACGTTCACGGGTACGGTTAGCGATAATCAACTTCTGCACGCTGTGCTCACGCAGGTGACGGGCCGCCAGCTCGATCGTTTCACCAGCGCCAACCAGCAGCACGGTAACGGTCGATAAGGATTCGAAGATTTGCCGGGCAAGCGTACAAGCGGCAAAAGCGACCGACACCGCACTGGCACCGATATCGGTTTCCGTGCGTACCCGTTTGGCAACCGAGAAGGACTTCTGGAACATCCTTTCCAGCTCGCTGGTAATGGGCTGGCCACGATGCGAATCGGCAAAGGCTTTTTTCACCTGACCGAGGATCTGTGGCTCCCCTAACACCAGAGAATCCAGCCCGCTGGCCACGCGCATCAGATGGCTGACCGCCTGATCGCCGTGATGCCAGTAGAGGCTCTTACGCACCTCTTCAGGGCTGAGCTGGTGATAATCACACAGCCACTTCACCAATTGCTCCTGCAGGTTTTCCTGCTGCTCAACGCTGAGGTATAACTCGGTCCGGTTACAGGTAGACAGCACCACGCCGCCCTGCACCAGCGGTTGGGCCAGCAGGCTGTTCAGGGCCTGATCCAGCGTCTCCGGCCCGAACGTAACACGTTCGCGCAGAGCAACAGGAGCCGTTTTGTGATTAATTCCGAGAGCCAGCAACGTCATGGTGAGTAGTTTCGGGATATCCCACTGTTGATAGGGTTTTGTGAGGCGCATTCTACAAGATGCGCGAGATCAAGAAAAGCCATCCTTCAACGATCGCTGTAACAAGATATAGCCGTCAGCCATCAAATAAGACAAATTCAGCATTGACGCCGCCCCCACGGGCCGATAATTTGAACGGTTACTTTTGGGCATGTACGCCCGACCGGAGTCTGAGGAGCTGACCCCTATGTTATTGCAGAATCGCCGCCTGACGCGGCTTCTCCCGCTTGCCAGCGTGTTACTGGCCGCCTGTGGCCTTCATCAGCAACCCCAGGGCCCGGGACAGAGCGTCACCTCTCCGCAGTGGCAGCAGCATCAGCACGAAGTGCAACAAATTACTCAGTATCAGACCCGTGGAGCTTTTGCCTATCTTTCCGATAGCCAGAAGGTCTATGCGCGTTTCAACTGGCAGCAAACCTCACCAGACCGCTACCGTCTGCTGCTGACAAACCCGCTGGGCAGCACCGAACTGCAGCTGGATGCGCAGGGCAGCGTGGTGCAGATTGTCGATAACAAAGGCAAGCGCTACACCGGTAATGATGCGGAGAGCATGATCGCTCAGCTGACCGGGATGGATATTCCGCTCGCTAACCTGCGCCAGTGGATGGTCGGCCTGCCGGGTGACGCAACGGATTATTCACTGGACGACCAGTACCGCCTGCGTGAAGTGAACTACAGCCGTAACGGTCAGCAGTGGAAAGTGGACTATTCCGGCTACGACAGCAGGCAGCAGCCCAACCTTCCGTCTAATATGGAACTGCACGAAGGCAGTCAGCGCATCAAACTGAAAATGGACAGCTGGACGGTTAAATGAGTGCAGGCACCGTTCAATCCGCCCTTCCGGCCATCGTGAAATGGCCGGCACCCGCTAAACTGAATCTGTTCCTCTACATCACCGGCCGTCGCACCGACGGCTATCATAATCTGCAGACACTGTTTCAGTTTCTGGATTTCGGTGACGAGCTGACCATCACGGCCAACAACAGCGGCAGCATAAAGCTGCTGACGGCGGTAGAAGGCGTGCCGGAGGAGGAGAATCTGGTGGTACGCGCCGCGAAGCTGTTACGCCAGCAGGCTCAGCTGCGCGGAACGCTGCCGGAAAATGCGGGAGCCACCCTGGCGATTGAAAAAAATCTGCCTATGGGCGGTGGCCTTGGTGGCGGCTCTTCCGATGCCGCCACCGTGCTGGTGGCACTGAATCACTACTGGAAAACCGGCTTCAGCCTTTCCGAGCTGGCCACCTTCGGCCTGCAACTGGGCGCGGATGTGCCGGTGTTTGTGCAGGGATTTGCCGCGTTTGCTGAAGGGGTTGGCGAAGAGCTGACGCCGGTGGCTCCGGCAGAGAAGTGGTATCTGGTTATTCATCCTGGTGTACACATTTCCACCCCGGCGGTTTTCACCGATCCGGAGCTGATCCGTGACACACCGCGACGGAAAATCAGTGAGTTATTACTGGCCGATTACGGTAATGATTGTGAGCCAGTCGTAAGAAAACGTTTTCGCGAGGTTGAACAGCTTGTTTCCTGGCTGCTAGAATACGCGCCGTCGCGCCTGACTGGTACCGGCGCTTGTGTGTTTGCTGAATTCGACACCGAGTCTGCTGCCCGCCAGGTGTCTGAGCTTGTTCCGAAAAAGTGGCAGGGCTTTGTCGCGCGAGGCGTTAACGTTTCGCCACTGCACCGTCACCTTTCGGCGCAATAAAGAGTCAGTGACAATCTCACCCTGTTCCTGAGGTTGCACTGCGCTCGATACTACACCCGTATGAACCCGTCAGCGGTATACCGCCCAGTGCTGCTGACGACGATGTTCATTCTCTGGACGCAAAGCCTGAGGTTCTTCTCGTGCCTGATATGAAGCTTTTTGCTGGTAACGCCACCCCGGAACTAGCACAACGTATTGCCAACCGCCTTTACACTAGCCTGGGCGACGCCGCCGTCGGTCGTTTCAGTGATGGTGAAGTGAGCGTACAAATCAATGAAAATGTACGCGGTGGTGATATTTTCATCATCCAGTCCACCTGTGCTCCTACTAACGACAACCTGATGGAACTGGTTGTGATGGTAGATGCCCTGCGCCGCGCTTCCGCTGGTCGTATTACCGCCGTTATCCCTTACTTTGGTTATGCCCGTCAGGACCGCCGCGTGCGTTCTGCGCGTGTGCCGATCACTGCCAAAGTGGTGGCGGACTTTCTTTCCAGCGTTGGTGTTGACCGCGTACTGACTGTGGATCTGCATGCTGAGCAGATTCAGGGCTTCTTTGACGTCCCGGTTGATAACGTTTTCGGCAGCCCGATCCTGCTGGAAGATATGCTGCAGATTGGTCTGGAGAACCCGATTGTGGTTTCTCCGGATATTGGTGGTGTGGTTCGCGCCCGTGCGATTGCCAAACTGCTTAACGATACTGATATGGCTATCATCGACAAACGCCGTCCGCGCGCCAACGTTTCACAGGTGATGCATATCATCGGTGACGTTGCCGGCCGTGACTGCGTGCTGGTTGATGATATGATCGACACCGGCGGCACCCTGTGCAAAGCCGCTGAGGCGTTGAAGGAGCGTGGAGCCAAGCGTGTATTCGCTTACGCCACGCACCCGATTTTCTCCGGCAACGCCGTGGAAAACCTGCGTCATTCCGTGATTGACGAAGTGGTGGTTTGCGACACCATTCCGCTGCCGGAAGAGATCAAAGCCTTGCCAAACGTGCGTACCCTTACGCTGTCCGGCATGCTGGCTGAAGCAATCCGTCGTATCAGCAACGAAGAGTCTATCTCTGCGATGTTTGAACACTGATAGCCAGGGGACGGGTTCGCCCGTCCCTTTTTTTCATAAACAAACCTGTTGGGTCTTTTGAGCACAATTAATTAATGCTATTTTGCTCAGATCGATTTTCCAGGAATATTCTTAAAATGGCGCTCGACGTCTATACCCTGTTTGTCTGTGAACTCTATGTGCTGTTTTTCCTCAGCATCATCATGGTTTTTGCCTGGAAAGGGTCACAGTACAACCCGGTACTGGGCTTTCAGTGTCTGTCACTGGTTATCTCTATCGTTGCGGTATTTCTGAGCAGCCTGCGCAGCGAGGGACAACTGTTCTGGCCGGTAGCGGTCGGCAATATTCTGGTGATGCTGTCCTACAGTTTGCTGGTGCTGGCCTTCCGATCGTTTCGTGGCGCTTCTTACGGCTATTTATGGCTGTCTGGCCCGCTAATCTGGGCCGTGCTCTGCCTGTTCCCGCAGTTTTACTATTCAATGCCGAACCGCATTCTCGCCAGCTGTGTGTTATGCATCATTTACACCGCCTGGATGATCTTCGAATTACGCAAATCGCGAGCAACCCTTCCCGTCACCTACTGGCCTGCACAACTGCTGTTGTGGATCCACCTGCTGTTTCATGTGGCGCGCGCGTTGCTGGATGGCGGCATTCCCAGCCCGCTGGATGGTGCGATTGGCGGCTCTACTTTCTCGGTCTATGTGATTCTGGAATCGATCATGATGGTGATTGGACTGACGTTCACCATGCTGGCGATGGTCAATGAACGCACACAGATTAAATACAAACAGGCCTCATTGCTCGATCCGCTGACCGGCGTCTGGAACCGCCGCGCACTGTTTGAAAAAGGCGAAGAGCTGGCCCGTTCATGCGATAAAAACGGCCAGCCGCTGACGGTAATGCTGTTTGATCTGGACCATTTCAAAAGCATCAATGACCGCTTTGGCCATACGCAGGGCGACCGGATCCTGGTCGATTTCTGTCGCCAGGTGAAGCAACTGATGCCGGTAAAAAGCTGTTTCGCCCGGCTGGGTGGAGAGGAGTTTGCTGCAATCGTCAGCGCCAGTGAAAGCGATGCACTGCTGTGCGCCGAAAGGATCCGTTACGCGGTGGAAAATGCATTACCGGAGGGCGTGAACTACACGGTGAGTATTGGCGTGGTAACCGGCACGGGGCCTGACCATCAGATCGCTACGCTGATGGTGGCCGCCGATGAGGCACTGTATCAGGCGAAAGTATTGGGCAGAAACCGGGTTACGCTGTTTGTGCCTCAGAGGGAATCAGAGCCAGAAATAATTGAAGCGATACTGGTCTGAGAACACAAACTTTGCGCAACCGGCTGATGCCAGCAATCAATGCTGTATATGGCTGGAATTCCTGCGGCAGCGTTTATCACCGTAATGACGCACCCAATAGTAGCGATCGGTGACTTTTTCACGGCCGCTGATGCGCGCGCCTACCAGCCAGAGCAGTGCGCCAACAAAGATACTGAAGATGGCACCATGAACCATAAATTGAGGTAACTGCAACTGCGGCAGCTGATTCAGCACGGAGTAACCCACTCCCACCACCATCACCACCAGGCCCAGCACCATCAGAGCATTACCGGTAATATTGGCATGTTTACGTCTCATCTCTCACCTCCAGAAGTCAGTGCAAAGCGCATTCCCGCGCTGTAGTGCCATAAGTTTATGCAATGGTTAATGGTTCGGTTGCGGGACAGATCACATTTGTTGCTCAAACTTTGACAAATCTTTACGTGCAATAAGCTGATTTATCTATAGAAACGGCATTATAACCACCCTCAACTATTGCGTGGCGGCTCACAATTTTGAGTTCTTCGACCGCTCTTAGTACACTACCCCCCTTCTCCAAGCACTCCTCAGGAATACAAACAAGTGAGCAGCATCAAACTGATTGTCGGTCTGGCCAATCCGGGCGCTGAATACGCCGCAACGCGCCATAACGCCGGTGCCTGGTATGTCGATTTACTGGCTCAACGTCACAATCAGTCGTTGAAAGAAGAGAGTAAGTTCTACGGCTACACCGCGCGGCTGAACATCGGCGGTGAAGATGTCCGCCTGCTGGTTCCCACCACATTTATGAACCTGAGCGGCAAGGCCGTGGCGGCAATGGCGACGTTTTACCGCATCACTCCGGAAGAGATTCTGGTCGCGCATGATGAGCTGGACCTGCCGCCGGGCGTGGCGAAGTTCAAGCAGGGTGGCGGTCACGGCGGCCATAACGGCCTGAAAGACATCATCAGCAAGCTGGGCAACAACCTGAACTTCCATCGCCTGCGGATTGGTATCGGCCATCCCGGCGACAGAAACAAGGTGGTTGGCTTTGTGCTGGGTAGACCTCAGGCAGCCGAGCAGAAGCTGATTGATGACGCGGTGGATGAAGCGGCACGTTGCACCGAAGTCTGGCTGAAGGACGACAGGCTGAAAGCGATGAACCGGCTGCACAGCTTTAAGGCTGGCTGAAGCTTTACCCTGGAACTTTCCTCCAACTCCCTACACTCACCCTTTTAGCAACTATAACGTGGCACGCCCGTCGTGCCTGTAGACCCGTTACCGTTAAGAGGGATTACTGTGCCATCACCCATCTCCGGGAGAATTCCCGTTGCCCCTGACAGCCGAGACATACGCAATCTGCGATCAAACGACAGAGTTAACATCCGGCTGGCGCTTGAGCCGGGCAACCGCGCGCACCGCGACTGCGAGGTAAAAGTCAGCCGGCAGCAGTTCGATGCATTACAGGTCGCCAACCAGGCGATCGGTGATACCCACCGCATTCTCTTTATGGGTGTGGGCGATCAGCGTTTTCATTCACTCAGTACCAATGCTGAAACGTTAAAACGTCAGTTGGTAATGCGTAAACGAATCAAAGAAGAAGACATGACGCCGCTCAGCAGCATGTGGGAAGCAAAACGTTATCGTGTGGGTAACTGCGGTGAAATGGCGATGGTCTGTGCACAGCTGATCGCCAGCTCCGGCTTAAATCAGCCCGTCTCTGTCGTGGAGACACGCGGCAGAACCGATCACACCTATGTGGTCATCGGTGACCCGAACTCGGACGAGGAGAAGGTCATCGCCGATCCCTGGGCACTCTTCAGTCGCGCGATGCTGGAGAAAAACTTTCACTACGCGAGCGCAAGATCGCGGGTGGTGCATGAATTTACACCGCAATACGATCCTGGAATGAAAGCAGCCTTCACCCGTGGCGGTATGGTAAGCCGTGCTGAAGTGGAGCGTGAATTTGCGGATTTCGATGATGCGCTGGGCAATCCTGGCAACCAGGAATTGATCCGCAAGGCAGTATCAAAAGGATGGGTTTACGATCAGTTTCACGCCTCAAATAACCTTGGTGAGTCTTACCGCTATGGTTCAGGACGTGATAAGCGCTATGTGGATCAGAATATGACCAAAGCGGAATACCAGGAAATTTACAGCGGCCCGCGTCCTTCGGCTCCGGAGCCCCCCCCTCGTCGTCAGTCTTTTGCCGCAGAACGTCCATCTACTGCACGCCGCCAGTCCTTTGCCGCAGAACGTCCATCTACTGCACGCCGCCAGTCCTTTGCCGCAGAACGCCCAACTACTGCGCGCCGTCAGTCCTTTGCCGCAGAACGCCCATCTACTGCGCGCCGTCAGTCCTTTGCTGCCGAGCGGGAACCACGTTATTCAACCTATCAATCCCGACCGCCTGTTGTGGAAGTGCGTGACGTTCAGCCCGGCTCGTCACGTCGGTCACATCATCACCGCAATCGCGACCGGGAGAGCGATCTGAACAGTCGCAGTGCCCGTTTTGCATCGTTCTTTTTCCGCTAAAACTTTTTAAGAGGCTAGCATGACTGGTTCTGTCACCCTGAAAAATTTACTGATGCCACTGCTGCAGGCCCCGGGTCAGACCGCGCCGAAGCTGGACGTGTCAGACAGCTATACCCTGTCACTAAGTCAGGATTTAATTCTGGAACTCAGCGAAACCCCGCCGGGGTTTCTGACCCTCAGTTGCCTGATCGACATTCCCGAAGCACGCTATGACGAGTGGGAAACCCTGGCCATTCTGCTGCAAAGCAATCTGCTGGGGCTGGAGCATCCGCCAGTTATTACCGGATTGCTGATTGAGCAAAAAAAAGTGATCCTCTGGACTCGTCAGCCGTTTGTGGTAATGGATACGCAATCAATGAAGGTGCTGGTGGAACGCTTTGCCCGGCAGGCTGAGTATGTACAGGCCTGGCTGCTGGAGCCAGAACCTGTTGTGGAGTGACCCTGAACGTATTGGGCAGAGTCAAAGTGCACATTGTCGGTGATGCGGTAAACGCACTACTCAGTGAAGTCCCGCATCCATATCGCCCAGCGCCATCATCGGCAGATAGTACCCCTGCACCGCCCAGATCTTGCTGGCCGCCAGCTTTTCCAGCTGTATCTCACACTGCACGCCTTCGACAATCACCCGGTTGGTGTACTGGCGGATATTGGCAATCAGAATGCTGAAGAAGGGTTTGCTGACGTTATCCAGATAAAACTGGCGATCCAGCTTCACCGCCTCAAACATCTTTGACTGCAACGCATTGAGGTTGGCATCACCGGCGCCCAGGTCGTCCAGCCACAGGATATTGAGCTGATCGGTCAGCGCCCGCAGCATCGGGTTGTTTGGCCCGTCATGCAGGTTGGGGAAATCCTCGGACAGCTTCAGCCGCACAAACGGCAGATGCCCGAGAATGCGCTGGATAAAGGCAGACTCCACCACTGCCCGTGCCAGCTGAAAATTGATCGTCAGGCAGCACAACAGGCCATGCTGCCGGAAGTAGTCCGCATACTGTTCAATCGTCAGCAGCTGATTCAGCAACCGGGTTTCCGGTTCCTGCTCTGCTGAAGCGTTGTTCCGGGCAGGCTGCTGTTCAATCTGAGTGAGATCCAGCGCAATGAGCTCACCAGTAAGGGTATGGATCGGGACGCAAATGTAATTATTTATCATGCTGTCGTGCCAGTGTTCGGGCGTCCTGCCAGTGGTAAAAATCGTCGTACAAATAAACTTTAGACGTTCACTCTGTAACATGAGAATCAATACGACGATTTTTATGTATATCGGCAGGACCGGCGACAGCTTTATGCATTAACCCCGGTCAGAGGCAACTTTATAATCCGGATCGTCCAGTTCATGGCTGCAGAACGGGCCGGCCTGCTTTAACAGACTGATGCAGTCTTCGCTAAGATGGCGTAAACGCACGCTTTTTCCGGCAGCAACATAACGGGCCGTCAATTTATCAATAGCCTCAACGCCGCTGGAGTCCATCACCCGGGTGCGGGCAAAATCGATCACTACTTCCTGCGGATCTTTTTCCGGATGGAACAGCTCATGGAAGCTGGCGACCGAACCGAAGAACAGCGGCCCTTCCAGCTGATAAGTCATTTGCTCTGCGTTCTCCTCCTGCGAGAGGATAGTAATGCGCGCGTGCTGCCAGGCAAAAACCAGCGCCGAGATAATCACGCCGAAGATCACCGCCATCGCCAGGTCGGTGTAAATCGTGACCACCGTCACCGCGATCATGATCACCGCATCAGGTTTCGGCATGCGCTTCAGGCGGCTTAAGGAACTCCATTCGAAAGTGTTTATGCACACCACGAACATAATGCCCGCCAGCGCCGCCACCGGCAGCAGGGCGATGTATTTCGACAGGCTCACCACAAACAGGATCAGCAGGATTGCGCCCACCAGATTGGAGATGCGCCCGCGACCGCCGGAGGTGAAGTTAATAATCGACTGACCGATCATCGCACACCCGGCAAAGCTGCCGAAGAAGCCACAGATAGTGTTGCCAATGCCCTGCGCCACGCACTCTTTGTTACCGTCGCCTTTTTTACTGCCCATTTCGTCGAGAACGGCCAGCGTTAACAGCGACTCTATCAGCCCGACCAGCGCGATAATCACTGAATAAGGCAGCACAACCTTCAATGTGGCCCAGCTTAGCGGTGCCTCAGGCAGGTGGAAGAACGGCAGCGTGCCGGAGATATCCGCCAGATCCCCTACCCGTTTGGTGTCCAGCCCAAAGCCGATGGCAATGGCACTGATGGCTATCAGCGCAGCCAGCGAGCCGGGGATCACTTTGGTGAATTTCGGGAACAACCAGACAATCAGCATCGCCAGCGCCACCAGCCCGTACATTACCGGCCCCTGGTTCTTAATCATCGGGATCTGCGCCAGCGCGATAACAATCGCCAGGCCGTTAACGAAGCCGTAAATAGCCGGTTGCGGCACCAGGCGGATAAATTTCCCCAGACGGAACAGGCCAATCGCCAGTTGGATCAGCCCGGCAAAGATGGTCGCCAGCAGCACATACTGATAGCCATGGGTCTGGATCAGGCTGACCAACACCACCACGATGGAGCCAGCGGCCCCGGAGATCATGCCGGGCTTGCCGCCGAACAGCGCGGTGACCAGCCCAAGGATAAAAGCGGTATGCAGACCGATGGTCGGCGACAACCCGGCCAGCAGCGAGAAAGCGGTGGCTTCCGGTATTAAAGCCACAGAGACAACAGCGCCCGCCAGGACGTCATTCTTCACATCGGCAGCTCTGAGGTTGCTCAGATTGAACATGCTAATTTTCCATTATAATAATGCAGGGACTGCGCCGCTGGTGGATGGGCACAGAAAGACTCGCCAGAAGGACGAGAAATGCGACAGGCGTTGCCGGGAGAGGGAAACTCAGGGTGGCGTAGGCAGCGAGCGATGCATCTGCGGGGGGTCTCCGTCAGTTGTCAAGTTGTGTCAGTATCAGGGAATGTGAGCAAGATCTCAACCCTCTCCCGCCAGTGCTGGCTGGAAAACAGCGCCATCCCGACGATAATTACGTGTATAATGCGCGGAAACTTGCAGTGATAACACTCTCAGACACATCAGCGGATTGCACAATCCACTGATTATCAAGCGATTAAGGTGATTCAAACATGGGATTCAAATGCGGTATTGTGGGCCTGCCAAACGTCGGGAAATCCACCCTGTTCAATGCGTTAACCAAAGCGGGCATCGAAGCAGCAAACTTCCCGTTCTGTACCATTGAGCCGAATACCGGCGTGGTGCCAATGCCTGATTCCCGTCTCGACAAGCTGGCGGAAATCGTGAAGCCACAGCGCATCCTCCCGACCACCATGGAGTTCGTGGATATTGCCGGTCTGGTGAAAGGCGCTTCCAAAGGTGAAGGCCTGGGCAACCAGTTCCTGACCAACATCCGTGAAACCGAAGCTATCGGCCACGTGGTGCGCTGCTTCGAGAATGACAACATCATCCACGTAAACAACAAAGTTGACCCGGCTGATGATATCGAAGTGATCAATACCGAGCTGGCGCTGTCCGACCTGGATACCTGCGAACGTGCATTGCAGCGCGTGCAGAAGCGCGCCAAAGGCGGCGATAAAGACGCGAAAGCCGAACAGGCCGCGCTGGAAAAATGCCTGCCGCACCTGGAAAATGCCGGGATGCTGCGCTCTCTGGGCCTGAGCGAAGAAGACAAAGCGGCAATCCGCTACCTGAGCTTCCTGACGCTGAAGCCAACCATGTATATCGCCAACGTTAACGAAGACGGTTTTGAAAATAACCCGTACCTGGATCAGGTTCGTGCGATTGCCGGGAAAGAAGGTTCTGTAGTGGTGCCGGTGTGCGCCGCAGTGGAATCCGATATCGCCGAACTGGAAGACGCTGACCGCGAAGAGTTTATGGCCGAGCTGGGCATCGAAGAGCCAGGTCTTAACCGCGTGATCCGCGCCGGTTACTCCCTGCTGAACCTGCAGACCTACTTCACCGCTGGCGTAAAAGAAGTGCGTGCCTGGACCATCCCTGTTGGCGCGACTGCCCCACAGGCCGCCGGTAAAATCCATACCGACTTCGAGAAGGGCTTTATCCGCGCCCAGACCATCGGCTATGAAGACTACATCACCTACAAAGGTGAGCAAGGCGCGAAAGAAGCCGGCAAGATGCGTTCAGAAGGTAAGGACTATGTCGTTAAAGATGGCGATGTGATGAACTTCTTGTTTAACGTATAACCGAGGATATGATAGATTTCCCTGAACACTAAGATATAACTTGCTTTATCTTGAACCATATAAACACAGCTGGTATATAGTTCATACCATTAGTTTACACGAGATCCGGCGCAGCCTTGGATTACAAAACTTCAGCTATAAGTGGAGATGCAAAAGGTATCTTCCACTTTCAAGTGAGTACAATATTGAGTGCAAAAAAATGAAAATATATAAAATATAAATAAATCATTAAGTTATAAAAATAATCACGACTCAACGTGTAATGAGTTTCTGCTGTCTCATGCGATCTCAAAGCATCGCATGAATACTGACAACCCCTTAAAAATCCACGCTACTGCGTGGATTTTTGCTTTCATGGCGTCTCAGGGTTTTAATTGACCTGCCCCCAGGATTTGTAATGATGTTATGGACGCCCCTCCCTGAAGTAGCCAGTGCCATACTCTATTGACTGCAATTAATTCAGGAGTGATATCAC
>NZ_JBYUWC010000011.1:0-190693 GCF_058137865.1 Erwinia sp. 009765445
CGGAATTGGTAGACGCGCTAGCTTCAGGTGTTAGTGTCTTAACGGACGTGAGGGTTCAAGTCCCTCTCTTCGCACCATGTTGATTTTCTCTTCCCGAACAAATCTGTAAGACCCACTTCCCTGTCACGTCCCTCAGCTATCCTTCTGTTACAAAATATCTGATTCAGCCTGACTGATTTTCTTTTACGCGCATCTGGCTTACCCGGACTGATTTTCTTTTACAACGCATCTGAGTTATCCGGGCTGATTTTCTGAGCGCGACGTTTCTGACTTAACGTCCCCGATCACAACGTACCGAAATTGATTGAGATCGCCGCCATACCGCCAGCCAGCGCCAGGCATGAAGGCAACAGAAGATAGTGGCGCAGCCGTTTATGATAAAGCATGACCACCGTGGCCAGCAGCGCAACGACCATTACCACGCGCCATTCGGTGAAGGAGAGCTTCATCAGCGAGATCAGCGGCATCAGTGCGCAAGGTAGTAGCACGCCCCAGCCGCTATCCAGTCGTTTTCCAAACATCCAGCTCACCCCCCAAAGTCCACATGCGGTGACCATCGCTATCAGCATTGTCTTATCCCACATCGTTTTAAATGATAATGATTACCAACAGCATATAAGAATATTTATCATTTTTCAGCAAAAATAGTTGCAGGGGAGTTGAAACCTTACGCACCCTGATGACAGTAAGTTTGTTAAGTGATAAATTGGGGATGCATTATTATTAAGAAAATTCAAATAATAACAGCACTAAACTATTCCAGGCACAAAATAGACCGGCAATTTAGGTTACCGCCGTGTGCTATTCAGGGCAGTCATGAGTAGAAAATAATGAAATTACAAAGCTATGATGAATTGCTTCACAGCAAGCATCGGCTGTCGCTGATGCTATTTCTTTTTTTAAACACAGCTACGTCTTTATTTAGTTTTTGCAGTAATGGAAAAAACCCGGCTTTCACCTTTACCACCCCAACGCTGATCATTGCAGTTCTCAGCACGGTGTTATTGTTGTGGATGCTTTTGAGGCCACAGCACAAATTCCCGCTATTAAATATTGTTGCGGTAATAACCGGATTGCTGTGGACATGGCAAATTGTCCTTAAGTATGAATTAGTCTTTTATTTTGACAGCAGCTTTCTGGTGATCAGCCTGATTAGCGTGTTCTTTATCAGTGCTATTGCGCTGGGCGATCACCTACTGGCTTTCTGTCTGCATACCGCTCCGCCTTCTGTGGCGGTGATAGTGCTGGATCACAGCCAGAATACATTATTGATTTTATTCACAATTTCCCTGCCGCTGATCGGGTTTACGCTGCATCATCTGATGTTGCGTCGCCGGGATATGTTCACCCGTCGCCTGATGCGCCAGCTGTATGAAGAGAAAGAGACCTACAGTGATTTGAGCATGCTCGATCCACTGACCGGCCTGTATAACCGCCGTGGTCTGAAAAACCGGCTGGAGAATATCCTCGACAATCACGCAGGGAGCCACTTTGTGCTGCTGCTGGATATCGATCATTTCAAGGCCTATAACGACAACTATGGTCATGCAATGGGCGATCAGGCGCTGGCGAGGGTCTCCGTTGCCATTCGTGATGCGGTGCGCTCGCGCGATATCGTGACGCGCTACGGCGGCGAGGAGTTTCTGGTGCTGCTGACCAACGTCAACGAGTCGATTGCACGCAAGCTGGCTGAACGGATACGCCAGTATGTGCTGGACCTTGAAATCCCGCATCGCTTCAACGATCGGGTCGCCACGCATGTCACCATCAGCGCGGGCTTCGCCCCGATGTTTGAAGAGGACTTTGACGGCGCACTGGCTAATGCCGACCGGGCACTCTATCTGGCAAAGAATCGCGGGCGAAATAATATCCTTTCTTATGAAGATATAGCCAAAAGCAGCATGAGCCAGCCTGTGGATGCGGTGTAATAAAGTCACGGCCCGACACTTTCGGGCCTATTCATTCTAGATATTTATATTTTAACTTAATTCAAACCACAGCATTCCCGCTATTTCAGAAATCATTCCCCCTGAAAAATACCGCCTGAAACATTACCTGCACGAATGAAATATCAGCACTTAATTAAAATCATCTCTGAATAAGGGAAAAAGTGGCTGAATACATGACTTCTTGTGCTGAAATTTAATATTATTCCCGAATTCAGGAATTAATTTCTTCTGACCCTTAATGGAGAATGGATTAATTTCCCTGACGGAACTATGCGCTTTATCCACTTTGGCAGCAGGGATAATCACGGGGCGCCGCTCTGCCCCGCTCCCGATCACGCCTTTATAACATCGCACTTATTGGCGCTTGTTTGTCCGGTGGCCCTCAGGTAGAATCAAGAACGATTATCATTTGTTTTTGTACTTCGGTTTAACCTGGATACCCCATGACCACGATTGTTCATCAGGCATCTGAGTATGGTTCCTACCCGCTGATCTTTTTGCAGAGCAATCGATCGCTGGCGACTTCGCTGCGCGCTCTGTTCAGCGAGCACCGTGCCTATTTCCTCGACACGATCAGGCTGGGTGAAGAAGCCCCCGCCAGCTGCATGACGCTGAACCGCTGGTCTGAACCGCAGAGCTTTACCCGTCTTAACCAGCTTTACGGTGATTACATCTACCGTGAGCATGGCGAGATGGAGCGCGAAAACAAGCCGCTGCAGTCACTTTGGGCGCAGTGGTACCTCGGGCTGGTGATGCCGCCAATGATCATGGCGTTGCTGCTGGAAAACCGCGCGCTGGATATCTCACCGGAACATTGCCACGTTGAGTTTCATGAAACCGGCCGTCCGGCCACCTTCTGGTTTAACGTGCGTGAAGATGAAGAAGCACGTTATCTCAGCCCACACCGTCGCCTGGACCGGCTGATCCAGCACCATCTGATCCCGGTGGTCAGCGGCATTGAGCAGCATGGCGATATCAACGCCAAGCTGATCTGGAGCAACACCGGCTTTGCGCTGTACTGGTTCCTTGGTGAAATTGCCCCGCTGATCGGCGAAAAGCTGCGGACCGAGCTGGAACATGCCTTTTTCTTCTCCCGCACCCTGCTGGATGGTTCTGATAATCCTTTCTACCGCACCATGCTGCCGCGCGGCGGAGAAATGCAGCGTCGCACCTGCTGCCAGCGCTACCGTCTGCCAGATGTTCAACGTTGCGGCAACTGCACGCTGAATCCTGTCTGATTTCATTGGTTCCCGTTTACAAACCCGCCTGTTCTGTGGCAGCTTTATCCGCTCTGAAAGAGGGAGATAAGCATGAGCCTGGAGTCTGTACGGCAATGCTTTGCCGAGCGCGCCCCTGACATTGGCATTATTGAACTGCCTGAAAGCACCGCCACCGTTGAGCTGGCCGCCAGGGCGCACCACGTTGAGCCGGGGCAGATTGCCAAGACGCTGTCGCTGAAGGTAAAAGATCGGGTGGTGCTGATTGTCACCCGCGGTGATGCCCGCCTTGATAACCGTAAGCTGAAAGAGACGCTGGGTTCCAAAGCCCGGATGCTGAGCACGGATGAGGTGGTAAACTGGACGGGGCATCCCGTTGGCGGCGTCTGTCCGTTCGGCCTGGAAACACCGCTACAGGTATTCTGCGACGTTTCACTGAAACATTATGATGAGGTGTTGCCCGCTGCAGGTTCGGTTCACAGCGCGGTGCGTATTACGCCGCAGCTGATGGCGGAACTGACCGAAGCCACCTGGGTGGATGTCTGCCAGCTTCCTGGCTGACGCAAGCTGTAGGGGGAACCCAACATTGAGTTCCCCGGGCACTCACCTGCTGAGTTTTAAGCCGACCTCTGCTCCTCAACCTTCGCAGAAATTTCCACTCCCCGCGTTTCCCGGCCAAAGGCCACAAACACGCAGATCAGCACCGCCACGGTTCCGGCCACAATCGCCATCGCCAGCCCGTAGTTATTGCCGTGCGCTTCCGCAATGCGTGACTGCAGCGTGGCGTTAACCGAGGCAATAAGGTTCCCCAACTGGTAGACAAAACCTGGCAGCACCGCACGGGTATTGGCGGGAACCAGCTCGGTCAGGTAGGTCGGCACCACGCCCCACGCGCCCTGCACCATAAACTGCATCAGGAAAGCGCCCACGCCAATCATCACTGAACCGGTAGAGAAAGCCCACAGCGGCAGCACCGGCAGCGCCAGGAAGGCAGCAATGATCATCGCTTTCTTACGGCCAATTTTCTCCGACAGCGTTCCGAAGAACACCCCACCCAGCATTGCCGCAATGTTGTAACAAATCGCGATAATGCTGACCGTATGCGGGTCAAAGCCGTGCTGCACCTTCAGGAACGTCGGGTAGAGATCCTGCGTTCCGTGGCTGAAGAAGTTAAAGCAGGCCATCAGCAGCACAAGATAGATGCAGAGCTTCCAGTGGCTTCGCAGCACCGGCAACAGCGCGGTGCTCTCTTTGCGTTCTCTCGCCGCCAGCCAGACCGGCGATTCCGGTACTTTGAAGTAAATAAAGGGCAACAGCAGGATTGGCAGCGCGCCAATCATGAACATACCGCGCCAGCCGACCATACTGTAGAACAGGCCGAAGATGATTGAAGCCAGCAGGTAGCCGCAGGGATAGCCCGCCTGGAAAATGCCGGACATCATGCCGCGCGAACGGTCAGGGATGGTTTCCATTGCCAGTGACGAGGCCACGCCCCAGACACCGCCCATCGCCACGCCATAAATCACCCTGAAGGCGAGGAACGCGCCCAGCGTTGGCGACCACGCGGAAAACAGTTCAAACAGGGAGAACAGCACGATGTTGACCATCAGGATTGGGCGACGGCCATATTTTTCAGCCAGCCGGCCAAACACCAGAGCGCCGACCGGGCGCACTGCCAGGGTTAGCATGATGGCAATGGAGACATCTGAAATTTCTGTATGAAAATTAGCGGCTAAATCACTTAATACGAAGATCAGTATAAAAAAGTCAAACGCATCCAGCGTCCAGCTGGCAAAACTTGCAAAGGCCACATTGCGCTGGGTCGGGGTCCAGTTGAACATAGGGTTATCCTGTCTTACAGACTGCCACAGCCCGAACGGCGGGCCGGTGAAATGTTAATCATTTGTTTATAGCATGTAAGAAGATAGCCATCCCGGCACATTTGTCAGTCTTTACTTCAGGCTGTAAGCAGCTGTTTCAGCTGCTTCACAAACGCATTATTAACTGGTGGACTGCCGGATCGCCTCGCGCATGTTATCCACGCCCCCAGCTGAAGCTGGCGAGACCAGCGCATAATTATAGTGATTATCGCTCCAGTATTGCGCCATCAGATCGCTGTCCTGCCGTTCGCCGTGTGGCAACTTTACCGGTTCGATGGGGCGAATATACCAGGCCACTTTGGTACCCTGCAGATCCTGGTACATCACCAGCGCCGCCGGGCCGTTATCCGTTGCCATCAGCCTTGCTCCCAACAGCCGGAAACCAAACTGCTCAAGGTTGGGCGGCAGCGTACCGTTGATAAAGTAACGTTGTACCCATGATGTCAGTTCACCGCTGTTGCCCGGCACCACATCCAGATTTGCGGCAGTTTCAGTGCCAAACAATTTATAAGCCTGCACCGCATCTTCCATCGGCAGATGCCCTGCCAGCAGCTGGGCATTCTTCAACTGCCAGCCAGACCAGCCGCCAAGGCTGAGAGTCAGTACCAGTGCGCAAGCGGCTACCATCTTCCACTGCCGTTTCTGCCGCACATGCTGACGCAGCTGAGCGGGCTGAGGCGTTTCCATCAGCTGCTCCTGCTGATGCAGGGCCAGCCGTAGCTGCCGGGCATCGCAACGCCAGCCTTCAACTTCCGCCGCAGCCTGGGGATTTTCCACCAGCCAGCGCTCCACTCGCCGGGCCGTTTCAGCATCCGCCTCGCCGTCAAGCCAGGCGTGCAGTTCTGCTTCTTCGGGTTGCTCGCGCACTATTTCAGTCTCCTTAATGCGACAGAAGGGGCCTTACCTTCCAGATAGTGGTGCAGCTGCTTTCTCGCCCGCGAAAGGCGTGACATCACCGTCCCGACCGGGATATCCAGCGCTACAGCCGCTTCCTGATAGCTCATCCCTTCATAGTTTTTCATCAGCAACAACGCTCTGGCATCGGCCGACAGCCGCGCAAACTGCGCCAGCGTCTCATCGGTGATCGCCAGCGTTTCAGCGGTTTCGCTGCTGCCCTGCTCCTCGCCGGTGAAAAAGCTGAGTAGGCGCTGATAACGTTTGCGGCGACGCTCACCGTCAATAAACTGCCGGTAGAGAATGGCAAACAGCCACGCCCGCAAGCTTTCCTCACCCTGATAACCACGCCAGCGGCTCAGGGCTTTGGTCAGGCAGGACTGCACCAGGTCTTCCGCAGCGTGGGGGTTGCGGGTCAGCCACAGCGCAAACCGCTGCAAATGTGGCATCACTTCACGAATCTGTGCATCCGTCAGCGGTGGCATAACGCATTATCCCCGTCGTTTATACCCGGACATACTGCTGAACACGCCATCACGCAATATCAGCCCGTGCAACAGTGCGGCGGCCAGATGCAGCATCACCATCGCAAACAGCAGCAGCGCCACCCAGCTGTGCAGCGGACGCAGAACGGCATAGAGATCGTTACTGACCGGCGTGATGGGCGGCAACAGAAAATCTGGCCCTAAACTCACAGGATAGCCCGCCGCCGAGAGCATTGCCCAGCCAATCACAGGTTGCACCAGTATCAGTCCGTAAAGCACCCAGTGGGAAAGATGCGCCAGCGCTTTCTGCACCGAGGGGATCGAAGCAGGCAGCGGCGGTGTGGCAGTAGTGAAACGCAACCACAAGCGAACCAGCACCAGCAGCAAAATCGCCACGCCCAGCGGTTTGTGAATGGCCACCAGCAGGCCATGCAGCGAGGAAACGGTAGCGACCATCGCCACGCCTATAAATAACATGCTCAGGATAGCGGCGGCCATCAGCCAGTGCAGCACGCGCAGTGCAGGATGAAAATGCGTGACCTGTTTCATAGATGCTCTCCTGGCGCCTGATGCGCCTCTTCCTGAGTCCGGCGGTTATAGGATTTGGCGTAAGCGGCTGAACGGGCATTGAGCAGCGGATCGTCAGAGGCAGCAATGCCGTCCGGCAGGATCAGCGGGTCATAATTGATGTTGTTGCATGGGCCGCCTTCCTGCGGAACCGTACTGTTCAGCATCAGCGTCCCGGCATTAATCGTCTGGCGGTCGGCAGGCCACAATTTGCTGGCATCGTTACTGGCATCACCTGCCTGCGCCACGGTAACGATCAGGTCCCATTTCAGCGGCCCCTGCGCCAGCCTTTTCACCAGATCCTGCTGCAGGAAATCTTTATTCTGATGGTCACTTTCGGAAATCGGCTGCCACGTCTGTTGCGGCACCATGCTCCAGCGCACCAGATGGCTCTGGCCGTTTTTATCGATAAAATTGAAGGCATTAAGGCTGTTATAGCGGTCAACCGCCCAGCTGCCGGAAGGGACATACTTCTGCGCCCAGGCACCGAAAACCTTCACTGCTGGGTACTTAGCCACAAAGGCCTGCATCTTTTGCGGATCGGGTTTGCCGGTAGCCGGATCGGGTTTACTGGCGACCAGCTGTTCATAGAAGGCTTCCGGGGTCGGCAGCGGGAAAAACGGCATCGCATTCATCCCGGTACGCCACTGCTGTCCTGAAGGAGAGGTGAATGCCAGCGCCATACTGCGGATGGGTACCGCAAAATCAGGCGCATCCGGGTTGCCCCCGGCGATGGCGAAACGACCGGTTACCGGCGTTTTTCCTGGTGCAAACAGAGCAGCTTTCGACAAGACACTGGCATTACCGTTGGCATCAAACTCGCCAATAACGCACAGCCCCTTGGCATGGTTGCGCCGGAAGCCCGGCTTCTCGCCCGGACCACTTTGCAGCGTATCTAGCAGCTTACCGGCCGTCAGACGTTGCGGGCTGAGCCAGCCACCGGCCCATAAAAACAGGATCGCCAGCAGGATCGGGATGCCGCCCACAAGGGCGAAGCGCAAAAGGCGCGATAAAGGAGACGATTGCTTCATAATCATTGCTCACAGTTGTGCTGTTGAGCAGATAAAACGAACCAGTGACCGTTTTATTCCCTCCGGAAAAAAATATTTTTGCTACAATCCCCGCCGTTCATTTCTGACACAGAGTGTTCAGGGTTGTCGCTTTTAAGGATGCACCGGTCACCCAGCCGTTTTGCGGCCTGGCTTGGCCTGTTTGCCATACTGCTGCTGTTTATCGCCCCGGTGATCTCCAAAGCACTGGAGCAGACGCCTGCGCGTCACGCCGCGATGATGATGAGCATGCCGGGTATGGCAATGGATGACATGCCGATGATGGTGATGACCCCGGCTGAACATGCCCGGATGTTGCAGCATCATCCGGTGTCGATGATGGAAGACAACGCCTGTGGTTACTGCGTTCTGCTGGCTCACCTGCCGCTGGACCTGACCAGCCTGCCGCCGCTGTGGTCCTCATTACAGGCGGCAAAGCCTCCCAATCTGCCGCTATTCCGCCCGGCAGTTGCCCGGTTTATTCCTCGTTTTTTCCATCCCCGCGCCCCACCGGCGTACTGAGCTTCAAGACTTAATCCAAAAATATGCCGTCGTAAAACGACAGCCACCTGCTCATGCCTGGAAACAGGCGGATGGAATAAATATGTCAGAAAAAACTCTGGCGCAGCCTGCCCGCGCCTCACAAACACGCAGTGCGTTAATGCCGCTACTGCATCGTCTGCATTTTTATATTGGCCTGTTTATTGGCCCGTTTATCTTTATCGCCGCCCTGACCGGAACGCTGTATGTTCTGACGCCACAGCTGGAAAACGCGCTATACGCTCATCAGTTATTCACTAAACCTGCCAGCGGCCCCGCTAAGCCTCTTGCCGATCAAATCAGAGTGGCGGAAGAGTTGATCGGCCATGGGGTGAAAATCTCTGCGGTTCGCCCTGCTCCCCAACCCGGTGAAACCACCCGCGTCATGTTCACCACGCCACACTCCGGCCCTTCGGAAACCACAGCGGTATTTATCGACCCGAATACCCTGGAAATCCGCGGGATGCTGGATGTTTATGGCACCAGCGGCGTGCTGCCCTTCCGCACCTGGCTGGATTACCTGCACCGTAATCTGCTGCTGGGCGCCCCCGGCAGAAACTACAGTGAACTGGCAGCCAGCTGGCTGTGGGTTGCCGCACTGGGCGGCGTGCTGATGTGGGCCACCAGTCGTTCGCCGCACGCGGGAAAAGGCAACAAAAAGTCGCGCGGACAGCAAATACTGCGTAACCGCTACTGGCATACCACGCTGGGCCTGGTGCTGGTGCTGGGACTGCTGTTCTTCTCCGCCACCGGCCTGACCTGGTCGCGCTGGGCCGGGGACAATATCTCCGCCATGCGTGCGCATTTTGGCTGGCTGACGCCTTCAGTGAATACCGTTCTGAACCCACAGCAGCCCGCTGAAAGGGAGAGTATGCCAGGAATGGAGATGCCTGCCGACAAACACGCCGGGCACAGTATGCCTGCCATGAAGATGCATGCGGATGAGCATGCTGAGCACAAGATGGCAGGCATGCCGGAGAACAATCCTGCCGTAAGGATTTTACCTGCACAGTTTGATGGGGTGGTGAAAGCAGCCCGTGCAGCGGGAATTAACGCCGGGAAGATTGAGATCCGTCCTGCCTGGAGGGCGGACAAAGCATGGATCGTTAGCGAGATTGATCGCAGCTGGCCTACCCAGGTGGACAGCGTGGCAGTGGATCCAAACAGCTTCCGCGTGGTGGACAAGGTGGAATTTGCCCAATTTGGCCTGCTGGCGAAACTGACCCGCTGGGGCGTGGATGCACATATGGGGGTGTTGTTTGGCCTGCCTAATCAGTTACTGCTGGCATTCTTCGGCCTGGGACTGTGCGTGATGATTGTGATGGGCTATCGCCTGTGGTGGCTGCGCCGTCCTGCCGCTGGCCAGGGTGCGCATCCGGCAGAAACGCTGTGGTACTGCTGGCGTAAGCTGTCGATCAGCGCCCGCTTTTTACTGCTGGTGTGTACTGTCGCGCTGGCACTGAGCCTGCCGGTGATGGGGGTAAGCCTGCTGGTGTTGCTGGTGATTGATGCCCTGCGCTGGCAGCGGGCGACGAAGGTCGCACAAGCCTGATGCTTCACTGGTGTTTATAGCTGGTGCGCAGCAATGCGCACCCTGAGGCGTTATCCTTTTAACGCCTGCTCCAGCATTCCTACCAGCAACTGATTATCCACAGTTTGCAGCACATGCACCAATCCACCCGTGGGTTCACCAACAGCCACATCAACCCGTAGTGGTGGCCGGAAGCGCCAGGATTTACCCCGCGTCATCCCCGGCCGCAGCTCCACGTCAACATAGTAATCGGCGGCAGTTGCTACCCGCTGATTAATCAGCCAGGCCACAACCAGCGCGTCGTGGATCCAGCAGCCCGGCAGGTTGCGGGTCTGAATGGAGTAATCCAGCCACGGTCGCAGCGTTTCACAAACAAATTTTGCCAGCGTGGTGTCAATTTTCGCAAAGCGGTCCAGATCCTTATGGGTCAACAGCGTCTGGGTAGTCACATCCATCGGCACCAGCGTCAGGGTGGCTCCGCAGGTCAGCACCCGCTGAGCCGCTTCCGGATCGAGCCCGAAATTGGTGTCCTTGATAAAATCATCCAGCGCAAAAACGCCGCCCATAATGGCGATTTCCTGCACCGCATCGATCATTTCCGGATAGCGCTCCATTGCCAGTGCCACATTAGTCAGCGGGCCAATCGCCACCAGGGTGATTTTTCCCGGATTAGCGCAAATCAGCTTACCAATGGCATCGGCGGCGTCTTCATCAGGTGCCTGATGAACCTCCGGCGAACGGATACCCTGCCAGAGATGGGCCAGTTGTGAGCTGTGGACCCGGTTATCCAGCGCCTCACGCCACGGTTCCGGCGCTTCAGCCAGTGCCCGCTCCGCGCCTTTGTGCACCGGCACATTCAGGCCCAGCCGCTCCACCAGATCTTTCGCCACGTTAAAGCCGGTATCACTGGGAGTATTGCCTGCCACAGTGGTGATCAGCTCCAGCGAAATGTCTGCTGAGCCTAAGGCCAGCGCAAGCGCCAGACCGTCATCCACGTTCGCACCGGTAATGCCATTTCCTGGGTCACAATCAATAATTAATCGTTTCATTTTTATCTTATTATTTTCCGGCGGCGCAGACTCTGAAGGCGCAGCCGCAGGATTCGCCTATCTGTAGCTGATGAGCAAACTCACTCAGCTGGACTTCGCCTTCCCTGGCTGACAGCATCTCGATGGCTTTCTTCGCCATTTCCTCCACCGGCTGCCGGACGGTAGTCAGTGAAGGGACATGAAACGCTGACTGATCCGTTCCGTTAAAACAGACCAGAGCAACCTGCTCCGGAACCGTAATTCCGTGTTCTGCCAACGCACGAATGCAGCCAATCGCCTGCGTTTCGTTGGTGGCAAATAGTGCGCGGGGAATATTTCCTGCCTGCAGCATCTTCTTCGCCGCCTGATAACCGCCATCGCGGGTATAGGTGGTGGGAAATACCCACTCTGCATGCTCCTTCACGCCAAAATCGGCCAGCGCCTGACGCCAGCCGGACAGACGATCCTGCGTATTGAACATTTCCAGCGGCCCGCAGATGATCCCCACCTGCTGGTAGCCGTGGCTGAGTAAGTGGGCAGTAACCTGATAAGCGGCTTCGCGCTCATCAACCCGCAGGATATTGACGTTCAGGGCAGGATCGACACGGTCCAGCATCACCAGCGGCGTGCCGCTGGCCTGAATCACATCAATATAGGGATGGCGATCAACACTGTTATAAAACAGTCCATCGACCTGCTGGCTCAGCAGATTATTGATCAGTTCCAGCTCGCGCTTACGGCTGTCACCGGCATCGCCCAGCAGCATGACCATGCCGGACCGGGAAGCCTCCTGCTGCAATGCATGAGCAAAGGAAGCGATAAACGCATTGGAGATATTCGGTACCACCAGCCCGTAGGTTTTGCTGGTGCCGGAGGCCAGCGCCCGTGCGACGCTGTTGGGCCGGTAGCCTGTTTTCTTTACCGCTTCAAGCACGCGAAGCCGCGTTGCTTCCGCAACCGGCCTCGGACCATTATTGATCACGTAACTGACCACCGCGACGGAGGTTCCGGCAACCCGTGCCACATCGGCCCGGGTTGCCCGCCTGGAGCTATCTTTTGCCAAATTTCCGCCTTGTAAAGATCATTAACCGGCCCGCAGGCCGGTTGACATCAGATTGCATCTTCCGGCGCATTAAGATCGCGTCCCCGCGTTTCCGGTGCCACAAAGGTGGTCAGGAAACCAATCGCTGCCATTCCCGCAAAGTAGGTGGCAATCGGCCACCAGTGACCGGTCCAGGAGAGCAGCGCCGCGGCTACCAGTGGTGCCGTGCCGCCGGAAAGGATTGAACCCAGCTCTTTCGCGGTCGCCATCTTAGTATAGCGATGATTCACACCGAACATCTCCACGCCCCAGGCCGCCTGCACGCCAAAGATGCCTAAAGAAGCCAGCCCCATCCCCACCACGATAGTCGAGATCACGATTACCGGCTCGCGGGAATCCAGCAGCATAAAGGCCGGGAACGCATAGAGGATCAGCAGCAGACAGAACCAGCGATAAGTGATACGTCGGCCAAAGCGGTCAGACAACCAGCCGGCAAAAGGAATGATCAGGAAACCCAGCAGCGAAGCGATAAACACCGCAGTGGTGGCAACGGATTTATCCACCGTCAGCACTTTAACCACATACCCGATGATGAAGCCCTGGGCGAGATAGGAGGGACCGTTTTCGCCAATACGCAGGCCAACCATCACCAGGAAAGAGCGACTGCGCTGCAGGAAGCTGCGGGTATCCACCGGCTGTGGCTGAGCCTTTTGCAGGCCGGTGCGTTCCGCGAGCAATTCCTCTTTTTTCCGTTCGAAGACCGGCGTTTCCTTCAGATGACGGCGGATCCACAGGGCGACCAGCGCAATCAGCGAGCTGCAGAGGAAAGGAATACGCCAGCCCCACTCCTGAAGCTGATGCTGATCCATCTGCACCACAGCCAGCCAGACAAGGGAGGCGACCAGCGTGCCGCTGTTGGAGCCGAGCGCAATGATGGAAGAGACCAGACCACGTTTTTCAGCCGGGGCATATTCGCCCAGCATCACCGTGCCGCCGGAGAGTTCTGCTCCCGCGCCGAAGCCCTGGCTGAAGCGCAGGGCCACCAGACAAGCGGGTGCCCAGAGACCAATTGAGGCGTAGCTGGGGATCAGGCCGATTAACGTGGTAGAGGCCCCCATCAGGATGATGGTGGACACCATCACCACCTTACGGCCCTTACGGTCGCCCAGCCAGCCGAAGAACAGCGCGCCAATCGGGCGGGCAATAAAGCCAACGGACCAGGTCGCAAAACTGGAGAGGAGCGCCATCGCAGGGGTGGCTTCAGGAAAGAAAACATCGCCAAAGATAATGCCGGCAGCCAGGCCGTAGAGCGCGAAATCCGCATACTCCATGGCGGTTCCCAGCCAGCATGAGACGGTTGCCCGCCAGAAATCCTTGAGACCTTCCGTGGTGGCCAGGCGTTCATCTGCCGCAGAGTGTGCGGACAGCGAAGCCTCTTGCCGGATGCTTTGTTGTGTGGACATTAAAAAATTCCCTGATGAGGATTCTTATTTTTGCCCTGCCTGGCTTCCTGATATCGCAGGAAAATTCGCCAGTGAGGACGTTCTTTTGCTGAGCCATGCTAAAAGGTCAGTAACTGGTTCCCTGGTGTTGGGGTGAGTTCTGTTCGCTTCCCGTCCGCCGGTTTTCGTAACCAGTCGTATTGATAACGTGAAACAAAGGTGACCTTCACTGGAGCAGAAAAACATCAGGCACCGTGAATTTTGACAACGCGCTCATTGTATCTACGCGCGTAGACAAAGCAAGCGATCACCTCAAATAAATTAGATCTACTTCACATTTCAATCCACGCACAAAAACAAAAAATCATATTTTACATACCATTAATGCTTTCATGATTTTTAATGATCAAAACTCATACGAAAACACTGCGAAAAACCTTCACTAAAGTCGAATTTTTACTCACACTTTTACCGGCTCTGGCGACTGCCATCTAAACAGCGTTTTATTTCAGCAGGATGACGAAACAAGGCAGGGCGACCTGGTCTGAAAACGGGCTGCGCCATTTGTTTTAAGTCACAGCGACATTTACTCTGAAAAAAAAGCCGGGGAAAAAGCGATGACGATCATCCTGATGCGACACGGTAAACCCGATCACCCTTCCGGTGGCTGCCTGCCTGCTCTGGCGATGGAGCAGTGGTGTGAAGCCTATGATTTATCACAGGTGGAAGATGTGCCGCCGGACAGGAGCCAGCATGCTGCGGCCATGGCGGATTACATCGTCACCAGTCCGCTGCCCCGCGCCCGTTCTTCGCTGGCGAAGCTGGGACTGGAGCCGGCCTCGGTGGATGCGCTGTTTAGCGAAGTTTCACTGCCGGTGATGCGGCTGGGCTATCCTCACCTTCCGCCTTCGTTCTGGCTCTTGCTGCTCCGCCTGCTTTGGCTATGTGGATATTCCGGATCGGTAGAATCTTTGCAGCAAGCCGAGCTACGGGCAAAACAGGCTGCTGCCCGTCTGATTGAGCTTTCCCGTCACGGCAACGTGCTGCTGCTCGGACACGGGATCATGAATAAAATGATTGCCCGTCAGCTGCGCAAAGAGGGCTGGCTGGCTGAGAAACATGCCAGCAGCCGCCACTGGAGCACAGCTATTTATCACCCACCATTTATTCCGCCACGGGTGAAGTAACCGGCAAAGATTTCACCACGTCAATAAACGCCCTTAACGCCGCCGGAACATGCCGGTGACCGGGATAGTAGATTGCCAGCCCCGGATAAGGCGGGCTCCACTCCTCCAACAGCGCCGTCAGCTTACCCGCCCGTAACCAGGGCTCCGCCACGCTGTCCGGCAAATAGGCAATACCCAATCCGGCAACGGCTGCTTCGGCCATTAACTCCAGATGGTCCAGCATCAGCGCCCCTGGCGGCTCGATAACCTGCTCCACCCCACGACGGGAAAACTCCCAGCGATAGAGCTTGCCGCTTGGCAGACGAAAACGGATGCACTGGTGCTGTCGTAAAGCATCAGGCGTGGCGGGCGTGCCATGCTGCCGCAAATACCCAGGTGAGGCGACCGCCAGAAAGCGGACTTCCCTGCCCAATGGTACGGCTATCATGTCCTGCGGCACATCCTCCAGCAGCCTGACCCCGGCATCAAACTGCTCGCTGACGATATCGATCAGCCGCCCTTCGGTTACCAGATCAACCGTCACCGCCGGATAACGTTGCAGGAAAACCGGCACGGCCTGCTGCAACAGCTGGCGGGCAGCGCTCTCACTGGCGTTGATACGCAACGTTCCGGCGGGCTGCTGGCGAAAATCCTCCAGCGAGGCCAGTGCGCTGTCCAGATCCCGCAGCACCGGGCGCAAACTGGCAAGCAGTTTTTCACCGGCTTCAGTGGGCGAGACGCTGCGCGTGGTGCGGTGCAGCAGTCGCACGTCCATTTTCTGCTCCAGCGCGCGCAGCATGTGGCTGAGAGTTGACGGAGAAAGACCAAGCTCATCGGCAGCCTGACGAAAACTGCGCCGGGTAGCGACCAGCATAAAGGCATTCAGGGAGTTCAAATCGGGGTGCTGATTCATGGGTAATTTTCACCAGCTTATGCATTATTAAACGGATAGTAGCATTAATCCTCAGAGCGTAAGGTTATCTGACACGCTTATTTGAGGAGAGAACTGATGTCCAGAACCTGGTTTATTACCGGTACTTCCTCCGGCTTTGGCCGCGAGATGACCGAACGTCTGCTGGAGAGCGGAGATCGCGTTGCGGCAACATTACGCAGCCCCACCGTGCTGGAGCCGCTGAAAGCGCAATACGGCAACCAGCTGTGGGTGGCGCAGCTGGACGTCACCGATTCGCAGCAGGTACGCAACGTGATTGACCGTGCGTTTACCGAGCTGGGACAAATTGATGTGGTAGTCAGTAATGCGGGCTACGGACTGGCGGGCGCGGCGGAAGAGCTGGCTGACGAGCATATCGTGCAGCTGCTCAATACCAACGTTGTAGGCTCCATTCAGGTTATCCGCGCTGCCCTGCCCCATCTGCGTCGGCAGGGCGGAGGCCGTATTCTGCAGCTGTCATCAATGGGCGGGCAGATTACCTTCCCCGGCCTGAGTCTTTATCACACCAGCAAATTTGCGATGGAAGGCTTTGTCGATACGGTGGCGCAGGAGGTTTCCGGCTTCAATATTGAGTTCACGCTGGTTGAACCGGGCACCGCACAAACCAGCTTCACCCAGGGCCTGGTGATGTCTGAACCGCTGGCGGCATATGAAACCAGCGGCATCCGCTCCCTGCTGGAGAACTGGCCGCAAATCGGCGATGCGAAAAAAATGGTGCGCGAGATGATTGCCTCGGTGGATCGCTCCCCGGCTCCGCGCCGTCTGACACTCGGCAGCGACGCTTATAAGCTGGTGCATGCCGGATTACAGGAAAAGCTGGCCGCACTGGAAGCGCAGAAGGAGATCGCGTTGTCGACGGATATCGACTGATTACAGAGGAACAGGCAAGGATCGCAGAGCTGCGGATATTCGCAGCCTGCGGGGTTCGCTTTACTCTGGTGGCAGCTGACGGACTGACCTTCAGCCCTCAACAGTCAGGAGAATCCCATGTCTGAACTTGCTAATAAAATCGTGGCGATCACTGGTGCCAGCAGTGGTATCGGTGAAGCCACCGCCCGTCTACTGGCCGCCAGAGGTGCCCGTGTACTGGTTGGTGCCCGTCGTACAGATCGCCTTGAAACACTGGTAAACGGGATACGCGCTGCTGGTGGAGAGGCTTACTGCATTGCGCTGGACGTGACCAGCCTGGCACAGATGGAAGCCTTTGTCGCCGAAGCGCAGCAGCGTTTTGGCGGGCTGGATGTGATCGTCAACAACGCGGGCGTAATGCCACTGTCACCGCTCTCTTCCCGCAAGGTGGATGAGTGGAACCAGATGATTGATGTGAATATCCACGGCGTGCTGCACGGCATTGCCGCCGCCCAACCGCTGATAGAACAGCAGCAGCACGGCCATATCATCAACGTCTCTTCAATTGGCGGGCTGGCCGTATCGCCAACGGCGGCGGTGTATTGCGCGACGAAATTCGCCGTACGTGCCATTTCTGATGGCTTGCGACAGGAGACAGACAAAATACGGGTAACGGTAATATCACCCGGCGTGGTCACTTCCGAGCTGGCGGAAACGATCAGCGATGTCAGCGCCCGCGAACTGATGAAAGGCTATCGCAGCATCGCGCTGGAGCCTGATGCCATTGCGCGAGCCATCGCTTATGCCATCGCTCAGCCAGCGGATGTTGACGTCAACGAGATGGTGGTGCGCCCGGTCGCCAGCGCCCATTAATTTGCCCTCAGCCAGCCATGCCGATGGCTGGCTCCAGGCGCAGGATCTCTTTCATATACAGCGCTTCCTGTACCGGGCTACGACCAAAGAAGCGCTTAAATTCCCGGCTGAACTGCGAAGGGCTTTCGTAGCCAACTTCCGCCGATGCGGCCGCAGCAGAAACGCCGCCCCGCACCATCAATAATCTTGCCTGATGCAGCCTGACCGATTTCAGATACTGGATCGGGGAGCTTTGGGTGATGGTTTTAAAATGCGCGTGAAAAGTCGCGACGCTCATCCCCACTTCACTCGCCAGCCCGGCGACTTCCAGTCGCTCAGCATAACGAGTCTGCAGAATGCGCAGCGCCCTGGCAATCTGCGCAAAGTAGCCCTGTTGGAGCAGTGCCGCCCGCAGTGAATCCCCCTGCCCGCTGATCAGCACCCGGTAATAGATTTCGCGCAGTAAACCCGGTGCGAGGATTTGCGTTTCCTGCGGCGACTTCAGCACTTCCAGCAGTCGCAGAACGCTGTCGCCCAGATGCTCATCAAGCGGCGTTGAGGCCATACTCAGTGGCTCGCTGCTGCGTGGAACAGGCATGTTAAGCGTAACCATCAAATCCGCCAGCGCCTGCAGATCGAGCCGCAACGCGACCGCCAGCATTGGCTCTTCCGGGCTGGCTTCCGTCTGGCTGCTGAAGGGCAACGGTACCGAAACTACCAGGAAATGCTGCGCGTCATAGACATACACTTCCTCGTTTAAAAAGCCCCGCTTGCGTCCCTGACAGACGATAACAATCGAAGGCTCATAGAGCACCGGCGTAAGGTCGAGAGGAATATCGGAACGTAAGAAACACACATCCTCCAGCGCCGACCGGGTATAACCATTGGTCGGGGCAAGATGAGTGATTAGCGCGGCCATTTTTCTGCGACGGGTTTCAAAAGCGGAGATCGCTTCAGCCATGAGCAGCCTCGCGATCCAGCCCCAATCGACGTTTAAGCTGAGATCTTGAAGCCTGTAACGCCTGACGGGCCTGAGCTTCATCGGTCATTGCCCGCGCCAGGGCCATCGCCCCAATCATCTCGGCCTGCACCGAAGAAGCCAGCGCCTGCGGATCTTTATGCCCCAGAGCCTGCAGCGAGGTAGCTACGATGCCCTGCATGGTCTGAATGCCCTGATTAAAACGCTCGCGGGCTGCCTCGGGCAGTCGGCAGGCCTCACTGGCCAGCGAAGGCATCGGGCAACTGTGTTCGGGGGCATTTCGCGACTCGTCGGAGAGATAAATATCAATAAACCGGCTGAGTTTCTTCGCTTCGCTCCCATCAGAGAGCTGCGACTGCAGACTGGCACGGGTTTCGATAAACATACGATCCACGACATTCGCCACCAGATCGTCGCGCGATTTAAAGTGGGCATAGAACCCGCCGTGTGTCAGGCCAGCCCGCTTCATCAGCGCCGCCACACCAATCCCTTCCGTGCCAACCACACGCATGATCGCGGCAGCCTCATCGAGGATGCGCTGGCGGGTGCGTTCTTTATGAGTCGCAGTTTCTGGCATAGTGAATTTCCTGGTCGATGCCTGCCGCAGCCGGCTGCAGCTATTGAAGTGATTATTATGACCATCATATTTAATTTTGTCTGCCACAATCCTGTCTTTACGGGTTTAGTCTGTTGATTATAAATAGTTTATTTTCTCATTCGTTCTTCGGAGTCCTTCCCTTCCTCAATCTGCTGGCTTGACAGGCTGTATGATAATCATCATATTTAAACCACAAAATATGATAACCATCATATTTAAACCACAAAATATGATAACCATCATATTTGCAACCTCACTCAGACACACATCTTCAGGAGCACATCATGGCAATGTCTTCGTCAAAAGGTATCGCAGTGGTCACCGGAGCTTCTTCCGGCATCGGCGCAGTCTATGCACAACGTCTGGCCGAACGTGGCTACGATCTTCTTCTGGTCGCCCGCGATCAAGCCAGGCTTAACGCGCTGGCCGGAGAGCTGGCGCAGCAATGGGGGATCAACAGCGAAGTGCTGGTCGCCGATCTGACCCAGCCTGAAGATCTGCTGCGGGTTGAGCACCGTCTGAGCAGCGATCCGGCAATCACCCTGCTGGTCAATAATGCCGGGATGGCCGTGGCGGGCGATTTCCTCGATAACGACATCGACCGCGTGCAGACGATGATTACTCTGAATGTCCTTGCTCCTACCCGCCTGGCGCATGCCGCTGGCAACGCTTTTAAAGCGCGTGGCAAAGGGACAGTGATCAACATTGCCTCGGTGCTGGCGCTGGTTCATGAGATGGCGAATGGCGTCTATAACGGCACTAAATCTTTCGTGCTCAACTTCAGCCGCTCGCTGGAGGCCTCACTTAAGCCACACGGCGTTCGTGTTCAGGCAGTACTTCCCGGCCTGACTCGCACTGAGATCTTTGAACGTTCAGGCATATCTGCGGATGGCCTGCCAGCTGAGAATGTGATGGAAGTAGAGAAAATGGTGGATGCAGCGCTGGCCGGACTGGATCTGGGCGAAAGCGTCACCATCCCGTCGCTGGAAAAGCTGGAAAACTGGCAGGCTTATGATGATGCCCGTGCTGCGCTGCTGCCGGACCTGTCGCGCCGGGATTCGGCTTCCCGCTATCATCGGTAATAGCCGGAAAAGGTTGTTAATCATACAGTTTCAGAAAACGCTCTGATGCCTGAAAAACAACCAATCGGTGGCGAAGTGCTGGATTGAACTATCAAGTTACATTATAATCCCGCGCCTCAGGCCCCTTAGCTCAGTTGGTTAGAGCACGCGACTCATAATCGCTTGGTCGCTGGTTCAAGTCCAGCAGGGGCCACCAATTTTCAATGAGTTACGACGCACTGACATCAAAACCGAATCTCTAGGATACCCATAGGATACTTTAACTAAGTATCCATGAGTAATAAGACTGTTTAGCTGAGAGGATTGAAAGTAAAAAATGCGCTCAATTCTTGATGAACTCACAACAGATATAGAACGAGCTGAAAGCTTACAGTCCCAGATGATCTGCATCGCAACTGGCGGAGCCAGCCTACCAAATGACTACCAAGAATTAAGACGTTTTTTTGTTGAATCACCTCTGTACAACAATCTCATCCCGCCTTTTGTAAAAACTAACCGTAACACAGACCAATTCTGGCAATTCATTAAGTTCAAATTTAGTACATACGCGGAAAGAAGGGAATATATTTGGTCCGAGTTTCAAACACTTATGGACAATTTGGAAGGCAAAAACAAAGCCCCGGCCGATGAAGATATATCAGATGTTCTAAAACGATTTGATGAAGGTGGTGTACATAACGTTTGGACGAAGGCATTAGAGCGTCGTCACACAGATCCAGAGGGAGCCATAACTTCTTCAAGGACTCTTTTAGAGACAGTGTGCAAGCATATACTGGATGAAATGGAAATCCCATATAACAACAAGAACATTGAAATGTCTGAACTCTACAGACTGGTTTCTAAGGAACTTAATTTATCAAGTGATCAGCATTCTGAGAATATTTTCAAACAAATATTGGGGGGATGCTCAGCGATCGTAAATGGCTTAGGAACTCTCAGGAATCGTCTTGGTGATGCTCATGGAAAAGGTCGAATGGCTGTAAAACCATCACCGCGTCACGCAGAATTAGCAGTAAATCTTGCCGGTTCGATGGCGCTATTTTTAATTAGCACATGGCACAGCCAAAAAAAATAAATGTGGATACGATTCAGAAGCCATCATGAAAACATCAGAACTTATTAAAAAGTTAATTGAGATTGATAAAACAGTGCCTTTCGATGCTGATATTGTTCAAGGCGATGATTATGAGTACGATATACTGAAATCAGTGCATCACAACCCACCACATACTTATTTTGTTTTTGATACAAAGCAGACCTATGATCAGGACGAGGGATTCTCAGCAGTAGAAGAATTGATAATACGCTCTCATCATACTAACGAGATAAAAAAACTCATCGAGCAATCAGATAGTTCTAAAGATAATATATTACAAATGCTCGATGAAATGTCTGAAAAATTAGAAGCAATAATTGAAAGTTTATCTAAGTGATCATCTTCAATATACAACCGTCTAATCACGAGGATTCCGCGGCTTTGACCAGAGAAATGTGTTGTTGGCTGAACGTTCCCGGTCTGCCCTGCGGCGCTGCGCAGTCACAGCGCGTGCGAGGGTTTGCCGGATAATAAGACGGGAGCAGGCGTCCAGCTCGTAGCCTTCGTCCTGCATGGCGGCGGCCAGTTGGGCGGTAATGTCGTTATGCTGCATGGATGGCCTCATACGCCAGTGAAGGTGGCAAGGCGCTGTTTATGTGCCTCGGACATATCAAAACTAAAATCTTCGTGCTCAGCCTGCCAGGTGCCGAACGCCATTAATCCCGCTATCGCCGGGTCTATCTTGTTGGCCGATTTCTTTTTGTTCGGCTTGATATTGGCGTTGGCGTCAGACTCCATCACCACGTTACCAATCGCCCAGGCCAGAACCGGATCGCCGTTGTGCCGGATAACCCTGCGGTTAACGAACACCTCCAGCGACTTCGCTACCGGGCTGAATTTGAGGTAGGTCTGCGGGAACGGCTCAACATCGAGGCCCGCCCCCTGTAGCTGGGTACGTAAGTGCGTGGCGTTCCAGGTATCGAAGCCCACCAGCTTTATACCGAACACCTCAGCATCGAGGAGAATATCGTCACGGATGCGGTCATAATCGATACAGTCGCCTGGCGTGGTGCGAATCCAGCCCGCTTTAGCCCACTGGCGGTAGATGGCGCGGTTTTTATTGGCTACGTTGTTGAGTTGCGCCTCAGGCAGGTAGTGACGGGTCAGCAGCCGGATTTCGCGGTCAGACGGGAACGCATAGCAGACGCTGGTAATATCCCCGGTAGACGACAGGTCAAGCCCGGCGTAGCACTCCATTCCGGCCAGGTCAGATTCGCTGTAATCGTCCTTACAGGCGTCCCATGCGCCGGAACCCATCCACGGCGTGGCCCCCTGGCACCAGATATTAAAACGCTTGGTGAGCATTTCCACCCACTGCGAGGGTATGCCGCGGGCCTTCTGGATGGTGTCAGCCAGTGCCGCACCGTCAACGGACACGTCGAGATTGGGGTTAGCCTTTATCCACAGTGACATATCGTCAATCTCGCTTTCGTCGTCCAGCTCGTAAATCAGCGCAAACAGCGATTCGTTGGCTTCTTCTCCGGCCAGTATCTGGCAGCAGTAGTCATAGTGCTGCTTACAGGCCGATACCACGTTGCTGCCTGCGGTGGTGATGGCGAACAGAATGCCTTCAGGGCGTGCGCCCATGCCCAGCTCAAGCGCGGAGTAAACGCCGTTGTCCGGGTGCAGGTGATATTCGTCCACAATCGCCAGGCTGGGGTTGGTTCCCTCGATGGTCGCCGCTTTGGCCGCCAGTGGCCTCAGCAGGCTGTTGGATTTTGCATAAATCATTTTATGCTGCTGAATGGTCAGACGCTTTTTCAGTGGCTTTGATAACAGGCACATCTGACGGGCATCGTCGAACACAATACGGGCCTGATCGCGGCTCACGGCGGCGGTGTAAATGTCCTGCTGGCCGTGCTCCATCACCAGAAACTAGTTAGCCAGCATCGCGGCCACGGTTGATTTAGCGTTCTTGCGCGGCACCTGAATATAGGCGCTCTTAAACTTCCGGCGTCCGGTAGCCTTCACCCTGAAGCCCAGCAGGCAGGCAAAGGCGAACTGCTGCCACGGCTCCAGCACTATCGGCTGTCCACGCAGCGGGCCTTTGACGTGCGGACAGAGGCGGGAAAAGGCAATAAACCGCTCAACCGTTGCGCTGTCGAAACTGTACAGAGGATTATTCAGGTCACTGAAGTAGCGTTCAACGGCCTGTTTTACGCGCTTACAGGCGGGTATGGCACCTGATTTTATGTCACTGGCGTAATCATTCCAGGCGGTCAAGATCGTCTTCCTCGTCAGTCTCAACAGGCGTTTTGCGGCGACTGACCGGATCGAAGCCCAGCAGGGAAGACATTTTAATCATGATCTTCTCTGCATCGGCCTTGGCGCTCAGTGACGGGTTGCGGCTCTCACCGCCCTGGCTGTTAACAATGCTGAACCCGCGCCGGGCAAGGTCTTCAACCGCTTTGCGGTACATCGAATAGTTAACACAGTACAGCTCAAGATTATTCCAGTCGGCAGCGGTCAGATCGCCCCGCTCGGCCAGCTGTTTCGCTTTGGCCTTCCACTGCTGCTGTGCAATGTCATCAAGGTAAGCGGGTGCTTTGGGTGGTCGGGCCATAATTTATTGAATCTCCATCGGTTTTATTTTCAAAAAAATTGCTGCGCGTAAAAATTTGAGGGGGCGGGCGGTTCCGGAGAGGCCGTCTTTTGTCCTGAAAACCTCCCCCACCCCGTCTGGTTGGTCCGTCAGCGGTTGCGGAATGCGGTCATGATGTCCCGTTCACGCTCAGACGTACGCCGCGCTGCGTGGCTGCCATGCGCTCTGGTGTGCTGTAAGGTGAACTGTTCACGCTGGCGCAGCAGTCTGGACAGCAGTTGAACCAGCTCTTTTTCATTCGTCGCCATAGTCATATATCCAGTCATTGCGCAGACGGGCGGCTTCCTCCTGCTTATGGAATGCACCTGCCATTCGCTTCTGTTTGGTCACCGGGTCAAGCTGTACCGTCTTGCGATTGTGGTGGGTCTGGCAAAGTGCCTGGTGGTTGCTGGCAGTCCAGAACAGCACGTCACCTTCTCCATTGATCGGAATGATGTGATCCACAATGGTCGCTGGCGTGTAGTCACCCGCCTTCAGGCAGTGAACACAAAGCGGATTCGCTCTAAGAAAAAGTCGGCGGTATTCGCCCCAGCGGTTGGAGTAACCCCGCTGAGTGCGCGTTCCTCTCCGGCTGTCGGACTGGCGGCGCTCTTCGCGTTTGTGCTCGTCACATTTACCGGCTTTAACCCGGACGTTACAGCCGGGTTCGGTACAGCGGCGCAAGGGTTGCCACGGCATCAGTGAACCCCCGGATCGCGATAGACTGACCAGAGGGCATCCACGGTCATTGGCACCAGCGTTTTTTCTACCTCGTAAACCATCTCCCGGTTATATTCCAGAAAGCAGATGTACATCAGGCAGCCCACCTTCAGCGCCGGGGTAAACTCCTGCTCTTGAGGGATGCGCTTTCCGATATGCTTCTGGCAGACCTCCAGCGCGGCCAGAATATAGCCGGACAGCAGCTCATCCTCGAAGTCATAATCCTCTTCCATTTTCAGGTGCTGCTTTACCTCGGCCAGGGTGATCAGTTCACTCGCCATCTTTGCCCCCCTTCGGCATTTTTAACTTCAATATGCTGCTTCCATGCCTGGCTGAATTCGTCACCCCCTTCACGCGGCGGCATCCCTTCGCGTTCACGTGCTTCGTTCGGACACATCACGCCGGATTTAATCGCCGTTTCGTAACTTCTGAAGCGCTCGGTGGGGTTGGCCCTCAGCAGGTCAGCGGAATCAAACTCAACCTGATAGCGAACGCCGGGAACCGGAGACGCCAGCAGCAGCGCGGATTTAATCTGCTGCTCAAAGTTGGTCAGCCAGGGACGCATTGTCATGGTGAGAAAGGCGCGGCTGGCCTCGCTGAAGTTGCTGTAAGTGCTGTTGCTGTATTCCTGAAGGAAGATCGGCGAGACGTTGAACATGCGTGCAATGTCTTCAATGCTGAAGCGGCGGCTGGCTATCCACTCGGCATCCTGATTACTCATGCCCAGCTGCTGGTAGTCCATGCCACCTTCAATGATTGGCGTCTTACCCGCGTTCCTGGCTCCTTTATAGCGCTCCAGCGCATCAAGGGCCTTTTTACCGTTCGGACCATCAAGCCAGTCAGCTGATTTGAGTACGCCGGAAGACATCATGCCGTTTTTCATCACGCTTGCGCCGTGCCGCTGCTGCGCCAGACCAAGACCCAGCGTTTCCCGGCAGATGGAGATCGGAGAACGGCCCAGAAAACCATCGTCAGTGGCATAGCGAAGATGCAGCATTTCTTCCTGAAGGCAGGTTCGCACTGCGCCGGTGAAAGGCTCCGTCACGCTGTACTTATAGCGATGTTCGCCGATGCGTTCTGGCACCACCGATCCGGGCGCATACGGATGTAATGATTGTGGCTGGCCGTCACGGCCCCAGCGGATCACCGCGTAGGCGTTACCGTTCAGCAGGCAATGGCGCAGCATGGTACGCTTGAACTGGTAGGCGGTCTGGCCGTCGTTCGGCTGCTCGTTCAGCAGGGAGTCCACCGGGTGATCGCCCAGCCATTCCCGCGATTCCCGGCCATTTTTATTGGTCACCCGGTACAGGTAGCAGGGCATGGAGGCGACCGCCTCACTGATTACTGACACGGCATTCATTACCGCAGGCAGGGATTCCGCCGTGCCGGCAGACACGTACTCGCCTGAACCGGTATTGGGTATTCCGGCCATTGCCAGAAAATCATCAATGGTCATGCTGCGCCGTTCGGCTTTACGGTTAAAGGGCCACCACATATCACAGCCCCGCCAGTTCGGCCTGACGGCGGCGCATATCGAGGTCCAGACCACCAAGCTCAGGATGATGGGCCAGCAGTGAACGGCGGGCGATCTCAACGCTGCTTTCCGTATAGGCTGGCATACTGGTTACGGTGATTTCCCGCAGTTCGGCGGCGGTCACGGTGCGGATATAAGGTTTTGGCGTGATATCCCAGGCTTCCTTCAGCGCCCGAAAGCCAAAGGACATTCCGTTTATGTCGCCGCGCTCCACCAGCGTGAGTACATCGCGCCCCAGCTGGGTATCGGGCGGCGTCAGTTCAAAGCGCAGGCCGGTATTGTCTTCGGTGAGTACCAGCGTTCCTGAGCGGGTACGGCCCAGCAGCTGCGTATAGTCATGTTCATAAAGGGCGCGGCAGTCGGCACCAGAAGCTAGGCTCTCTTTAAACGCACCGGGCGCGAACTGCTCCCGGAATTCATCCCAGATAACCTCTGACAGGCTGTTGTAGCGAACCGCATAGCCCACCAGCTTTTTATCGGCGGCACTCAGTTCGGAGGTGCGGATTTCAAAATCATTATTTTTCATGGGTCGGACTCCAGAAGGCAGGAAAGGGGCCGCAGCCCCCTGAACATCGGATCAGGAACCTGAACCCGGAATTTCCAGTACCTTAATGGCGTTGGAGTCCACCAGCCCACCGCCCAGATATTTATCGGTGTGAACCTTGTAGAACCCCGGTTCGGTGATGTTGTCCGGGCGGGTGCGTACTCCGGTAGTGTGATCCACGATGTAGTAACCGCGCTTGAAGTCACCCACTGCCAGCACCGCCTCACCTGCTGCTGCATCTGCCATATTTTCGAGGTAATACACCGGGCGGCCCAGCAGCAAATCAGGGGAGCCTTCAGTCAGACGGTCACGCCAGATGTAATCACCGTTGCCATTCTTCAGCTTTTGCAGGGCAGCGGCTGAATTAGAGTTCATCACCCATACGGCATTTTTGCGGTATTTGGCCTTCAGCTTAAACAGCAGGTCGATCAGCTCATCAGCAACGGGCGAGGCTCCGGCAGTCTCCATTTTCTCCAGCGTACCGAACGGGCGGGTTTTGTCGCCAGTGGCCGCGCGGGGGTAGGACAGGAAGCCCGTAGCCTTTTTAGCGCCGTCTCCGGTCAGCAGGTCGGTTTCTTCTGTCTCGGTGAAGGTGTCGCTGATTTCAGATGACAGCCAGCCCAGAATATCCACATCGCTGAAATCAAGAATTTCCTGGGTGGTTTTCGGGTAGGCGTAGATCGGGAACAGCTTGATACTGACTTCTTCCAGCTTAGGCGTACTGGTTTCGGTGCGGGCTGTGCCTTCCTCGCCATGATTGACAGTCGCGCCGCCCACGGATACCAGCTTTTTGTATTCATTGCTGGTTGTGGTCTTCACAGTGGCGATCTGACGCATCACAGAGTCATCAGACAGCTGGCGCATGATCTCTTTGTCGAGTTCAGGGATAACGGTATAACCGCCATCAGAACCTACAGCAGTGGAAAGTGCGCGGGTTTCGCCCGTCAGGATGTAATGGCGCAGCTCGTCGTTAGATACCGTTTTACCGTCTGCTGGTTTGCCTGGCTGATTGCGTTCTTCATCGGCCAGCGCCTCAAGGCGGGTAATGTCAGTATTCAGGGATTCGGCTCTGGCGCGGAGTTCGTCGAACTGTTTGCCCTCGTCGGCGTTCAGGTTGCGTTTTTCCTCAGTCGCTTTATCCATAATGGCGCGCATCTGAGTTCTGAGGGCGGTTTTCTCCTGGCGGAGTTCAAGCAATTTTTTCATGTCGTGGTTTCTCGTAACAGTGAGTATTGAGACGTGAAACCAGCGTTGAATGGGGAGGCCGTTTGGAAAGGAAGCCCATGTCAAGGCAAGGAAACCAAACGGCCAGCGGCGGCTCACGTCTGAGTGCCACCTCTCAAGATATACATGAAAAATATAAAGAAAACCCCCGTCAGAGACAGGAGTATACATGGGTAAACATGAGTACGAATAATTTACAAAATTATTTATTCCGGCGCTCAGTCATAAAGCCAGCGCCCAGCCTTTGCTGATTCATAAAACATTTTTATTGTGAGCGGCTTCTTATCCTGTTTCAGGGGTTTGCTGGTAAACCACTTCCTAAAGAACCATGCCACATTCCACGGATAATAATTTTCAAAATTCATAGACGACATATCTACACTAAATTTCTCGGCATAGTCATTTATGGCATAAGCCATATCATCTGGTTCGACAGACTCCTGCAAAATATCATCCATCTGAAACGGCACTCTTTTAAATGTCAGTGTTGCCATTTCAGGGAGTTTGTTACGAAAGAAGGATAAGACTTCATCATCGGTCACCATATTTTGTCTTTCCCTCTGGCTATCGCGTTATATTTTGTTGTCGCCTTAAAACTGATAACCGCAACATCACTTGCCAATAAAGTCCACCCCAGAAGCGGAACTGTCCGACCAACAAAAGCACCCAGGTTATTTACCATCATTGGTTTAAGAGTTTGAATGCTTTTGTTTGTGAACGTTGGCAGTCTGAACGGTAATTCCACGTTGAGGAAGCGTCGCGCAGCAAGAGAGGCAACCGAAGTACCTTTCGTTGCTGTGATCGGCTTACCTCGCGTGCTCAATTCCGGCTGGCCCAGGATAACAGCCGCTACACCAGTAAGGTTAGTAATTCCCCCGATGCGAACACTGATTTCATCAAGAAGTATCCAGAAAAATAATTCCCCGGCAGAGATATTACAGACTCCTTTATAGAAATAAGTTCCGTTCAGTTCTTCAACCGTATCCATACGTGCTCCTTGTCATTTTTTCGACCTTTAACTTAAACCATAGCGGCCTGTTTGAAAACTAAGCCTGTAATAAATTTATTCCTTATCCAGCCCCCAATGATAAAACGCCCAGCTTGCCGTTAATTGTGCGCTATGTATCGCACTTTCAATGCCAGCACCAGTGTAGGACAAATCAGCCGCCATCCTGTAAAGCAGATCAAGATAGGCATCGGCATCTTTTGACAGCTTACCTCCGCCCTCTTCAACGCCAGTTTTGTACGCTTCAAGCTCAAGTTTTTCAGAAGTAACAAACGCGCTCAGGGTAAGGAAGTCTGTCACAGTAATGTCGGTTTTGTTCGACATTGCGACCACAGTGCTGTGAAGAAACTTGAAATCAACCATACGTCCGTTATCTTTGCCAATCATTTTCATGTCCGTTCTCCTACGAAAAAAATAAAATTTATGTGTTTAAGTGTTCACCTGTTCACCTTTGTTTTTTTTCTTCACAAAATCATAAAGTTAGAAGGTGACCACTCTAAAGAAAACTATTCACTTGTGTTCACCCTGACTGTTCACCCTGGCACATTAAAAAACTTATAAAGGTGAACAGGTGAATAGTTGGTGAACAGTTAATAATAAAGTGTTCACCCTGTATCATTATGTTATTTAAGTATTTTTCAACATGGTGAACAGTGGTGAACACTTATTCATTATCTTTTAAGTTTTGCTATCGGGTTCATTGCACTGTGGCATCCATTCATCAGTTTCAGCCGTCAGCGAAATATTTGACCTCATCCCCTGCTTTGTTTTTCTCCTATCGTACACCTTTCCATACTCAGACATTGCCCCCGGCATATCCGTACCAAACCGGGTTAACGATACGGGCTTGTTCAGTCCGTTTGATCGCATATATTGCATATAGGCGTGATATAGATACCGGCGCGGGCTGAAGGGAATAATATCTGCATTGCCAATAAACATGCCGTCACACTCTACAGAGGCCATCAGATAGCCGCAGAAATCCACCAGCGAATCGCCCTCGCGTTTAATCGCGAGCGCTTCTTCTGATTTCTGTTGTTCAAACAGCAGCTGTTTCGCCTCTGACTGCTCAGCAAAACGTGTGAGAATATGACGGATAATTACCGGAAGCTCGGCCTCTATTTTCTCAGTCAGCAGCGGATCACGCTCGTTCTCCGGCACCACCTGCGAGAAGTTGAAGATAACCCTGCGGCGCGAGATACCGCCGCTACGGTCGCTGAACGTCATGGCATTGTTGTTCACTGCCAGAACCACGGCAGGAATGCGCGTTGAGTATGGTGGCTTGTGTTTCGGGTCTATCGCCACTTTATCACCGCCTGTAATGGCTTTGATCCCCGCACCGTCTCCGGCGTAGCGCGTCATATCGGGCATAATGACCAGCGAGTAACCCACTATCAGCGCCCTTTCCCTTGGGTCTTCCAGTGCTTTCATATTGGCCGATACGGTGTTGGCCTTGCCTGCCAGCATGGTACAGATTTCTGCCATAACGCTTTTACCGCTGCCACCAGCGCCGGTAACCTCAAGAAACAACTGCCAGTCAAAGCGGTTGGCCATAACCATATATAGCGCGGCCAGAACACGATCCGCTTTACGGCTGTTGCCTCCGGTTGCCCAGTTGAGCCACTTCCAGAATGCCGGAGCGTGGCTTTCCAGCGTCTCGCCGTCCTGCTGCGGCACAAAGTCCACATCACTGGCGATCAGCAGCCAGTCTTCGCGGCTGTGCTCCCTGAAAACTCCGGACCGGGTATCAAAAACCCCGTTGCGAAAGCCAATCAGATTACGGGCAGTGATCCCCATAAGCGGCAGGCTCAGCTTCATCGTATCCACGGCGTTCCTGGCGGTTGGCATCGAATACGGTACATCGGCCTCAATGAAAATAGCGGCCATTTCCCGCGTCAGTTCCTTATCGGTCAGCGGTTGCCACAGAATGCCAGTGTAGTGATGAACGGTGTCCGAATCGCCATGCAGTGCCAGCAGGCCATCATAGTGACTGAGTAACACTTCTCCTCGCTGGCTCGGTCCCATATGCGCCAGTGAAGATGTGGCCGCATCAGCCACCCGTTTCTTTTTCTTCTCCGGTTTCGCAGGTGGGAATACCCGGTTGATCCGTTCGGCATCAGTGAGGACGGCTTTAATACTGTCATTGCCAATCAGATCGGCCACCAGCTCAATGCGGTTTTTCTTTTGCGCGGCTTTGTCGGTCAGCAGTAGACCGCTTTCATTCAGTTCTTCATAGGTCACCCCGGCACCCACAACAAAACCTTTCAGGCGTTGCGCCAGTGCGCCATATGGCGTGGTTTTATCTTTGTGCCGCGCCGCTGCGGCTGAAGCGTCCTTTTTGTCCAGCACATGACCATTTACCCAGCTGTAGACGCAGGAGAACAGCGCATCAGACATTTCCTCTGATTTGATAACAACATCAGTCATTTTTGAGCGCCCTCACTGGAAAAGGTGAATTCTTTGACAAAACGCTCAGGCGAGTAGGTTACAGGGAATTTGTAGCCGTCACGGACGAAGCGAACGTAATTAAAAGCAACATCATTAATGGTTACCAGTTCGCCCCAGCCATCCTTCCAGCGGTCATTGATTTGAGGTTCACGCATGGGCTTTCTCCCTCCTTGCCTGCTCTTTGATAAGCCAGATTGTTAACGAGTCCACCAGCTCATAGGCTATCTCTACAGCAGTTTGAATTTCGGTTACGTTCATTTCTTCTAACGCCTTGCAAAGCATCAGCAGGGTAACGTTCGCCCGGTCAGCGCGATCAGATGCTTGATCCAGCGTTATTTCATGCAACATGACTCACCTCCACCAGAGAGACGTAATTGAGCCGGATATAGCGATAACCTTCACTGGTGGCAGTGTCGTGTACGCTTTCGGTAGCCTGCTGTGAGGTTTTGGCCCGAACGTTGAAGTGAATCCCAACAGTGTTGCCGTTCGGCTTAACGGCATAGCCTGTGATGCGGTAGAGGTTACCCATTAGTCACCTCCATATCCCCGATCTTATCCAGAGGATCGTTCACTTGCATAACGAGCATCTGAATACCACCTATAGCTGCCAGTACATCACCAGAGTCCATTTCAATGCCTGACTTCTCTACAGCTATTAGCAAGGCGCTTATCTCATGCATAGAGATGCGAACCTGTCTGTAGTGATAGTTTTGGGCTACTGTGCGATTAGGCATGGTGCACCTCCACAAACTCGAAGGAGTGGAAGGGTAACCGGGCGGCAAAGACCGGATTAAAGCCTGAGCAATTGGCCCGTGCTTCTTCTTCAGTAGCGGCCACGGTCAAAATGACGATGAGCGGTGAACTTGTGTCTTCAGAGGTATGGCAGAGAAAACGCCAGGTGTAAGAGTTCCGCCCTTGCGGGTGTGTGGTATGATCTTTCATAGCTGCCTCGTTACTTGCGTTAACGTTGTGGTCAGACGCCCTGATACTGTTCGCGCAGTTCGGGGCGTTGCATTTTGCCTGAAAAGTAATTACCCTTGTAATTACACTTAAATAGTAATCAGGGTAATTACACATGTCAATGCAAGAATTGAAAAAATCACCGCAATACCAGATGCGCTTACCAGATGATTTTCGCGCCCAGCTTGAAGATGAGATGCGCAAAGATGGGGATTCATCGTTAGCAACTTGGATTAAGCGAATACTGCGGAAAGAGTTACAGCAACGAGGCATCGAACCAAAGGGTTGACCGTTGCTCATATCTGAGCATCCCTTACCGCTGGCTAACGCCGTTTCTGGCGTTTGAGATTCACACAAACAGATAACCCTGGCAGGATTGACCAGGCAGATCAGTGTGCTATCCTGGCCCTGAGTTAATTCTGTTCTGCGACACTGGCGGCCCTGCAAGGCCGCCTTTGTTTTATCTGGCATATCCCACCTCATGCCGTCTGAACACGGCGAACCGATTCAAGATAGGTATCAAGATCATTTCTGAAATAAATGACCTTCCGACCAATTTTATGATGTGGAATTTTCACTTTTCCGGTATGCGCCCAATTAGCCAGCGTTTGAGAGTTTACACCAAGATATTCAGCTGCTTCTGCGCGTGTAAATTTTTCAAGAATTGTTGCCGAAGGATGGATTCTCATAATTATCACCATGTATAGAGGATTAAAGTTGGTGATACTTTATGTTTGATGTTTATATTCAGAAAGGTGTGCAAATTACTTAACGTAACGGATTGGTAGTTTGGTAACCAGAATAGTACTACGGGTGATAGTTAAGTACTTTCACTGAGGCGTAAAGTACTTAACAACCTGTTTTCACGGTTTAATCACCAAATCATAACTCCTTGTTTTTGGTGAATAATTTGGATTAAGGCCTGAATTTTTTAGCCAATTTTTTACTGTAGCAGGCTCAGGAATGTCTGTGTGTTTTTTATTCAAATACTCATGTATTTTTCTTGAAAGACTTTCCATACTTGCCCCAGGAGTGTAATTCCAGGTATCAGCAGCAATTTTTAACGCTGTTTGTTTGTGGCGACTGGTGCGGGCCTTTCCACCTTTGCTGTTAATTTCTTTCTGCTTAATTTGGTGTTTCAAACTTTCTATTTTCCCCTGAGAATCATCTGCAAGTGCATTTCTGAGGCCCATTCTGTTAACGGCAGATGATAAATCCTTGAACCCTAAAAGATACAGAACCCTCATCGCTTTATCGCCATCTTGGTCATGAAAATTCGGCGGATAAAAATCATCATTATTTTTAATCCATTCTAAAGCCATAGCATATCTTTCGGCTAAAGGTATCTTCTGAATTTCTTCATAGGGTATATCATGTCTCAATTTACGGGAAAGAAAGGCAATACTAAAATCTTCAACACTCTCATTATAAAAATTTATATCATAAATTGCTTCATAAATTTCCAACTTGTTTTTTAATTCTTTAATGGTTTTTGATTTCATAATTCACCTCTTTTATTTTCAGATTCTGAAAGCTGGAAAATTAATTTTCTTTTTTCTTCATCACTTAAATTTTCGAGCGCAGAAAGCAACCTTGAATCGATAGCTTTTTTACTTTCAACTAACCCGGCGTATTCAAGTATTTTATACTCAATCCTGCCCGCTGGCTCCTGAAGCTCATCAGCACTGAAGTATAAATAACCCTGGGTGACATCCGCGCTTCGCATAGTGCGATGATTCAGCAGCCGTTTGAGAATATAGTTACCAACGTTGACCAGCTCCGCAACCGTTCCAAAGGTTCGCCGCCCGTCATGCCATTTAAACGGTATTGGTTGAAGTCCATCCGGATTGGGATCGGGAACAGTTGCAGCAGAAATGCGATCAATAATATGGCGGGTTTCTTTGATAGTGCTTTTCGTTCCCGGAAAAACAAAACGCCCATCACCAGCTTGAAACTTCAATCGACGTCGGAATATTTTAAGAAGGCTTTCTGTCATAGGCAGTTCCAGAGGATCACCATTCTTGGTGGTATCTATCCAGAAATAGCGGCCCCCCATGTTCACACGGTCCCACTCCAGCCCCAAAATTTCCTCTTTCCTCAGTCCGGTAAAGATCACCATTTCTACAGCATCACAAACCGCCGACGCAAAATCATCACGCCCATCTTCGGCAGTCTGGCGAACGGCACTGATCGCAGCAAACCAGCGGGGGAAATCATGGGTACGGATACGCTCAATTTTTCGGGTGGTTCCATGCCATTTGCGTTTCGTACTTAAAACCGTAGTTGGTGGGTCTGGCAGAAGTGTTTTCCCGCTCTCATCACGATAGTGATCATATGCGAAACGACAAACAGCCCGGAGAACTCTGGCCCAAAGGTCAGCCTGGGCTTTGCTTCCAGAACCGACTCCGGCCCTTAATGTTGTCTTGTCCTCGCCAAACCAAACTGTGCCATCAGTTATTGCTTTATGCCGTGCCTCAACGCGCTCACGGCTTGCAGAGGCAAGCGGTTGTTTAAGCCAGTCACCGGAAAAATTCTCAAGTGTCGCTCTATATTGAGAAACCGTGCTGGCTTTGATCCGGTGTTCACGATTGGCAATATAGGTATCGAGCGCTTCAGCCAGGGTAATCGTGGCTTTGCTGTCATTCCGCTTCTGAATATTGGGGTTAAGGCCAGAAGTAGCAACCTCACCCAGTAGCTCAAGTGCTTTGGCGCGCGCATTCTCAACAGACAGGTCAGGAAACCGGCCCAGCGTTGCCCGAATAAATTTACCGTTTCGCTTGCGGGAAATGCAGAAACTTTTGACTCCCGAAACGCCGATCCGAAGCCGCAGCCCATTAACAATAGAATCTCCATACTCAACCTGCCCACGTTCAGCAGCAGGCAGACTTTCCAGTTTAGTCTTCGTAAATTTGAACGTTTCCACACTTTCCCCGTTACCATACGATTAAGGTATCCTGAGAATCGCTTGAACGCTCCAGGATACCTATAGGATACCACAGGGGAGTAAAATGAAGTATTTCTGGTTATTTATACAGTGACATAACTTGCTGTATCTGCATGAAAAGTATAATAAAGTATATTAAATTAATCGCTTGGTCTTTAACTCATAATCGCTTGGTCACTGGTTCAAGTCCAGTAGGGGCCACCAAAAAAATCAAGGGCTTGCGTGAAAACGCTGGCCCTTTTGTTTTTTCGGGGATATGCCGGGGATATTTTCAAACGGTATGCATGGTGCATTATGGCGGCTCTTTGAGCGGCTATCACAGGTACTGTAAGTGCCTGCCCGGAGCTGCAATCCCCTTGCCGTAAATGAGATCGGGCTTCAGCGGAAGCCATGAATCGTGCGCGTAGTGATGCCTGGAAAATCTTCAGCACCCATACACAGGCAAATCACCGGCCAGTGAAACTTCGCTTTATGGCTGGGGTCGTTCTCTAATCAGCACTAAATATAAGAATTGTTACATCTGCGACAAATCAGTTAATCCTGCGATTGCTCTTAATCATTCCTACCCGTTACGGGCCATTGCCATGTATCTCAACAGGTGGGTGCCCGGACTGATGAACTACGTTAACTGACCTGCGTTTTGTGCATCGCTGCCGGGTGGCGATGGTCACAGAACATTTCCTGTCCGTTCGTTATCTACTATGTGTTAAAATGGTGGGTTCTGCGAGAGGCGCGCTACGGGAAAAATAACTGCTCACAGAAGCGGATTTTCTTTGGATTTTTGGTTTTTGCATGGTAAAAATAATTAATACCATTACCAATTTATGGGTTAATTATAAGGTGGCATCATGGATAATGCGGAAGGTTTGGCGAGAAGGATGCTACGGTCCTTAGATATAAATAATGATGGTTTTTTTAAGTCTGTTTTAACAGGGGCATTAACATTGCCTACTAACTTGGCATACTTAGGTTATGAGTATTTTGATACTGAAAACAGATATAGCAATGCAAATTATCACCACAGAATTGCTGAGTTGATCAAGGACGGTATTGCTCAAAAGACTTTAACAAGCAGGATTATTTTTATTATTATCAAAAAATTCATGTCTGAAGTTGACGAGGATAAACTAAAAAATGAAGCGATGAAATTATCTGGGGGTTTCCTTGAAAAAATTGCCGTTTCAGAGTTAACAGGAATTAGTCTAAGCAAAGCTGTAACTTCTGGTCTTGTTAAGGGTATTGTAGCAGGTTCAGTTATAGGTCTGGGTCTTTCTATTGGCGCTGAATCATCAAGAGCTATCTACACATCCAGAAGACTTGAGCAGAATAATCATTATTTATATTACCTTCTAAGAAAAGCTGGAAACTTAGATCTGGCGTATTTTCTGGTTGAAGATAAAATGTCTGCGTTTGTCGACGCCTGCAACCTAAAATCAAAAAATAAAAATGAGTTTAATAAAGTATGTGAATACTTTTTTTCAGGACTTTAATCTCAATAGCGGACGCAATGTCCGCTACAGGTCATTTATTTTTTTTATACTCTTTATATGAGATCACACATACAATCAGCATTATGATTGAAAATGAAAGCCTCCCAATAACGTAACCTATTTCATTTTTATTTAGACCATAATTAGATATCACATACAAGACTAGTTCTATATTTGGCACTATTGAATAAAGGAAAGATATTAACGCTATTATAAAGACTATGAAGAGGGTTACTTTCATTAAAAAATCCTTTTTCTGAATGTATTTAATATATACATCATTTTCCTGCTTGTTTAAATATCTTTTTTGATGCCCGCAAGGGCATGGCATGGCATGAACAGATGTTTGATCACGGAAGTTCATGGCCCTTTCCGGCGAGCCTGCGCCTTTTCAGAGGGGACTCGCGCATTTTTGTAGCAGGGCGGCTACACCGTGATAATAAACAATAAACCAGGCACTACACAAGAGAGTGAAAAAGTTTTATCCGGCCCGAAATCAGACTGGTGCTTGAAAAACTTCAGGCGCTGGACGTCTGTGACGCGCACCTTTCCCTGAGGAAGTCACAGACTATCGCCGAGTGCGGCAACACGCTGCTGTACACCGAAGACGATGGCAGGGCAATTCCCATTGCCCGCTGCGTTGCATCTGCCGCTTTTCTTATTTGTGCAACCATGCTGATAACTCGTCAATAAACATGGTCTTATTTATCTTCATCACTTTAAAGTCCAGTGCGGCTCTCTCGCACTGCTCAGCCGTTACTTCGCCCCCAGTCTCACCACGATGTTGTAACGCGCCCCATAAGCGGCCAGCGCCCGAATATAGCGGATAATATTAATGGTGTAGCTGCGTATGGCATACCGCACAGGCCCACGACCACCCGCGCAGATTTTCGTAAATTCCGCCGTGATGACGTCAGTGATCCCCACGGCCAGAGGTCGAGGATTTTTAGGCCATACGCCTGCGGCCACATTTCCGTAAGGCGCTCCAGCCAGCGTCGGCGGTTAGTCCGGTTTTTACTCTGGTGTTTGTTAATAAAAAACCTCTCAGATTTTCAAAATTTATTTACTGCCACCTCCTGTAAAAAGTGTTAAAGGCTGAAACTGTTCGCAGTGTTCACTTTCGCCTAAATCCGTGCCAAATCTGGCTTCTGAGTATGAACACTACTGTTCACCGCTATTCTTAAGTGTTCACTATTATGAGAATCGTTCTCAAAAAAAGTGAACAGTTGGTGAACACATACCTCTCAAAACTTTTGCAAGGGAGTGGGGTTGATGACTCCCGCAATTCGGTAACCTTGCCAGAGCCGGTAGCCAGTCTTCGGCGCTTTCAGCAAGCTCCATATTTTTGCGTTCACGTAGCGATACGGGTAAAACTCACTCTAACCTCCCGGTCCTGCTGCGATTCACGCGCGCGTGTGATACCCGGAAAACCTTCAGGCCCATGGCAGGCGGCCACTGGGAAAAACATTAAGCTCAATCCTTCAGAGGACGCTCGTGGGTGCTTAACCCCGTTTTATGGCCGGGGGCCAGCCCAACTATCACTACCAAAAAGTAGAATTGTTAAACAGCCGACAAATCAGTAAACCCTGCGATTGCTCTTAAACGCTAATGGCGTATTATTCACTGTGAATCACCACAGGATGCAATTTTAAACAGGAAGGAAATCAGGGATGAGTAAACGTAATGAAATAATTGATGGCTCACAGGCAGCAAGTGCAAGAGGTGGTCTGGTCTACACGGAAGTCTTGGGGTGGATTGATCTTGGCCATGCGAGGGGAGATGGCATCAGGATACTGATGCAAAAAATCGACGCTGGTGAAGCAATGAATGGAGATCGCTACGAAGTAACTTATGCTCAGTCTATGGTTTCTCCGCTTCAGATCATCCGGGTAGGAAAATTTATCAGATGGCGTATACGAAAGGGGCGTTCATATCATGAACGTAAAAGCATCGCTCTCGCTATGATGATGACGATGGCGCGGAGATTTGAGGCATTTCAGGGGGCATTCCTAATAATCTGATAACAGACAGCGGATTCAGCGGTGAAGATCTTGTGTCAGATTTGCTGGGCTTTTATCGTGTTGTCTCCATTCAAAATCCCTTTGAAATGCTGCGCCCTGTCAGTAAAGCTGATGCATTGAAAAGATGGGATTATTACGGGAAAATTGGCTCTTGGAAAAATGAAACTTTCCGACCATTGTTATTCCCGGATCCGGAGCGATTTCCTAACGCCAGACCCCGCTTAGGCCAATTGCCTCAGTTCATGCAGACCATTCAACCCTATAAAGATTGGAAATCTGGAAACGTTGCTATAGCAAGTATGGACGGTTCTTTCATACAAGACGGTAAGAGAAAGGATCTTATTGTATGAGAAAGCCACTTAAAATTACACTGACTGTAATTATCTTTATAGCGGGAGTGTTTGTTTATTTGTGGCCGACGATAAGAATGGAGTTAGCTGGCAGCGCCCACTATACTGAGCAGGATAATCGAGAATATGAGTTCTACACCCCGGATATTCTGAAAAAAATCCCGAGAATATCTGATAGGTATGAGTTTGATTTTTTTAACGTAGCAGGCCCGGGATCACTTGTATATTCAGTTACTTTTCACAATACAAATGATATCGATAAGATTAGCGCTTATCTCACCTCCCAGGGCTACACTAAACAAGTGACCTGTTCGGTAGAAGGGGACTGTTGGAAAGGCAACGATCCTGCTGAAACTGTAACCGTAAGCGCGGTGCCTAAAATTAATGTGGTGATGGTGCAGCTTGATAACTCACCACAGCTATAAACATTCAACCTCATGTTTTATAATGTAAAAAACATCTAAAAGCGGTGTGATAGTTATAAGAACAGGTTAGCGGCTTGCCACCGGGCGAACGTTGAAGATTGAAAGTCAGTACGGACAATTTACCAATACGGGGAAGCATTTCTCCGTATAAAATGAGTCTTACTTCCCCAACTATTACCACCTGCAATAATGACAATCCCTTACCTTAAACCATGTCTGAACGTGCACTTTCCTTTGCGAACCCTGCATGTAGAAAGGTGCTGCTGGTATTTTCGTTTTGCTATTCTGCACGCTTGGAATAGCGGGAAGGAATGTTACCATTGGCATCGCCGGAAGCCCTGTTAATTCAGGAAATAAGAAACCCAGGATTATTATTGACGATAATGTTTGCGTGGGTGCAAATTCCTGCATCATTTCGGATAATATTTCGATAGGAAATAATGTAACGATAGGAGCAATGTCATTTATCAATAAAGACATCCCCGATAATCACACCGTATTTACTGAGAAAATCATTAAAAGCTACATTATTCCTTCTGAAAGCAATTATGCAGGGACTTCGGAGACTGCTTGCGATAATGGTTAAAAATCACCCAACCGACAGCAAAAAGTGCGGTGCCAGGCAAATCGGCGTGACCTGGCCTATACTTAAAGTGGATATGTCTAATAAATGAGGGATTTATGAAAAACGCAATTATCGCCCTGTCGGCACTTTTACTGGCTTCTCCGGTCTTCGCGGCAGACACCGCCAGCCAGGCGACTGACGCCACGGTTCTGAAGGCGCATAAAGGCGCAGATACCGCAAAGGAAAAGCTTCATCAGACCGAAGATCAGGGTTCTGAAATGAAGCTGAAAGCTAAGCATGCTGCGGAAGGCAAGAGTGATTCTACAGGCAGCAAAGTCTCAGAAGGCACTCAGAAAGCCTGGCACAAAACCAAAGAAGGCACTGAGAAGACCTGGGATAAAACCAAACAGGGTGCAGAAAGCCTCAAGAACAAAGCGACTGACTAACAGTTCAGCAGTTTTTTACAGAAACAAGGCCGGATAACCCGGCCTTTTTCTTTGGCTGCAGCCCGACAATCCCTGTAAGCCCCTTCTGCTTGGTACTTACAGGATGATTGCTGCTAAGCCTCTTCTGCATTCACCGGCAGTTACAGGATGAACGCTACAGAGCTGGCTTCAATGAGGCTTACAGAGCCATATCGTGCTGAGCACTTGCCGTGGTTTTCTGCTGCTGCGCTTCAGCGTTCGCCTGCGCAGTGCTGTTCATCTGAATAACCGGCGGTTTGGTCAGATTCAGCGTCTCTGCGGTGGTATCCCATACCTGCTGGGTCAGCGCCGTGTTGCCGTTCAGTTGCTGACCAAAGCTTGGGATGATCCCCTTGATCTTGCTTTGCCATTCAGGAGAGTTGAACTGCTCCGGGAACAGCTTTTTGATGACGTTCAGGGTGATCGGTGCAGCGGTAGAAGCACCCGGTGAAGCTCCCAGCAATGCCGCCACGGTTTTCTGCCGATCGGTAACAACTTCGGTACCCAGTTTGAGCACACCCCCCTTCTCCGCGTCCTTCTTGATGATCTGCACACGCTGACCCGCCTGGATCAGTTTCCAGTCTTCCTTGCGGGCGGCCGGATAGTATTCTTTCAGGGCCGCAAAGCGGTCATCATCATTCAGCATCACCTGTCCAATCAGGTACTTGACCAGATCAAAGTTATCCAGGCCTACGTGAGTCATCGGCATGAAGTTGCTGGTGGTGGTGGTTTTCAACAGGTCCATAAATGACCCGTTTTTCAGGAATTTGGTTGAGAAGGTCGCGAACGGCCCAAACAGCACCACACGCCTACCGTCGAGGAAGCGGGCATCCAGATGCGGCACGGACATTGGCGGTGCACCCACCGAAGCCTGACCGTACACTTTCTCCATATGCTGTTTAGTGATTTCCGGATTCTCAGTCACCAGGAACGACCCACCAACCGGGAAACCAGCATAGTTATCCGCTTCCGGAATACCGGTTTTCTGCAGCAGTTTAAGGGCACCACCGCCCGCGCCGATAAATACGTATTTCGCATCCACAGCATGTTGCTTGCCGTCTTTCACGTCGGTAACGGTCACGTGCCAGGAGTTGTCAGGATTACGTTTAAAGTCGGTGACTTCCGCAGAAGTTTCCAGCGTAAAGTTGTCGTTCTTCTTCAGGCTGCCGATCAACTGGCGGGTGATTTCACCATAGTTAACGTCCGTGCCAACCGGGGTCCAGGTCGCCGCCACTTTCTGCTGCGGATCGCGGCCCTGCATGATCAGCGGCGCCCACTGGGCAATCTGGTTATGATCGGTAGAGAACTGCATGCCCTGGAACAGCGTGGTCTGCTGCAGCGCCTTGTAGCGTTTGCCCAGGTAGTCGACATTCTTGTCGCCCCAGACAAAGCTCATGTGTGGCGTGGAGTTAATGAATGAATGAGGATCCTGCAGCACGCCGCGCTTAACCTGTGCTGTCCAGAACTGACGGGAAATCATAAAGGATTCATTGATTTCCAGCGCTTTACTGACATCAATCGAGCCGTCTGCACGCTCCGGCGTGTAGTTCAGCTCCATGTTGGCGGAGTGGCCGGTACCGGCGTTGTTCCAGCCATTAGAAGATTCCAGCGCCACGCCGTCCAGCTTCTCGACCATCAGCTGTTTCCAGCCCGGTTGCAGCTCATGCAGCCAGGTGCCGAGAGAAGCGCTCATGATGCCGCCGCCAATCAGCAGGACATCGGTCTTTTCCGTGGTGTCTTCAGCCCAAACAGAGGAACAAACCAGCAGCGCTGAGAGAGAAAGAGCGGGGAAAACTTTACTTAAATTAGCCATTTTGAATTACAGGTTTCAACAGTTTTTTAAAAATTGAAGAAATACTTTAACAAGCATTTCAGGGTATTTCCAACTTACTAAAGTTACAAAACTCCCCTCAACGAACAACAGACAGTGTGAGTATACTGAGTCACAATATCCTTAATAAATATACGTGATTAGCCATTACCCTATTAACGAGTCGTTAGAAATAATATAATTTTCTGTAAGGGAATACAGGCATCCTATTCTGTGGACATTGCGCTTAAGATATGGTAACAAATATTATATTCTGATTTGAAGGGACTCGTTTGTAGGTGTAAAACAGATGAAAATGATCAACCATGAGGTTACAGCAGGTTTACTAAGAGGCTGGATTAATAAAAATGGTCCTGATAAAAAAGAAGGCCTTTATTATTGGGATCTTACTTCCAACGCCACTGAGGTTAGCTTTGAGGAAGGTAAGAGGGCAAAATTCGCCGGACATAATTATCTTTACGTTGGGAATGATAATAATTCACCTGTAGACTTAACATTTGAAGATGGCATAGCGAAACATGAACAACGACTAGTCACTCTAGCCAATGAACTGTGGAAAAAAGAGGGTACCAAGAAATTGGTATCGAAATACGCCCCATCAGCTTTACCAGCAATTACAGCGTGTTCCATTCGTAGTAAATGGGGACTGGAAGGGATAGCAAAATTTCTTCATTTTGATGAAAAATCTAGAATTGAATATTTAATTAAGAGCTTTGAATCAACCTTTAAAAGTTATATGAATTGGGACTTCACCTTTTATCAGGAGACAGAAACACCTTTGTTGATCTGTGACTCTCCCCTTTTTGATTTTCGTTGGAGAATGGACACTACTGATGAAAATATGAGTTTTTGTTTTATGCCATTGGGACCACATGCCGTTGTGACTGGTCAACCATCATTCAGACAAAAGATAAATAACAAAAGCAAAATAACTTTAGGTGAAGTATCAATACCACCTCATTCAAATAATAAATTCATTCTATCCAGGGACCCATTACCACTCAATAAAGCCAATCATTTTAATACATTAACCTTACATAGAGCCAGAGGCTGGATTGTGGAAAAAAATAAGCATGAATTATTAAAAAATGCTGATTTTTTACAACCAGATAATTTAGCAGAAAGGAAGAAATGTGATACTGTGGTCGAAATCCATAACGGAATTTCCCGGAGAAGATTTCCCACCAGTTAAATACCTGTTTGCCAGTTTTTTAAGATGATATGGATCGACTCAATTATGTTCTTACAATTAACGTCTTTAATATAACCTAAAGATTGACCTCTCACCCGGCAAATGATAATTGTTATCAATTAAGCTTTCTTGCCTGGCGATACTGAATGAATGACAACACCCCCACCTCTCCTGCATCCTGCTGTATTGTCGGCGGAGGCCCGGCCGGATTGATGCTCGGCTACCTGCTGGCGCGCAATGGCATCCCGGTGACGGTGCTGGAAAAACACAGTGATTTCCTGCGGGACTTCCGCGGCGATACCATCCATCCCTCCACGCTGGAGATCGTCTGGCAACTGGGGTTTCTCGATGAACTGCTGGCGATCCCCCACCAGAAGGCAGAAAAATTATTTGGCGAAATTAACGGCCAGGAAGCCACGCTGGCGGATTTCAGCCGCCTGCCAACCCGCTGTAAATACATCGCTTTTATGCCGCAGTGGGATTTCCTCAACCTGCTCAGCCGTAAAGGATCACAGCTACCCGGCTTCACGTTGCTGCAGCATGCAGCGGTAAGTGGATTGATTGAGGAACAGGGTAAGGTCAGAGGCGTGCGGGCCATCATCGGGCGCGAGGAACAGGAAATCCGCAGTGACTTAGTCATTGGCTGTGACGGTCGCAACTCACTCGTACGTGAAGCGGCTGGTCTGAAGATACGCCGCTTTGGTGCCCCGCGTGACGTGCTGTGGCTGAAAGTCGCTAAACTTCCTGACGATCCTGAATGGGCCATGGGCCATCGTGGGCCTAAAAAGAACTTTATCATGATCGATCGTGGCGACTACTGGCAGTGCGGCTACTCGATTACTAAAGACAGCATGGAAGCGCTGCAACAGGCTGGCCTGCCTGCTTTTCTGCATCAGGTAGCGGAGGCGTCCCCTTTTGAACTGAACCGTCTGCAGCAGGACATTGCCGACTGGGAACAGATTAAACTGTTGAAAATTCGTATCGATCGCCTGGAACGCTGGGCTAAGCCCGGGCTGCTGTGCATTGGCGATGCCGCTCATGCCATGTCACCGATTGGCGGCGTTGGCGTCAATCTGGCCATCCAGGATGCCGTGGCAGCGGCCAACCTGCTCTCCATACCATTGAAAAAAGGGACTCTGGCACTGAAAGATCTGCAGAAAGTACAACGTCGCCGTACATTTCCAACCTGGGCAACCCAGTCGCTGCAGATTATGATCGGCAAAGCCGCGCAGAAGAAACGCCGCAAGCCACCAGGCAGAATGGAGCTGTGGCTGCGTCAGCGAAAATGTCTTCCCTTCCTGTTTGGCAGGCTGATCGGCATCGGCTTTTACCGTGAATTACCTGACGATCGCCTGATGGCTTCGAGTAAAAAGCACCAGTAACTTTCAGATATCGATGAAACTCACTGGTTTTCCCTGCGCAAAAGCCTTTACTTACCGTTCACACTCCGGCTTTTTCGGTATCGTAAACAGCGAAGAAGGCTATCAGAATCTGAGTCGCTTTCTGTTTGGTGATGTCCGCGTGGATATCTGGCTGGATATTGATGATATCCGCCTTCCGCCAGCCTCCAGCCGTGCTGAAAGAGGCAGGAAACGACAGGTCCAAAATCAAGGCACTTTATCAAATTGAAATACAGGCCGCTCCTCGCGGCAAGCTCTGGTATCTCAGCCGCAGGAACGCAGAAAAAGATTCCGTTGCCTGCCTCGCGGAGGGGGAATGGCAGACCAGCCGCTCACAATTTCTTTCCACCGTGTTCCTTGCAAACAAGGCTAAAGTGAACCCCAGAGGACCCTCGCTGGCTTACAGCCTGACTCTGGGCGTGCGTATCCCGGACTATGAAATCGAACGAAGACTCTGGCTGAAGGGCCATTTCGAGGGTGGCCATCTTTTTCGTAACTCATTGATTCTGTAACTGGTGCCACCAAAAGGCGATGGCGGTGCCTGGCAGGCAAAATATTCATGGCAGGATTCGGGCTTTGCCCCTGCTGACACGGTGTTAACAGCAAATGACATTGCCGGAAAAGCGGTAGAGATTAAGGGGAACGTGGAGAGAAGCACTATAGACGATAAAGGGAAATCTCAGCTTACCAGCCCGGGGATCAGCGGTCAGCTGCGCTTTATCGTTCAGAGCTGGAATCAGGATGGGCAGTAAGCGGCACAATGGTGCCGCATACTGATCAAACGCAAAGAACGTTACGAGGGGTCGGCATCAGGATGCGTCTTCCCCTCTTCGATGAATTCCTCATCGATTTCTTCAACGTTATCTTCGTTATCCCGGCCCGAAAGCAGGTTCCAGCAGGCAATAAACAGCGCGGCGATCAGCGGGCCGATAACAAAGCCGTTGATGCCATAGATCTCCATACCGCCAAGTGTTGAAATCAGGATCAGATAATCCGGCATTTTGGTGTCCTTCCCCACCAGCAGCGGACGGAGAATGTTATCAACCAGCCCGATCACCACCACAAAGAACGCCACCAGGAAGATGCCCTGCCAAATCATGCCTGAGAAGAAGAAGTAAGCCGCGGCAGGAACCCAGACAATGGCAGATCCCACAGCCGGGATCAGGGAAAGGAAGGCGATCAGCGCCCCCCACAGCAGGCTGCCCTGTATTCCGGTAAACCAGAATGCCCCACCACCCAGTACCCCCTGCACGATAGCCACCACCACTGTACCCTTTACGGTTGCACGGGAAACCGCAGCAAACTTAACCAGCAGGTGATGTTTTACATACTCCGTGAGCGGCAATGACTTCATGATCAGGTTAACCAGATAAGCCCCGTCTTTCAGCAGGAAGAACAGCAGATAAAGCATGATGCCGAAGCCCACCGCAAAACTGAAACTGCTCTTGCCAATCAGGAAAACGCTTCCTGCAAGATACTGTCCGCCCTGTAAGGCCACCTGGGATAGTTTTTGCTGAATACGAGCCGCAGTATCCAGCTGGTGTTCCGCCAGCGAGTGCTGAGCCCATTGCGGAAGATGCTGCATAACCTGAGCCAGTATCGTCGGCAACTGGGTGTTATTGTTCTGCAAGCGGTCATAAACAGCGTTGAACTCCATCGCCATTGAAGAAGCGACGATCAGCAGTGGCGTGATGACGATCAGGCAGATCACCAGGATGGTCAGAAATGACGCCAGGCCGTTCCTGTCCTTCATCAGCTGCTTCAGCTTTGTCTTCATGGGATGGAAAATGACGGCCAGAATGGTGGCCCACAACACAGATGAATAGTACGGCCCTAAAATATCTAAAAAAGCCACGGTAACAATGAAAAGGATCAGGATGAAAAATCCTTTGCTCAGGCCGTTAAATCTCATTTTTATTCCCCGGAAACCAACATTTGGCTACCGTAGCATAGAATGCATCGCCGTAATTGCAATGCGGTTTCACGGGGAAGCCCTTCCGTTAAGCCAGTTGTACCGGCCACTGATTCAGCACAATACCTCGTTTAACGGCACCCTCACCGAAATCCTGCAATACCGCTTTCACATCCGGATCGATATATTCAGCATTGTCATGTTCGACGATCACCACGCTGTTCTCAGGGATCTCTGCCAGCAGAACTTTGAGGCGCGGGTTATGCATAAACGTCAGGTTCTGCTGAAAACGCAGGACATAATGATCGTCGTAGCGGGTCAGCAGCAGCGCATTGCGGTGGCTCTTGTAGATGCTGAACAAAATTTGCGTTGCCAGGCCGATGCCAATCCCCGCCAGCATCCCGAATACCAGAATGCCGCCTATTGTCGCCAGAAAAGGCACGTACTGCTGGGCTCCCTTCCGGATATGTTCGACAAACAGCCCTGGCGTCGCCAGTTTATAGCCGGTATGCAACAGCACCGCAGCCAGGCTGGCTAACGGGATCGCATTCAGCATCTCGCTGAAATACAGGCCGCAGACCAGCAGCAACACGCCGTGCACAAGGATGGAAATTTTACTTTGCGCGCCCACGCTGACATTCACCGAACTGCGCACGATTACCGCCGTGATCGGCAGGCCACCAAGGAAGCCGCTAATCAGGTTACCGATCCCCTGCGCACGCATCTCTTTATCCGGTGAAGGAGCCGGATTTTGCGGACGCAGCTTTTTCAACGCTTCCTGACTCAGCAGGGTTTCCAGGCTGGCCACAATTGCCAGCGTTGCGGCAATCATATAGACCGCCGGATTCTGCCATGCCGTCCAGTCCGGTCGCTCCAGTTCACCGGTCAGCGTCTGCAGGCTGTCAAACGAAGGCAGGGAAATACGCGGCAGACTGGCGATCAGCTCAGGGAACATTCTGCCCCCCACCACCGTCACCAGACAGCCGAACAGCACCGCGACCAGCGGGCCGGGGATCCAGCTCAGCACCTTAATCCGCTTCACTGTCGGCGTGGACCAGAACCACAGAATAAACAGCCCGGTCATTGACACCACAATGGCAGAAACCGAAACCGTGAAAGCTCCGCCGGTCACCATTGCGCTGAGTTCGTTCTCACCTGAAGCGCCCAGCGCTACCGGGATCTGCTGGATAATCAGTAAAATACCGATAGCCGCCAGCATCCCTTTGATCACGGTTCCAGGCACGAGAGTGATAAATCGCCCTGCGCGCGCCACGCCCAGTAGAAATTGCAGCACGCCAGCAATAATCAGCGCCAGGAGCAGCGCAGAAAACGATCCCAGCGTCTCAATGGCCCCGGTTACAATCGTCACCAGTCCGGCAGCCGGGCCGCTGACGGCAAATTTCGACGGACTAAACGTGGTAACGACCAGCCCACCAATGACGCCGGTCAACAGTCCGACAAAGGGCGGCAACCCGCTGGCCTGAGCGATACCCAGACAGAGCGGCAAGGCAACCAGAAAGACCACCAGACCGGCGGGAATATCCTGGCGAAGCGTTGATAAATTCATGACGAAGGCTCCTGTGCATGTTGCTGAATCAACTCTTTCAGATGGCCGGTTTGCAGGTCATAGACGCAGCCGAAAACATCCAGCGCCACGCCATCCCGCCAAGCATTCCTGACCGGTTCAGTGCCGATAAGGTGGGCAAACTGTGCCAGCACGTTAGCCTCCACCAGTTGGTTCAGGCGCTCAGTTTCATCTTCAATATTACCGGCTTCTGCCAGCCCCGGAGCCAGTGCCTCACGCAGTTGGGTGATGCGCCGTGCGAGCGGGGAATTCTCATCAGACAGCGGGATATCTGGCAAAGCCACTGCTGCCTGCACTCCGCCGCAGCCATAGTGCCCACAAAGTACAATGCTTGAGACTTTCAGATATTCCAGCGCGTACTGCAGCACGCTCATAAAGTTATCATCGCCGCTGACCACCATATTGGCGATATTACGGTGCACAAACAGTTCGCCAGGATGGGCGCCAGTCAGGACCTCCGCCGGAACGCGACTATCAGAGCAACCGATCCACAACGAATGCGGCTGTTGCGAATGCACGTTCTGCCGGAAGTAGTGAGGATTGCGTTGGCGGCGCTGTAAGGCCCAACTGCGGTTTTTCGCTAAAAGGGGTTTGAGTGTCGTCAAAATACAGTCTCTCTTTCAGGACGACAGGAATAAACCTGGGCGCCAGTTCAAAAAATAAGGGTAAGCGGAAATATAAGTTCCACAGTAAGTATGTACATAAGTGCTGTAATAAGTTCTGACATTTTAGTTTATTAACACTTATTAAGATTATTCCTGGTAGAAAGAAATAATCACGAATGTAATTTTTATTAAATTTACTTTCTTACAGATTATTTTTTTGGCAGGCATTTTTAAGATGGCAATCCCAAAGGGGGTTACTTTAACTTAAACCATTAAAATCAGATACATAAAAAATCATATATCAACTTCAATATATCTATATATAAGAAAAACCTATAGCTTATCAGGGTTATTTTAAAGATCAGAACCTGCTTCAACCTTTCTGCATTCTAAAATTACAACTTTAAAATCCTTGCTTGTTATTAAGTTAACTCCACAACTCCGTTAAATTTCATTATGGACAAATAAGTCAGGTAGTAATAACTTCATTTATCAATTACTGTCAGAAACAACCTGAAATATTTAAACATCTTTACATTAATATTTTACCTGCAAGCCACAAGCCCGGTATCTGATGACCATGTTGATACGGCAACTGCAGAGTGCTAACACATATCAATAACCCAGGTTTTTGCTACAGCTACTGCAGAGGGTAATCACAAATCAATAACCAGGTTTTTGCTATGGCTGCGTGAGCAGCACAGCGCGACCTGCTGCTGTGGAGCACATTTCTCAGATTCTGACTGCACGGTATCGCGGTGATCGGCAGTCCCTTCCACCACCGGAGTCAGGCAGGCCCCGCAAATGCCTATCTCACAGGACAGCGGCACATTCACGCCATTGTCCTGCAACACCTGCGCAATGGTTTTATCTGCCGGAACCGGCCAACTGGCCCCCGAGGAAGCCAGAGTGATGGTGAACACATCATCCCCCTCGCCGTTTACTGCAGCCAGCGGCGCGGCCATAAAGGCTTCGGCATGCAGCGCCTCCTCCGGCCAGCCCTGCGCCAGCGCCTGGCGACGAACGTGTGACATAAACCCATCCGGCCCGCACATATACAGCCGCGTACCCGGCGCGGGTTCCAGCAAATCGGCTGGAAGATGCTGGCGAGGGCTGTTGCCTTCGCTGCTGTACCAGATGGTGCAATTCCCGTGCTGATAGCGACGTGATAAGTCACGCAAAAAAGCGGTGCTCTCTCTGTCTTTCAGATAGTAATGCAGCGCAAACGCCGTGCCGCTCTCCTCAAGTTTTTCAATCATCGCCAGCAACGGCGTGATACCGATCCCAGCCGCCATCAGCACCACTTTGCTGGCGGGCATCAGGCTGAAGACGTTCCGTGGCGCGGAGATGGTCAGCGTCTGCCCCAGCCGCAGCGTGTCATGGATATAACGCGAGCCGCCACGGGACAGCGATTCCAGCCGGACACAGATCAGATAACGATCGTGCCGGGAAGGCGAACCGGTCAGCGAATACTGGCGGATCATTCCGTTACCCAGATGCAGATCGATGTGCGCCCCCGCCTCCCACTCCGGCAGAGGCTGCCCGTTTTCCGCAACCAGTCGCAGCGCCACGTTGCCTTTCCCCTGGCGGGACATCGCGTCCACAACAACTTTTAAGGTGTTCATCATTGCCCCCTCACTACACCAGGAAGAACTCGCCGAAGCCCTGACGTTTCAGGCCGCGACGGTAGGCAATCGAGCTGCGGTCGGCCGGAATGTGCGCCTCCAGAGTCAGATCCAGCGGCAGGCGTTCCGGGCGCTGGGTTTCCACCATCAGCCGATCTTCTTCGAAGATGCGATGGTTGAAAGAATGTACATCCTCAACCGGTACGTGCAGATCAAAATTACGTGCAATTGGCGCAAACATCCGCGTTTTCCGCGCCGATACCGGCGAAGCGGCGTTCATAATCGCCAGTCGTGCTTCGCCCGGGAAGTGAATGGTCAGCGTCGCGGTGAACGGAAGGTACATCTCAAAATGACGCAGCCACTGGAAACCTTCCGGCGCATGCAGATCGGAACCTGCCGGATAGTTGGCGACCGAACTCCAGTAGTCCACGCTGAAACCGTAATCCGTTTCAACCGCGTTATAAGGCGGCACTTCCTGATTTTCCGGATCGGCAAACGTCTCGGTGTGGATCCAGGCGAAGTGCGCCACATCGAGGAAGCCTTCCACCTGGCGACCGGCAAAACCAGCCACGTCAAAGTGCGGACAAACGATCTGCTGGAAGCCGTGATCTTCCCAGTGCGGCATCTTCGGCAGGTCAGGCAGCTTGCCCTCTTCCGGTGCCATGCAGACCCAGATCAGCCCGAAGCGCTCTTCCACCGCAAAAGTCAGCAGGTTCAGCTTGGCCGGGATCGCCTGCTGCGGACTGGAAGGGATGCGGTTGCAGTGCCCATCCTCACCAAAGCGCAGGCCATGATAAGGGCATACAATGCCATGCTCATCGTGGAATCCCAGCGTCAGCGGTACGCCACGGTGCGGACAGACGTCTTTCGCCACCACAACCTTGCCGTCAATGCGGTAAATCACCAGTTGCTCGTCCAGCAAGACCGCTTTAGCGGGCGCACCAGCGATCTCACAGGAGCGGGCCACCGGATGCCAGCAGCGGGCCAGTCGCAGCCAGTCGTCGGGTTCAAAAGTGCAGTGTGCGGGTGGGGTTGGCTTGTTCATGGTTATCTACCTGTCGGTTTGCTCACACTGGGCCGGTCATTGCCGGTCCGCATTGTTATGTTGAGATTATTTTTGACAGGAGAGGCTGTTGCGATCCATAACTGTTTTCTCACTTACCTGTTGCAAAAAACGATACAGGCAACGCCATGATCCCATTTTCGCGTTTTTCCCACTATTTCGCCGAGGTGGCCCGCAGCGGTAGCCTGCGTAAAGCCGCTGAAAAACTACACGTTTCTGCTTCAGCCATTAATCGTCAGATCCTGCAGGCGGAAGAAGAGCTCAACACCCGCCTGTTCGAACGTCTGCCGGACGGGATGCGGCTGACCACGGCGGGGGAGCTTCTTTATACCGACATTCGCCGCTGGCAGCGGGAATTCCAGCGGACGCTTGAGCGGTTTGATGAGATCCAGGGGTTGAAACGCGGGAACGTCAGCGTCGGGTTAATCCAGGCGATGAACGAAGGGAAGATGGCAAGGATCTTCTCCTCTGTGGCAGCTGAACATCCGTGGCTGCGCCTCGATCTCAGCGTGGCCGACAGCCAGACCATCAGCCAGCGGATCCGCGACGCGGAGCTTGATTTCGGGCTGATCCTCGATCCTGAAGGGCAGGCGGGACTGGAAGTTATTGCCTTTGCCGAGCTGCCGCTGGGCGTGGTTTTACAGGCCGATCACCCGCTAAGTGAGCAGGAAACCTTGTCGCCGGGTCAGTTGAGTAATGAGCGGCATATTCTGCCTGGCGCGCCGTTGATCGTGCACGACCGCGTGGAGATGCTCTACCGGCGTCACAACTTTTCGCCGGAGAACATTATCGTCTGCAACGATATCCGCTTAATCAAGTCGCTGATCAAAGGAGGAAGCGGGCTGAGTATTCTGAGCCAGCTGGACGTGCTGGATGAGGTCAGGGAGGGAATGTTATGCTTTATTCCGCTGAAGGGGATGCCGGTGCGGCCACTGACGCTGGCACTCTGTACCGCACCGTCCCGCCAGCTTTCACGGGCGGCGCAGCGGGTTATTCAGCACATTATCCAGGCAGTGGAGGAACTGGGTTAAACCCCGATAGGCTGATATCCCTGCCATTCCGGCTTAAACGGCGAGCCTGCCTCATCCGGTTCCAGCTGGATATAGTAGTCGTCAATCTTCTCCAGCAGCAGACAATCGTCAACATCCTTGAGATTATCTTTATGCTGCTGATCGGCACCGCGGAGCAGCACGTCAAGCCCTTTTTTCTTTGCCTCTTTCACGTTGCTGGCAACAAAGAGGTCGAAAGCATGTAGCTCGGCCAGCGTCTCAGGGGTATAGCCACCTGCATTCGCAAAGAACAGCTTTTTATCGCTGCTGGCCGGCGTGGTGCTGAGACTGACTTTGTAGCCGTCCGCCCAGGTAATGCGCGCATAACCATCAATATGGATTTTATCCGCGTCACCGAACCAGGCTTCACGCAGAGCCGGCCACGCGGCTTCCGGAGTGTCGGCAGCCACAAACTGAATATCATGCACTTCAATATTTGACTTGCCCGCATTGCCACCAACATAAAACATAAACAGATGCATCCTTTTCTCCTTTGCATATGAGCCGCGGAACGCTATATACGATTTCATTTAACGAAGAAGATCAGGAGCCAGACAGGGCTGAAGGGGGTCCGTTCAGTGGATCACCGCGTTAATCATCAGCACACCTGCCAGACCGAGGAACGAGATCAGCGTTTCCATCACCGTCCAGGTTTTCAGCGTTTCCACCACGGTCAGATTGAAATAGCCTTTGAACAACCAGAAGCCCGGATCGTTAACGTGCGAGGCGATCACGCTGCCGGATCCAACCGCCAGCACCATCAGCGCCGGATCGGTGTGGGTAATGGCGATAATCGGCGTGACGATCCCCGCAGTCGTGATCGCCGCGACGGTTGCCGATCCCAACGCCACGCGCAGCATGGCTGCCACCGTCCAGCACATCAGCAGCGGCGACAGAGACGATCCTTTCATCAGCCCGGCAATGTAGTTGCCCACCCCGCTGTCCACCAGCACCTGTTTAAACGCACCGCCACCGGCAATAATGAACACAATCATGGCGATAGCCGCAATTGAACTGCCACAGATATCCATCACCTCGTTCATCTTACGGCCGTTGCGCAGCCCCAGCGTCAGCACCGCCACCACCACGGCAATAAACAGCGCCACAGCGGGGTTGCCGATAAATTCAAAAAACTGCCTGATTGCGTTCTCTTTCGGCATGGTCAGCTCGCAGACGGCGGCAATTGCCATCAGGATCACCGGGATGACCGCCGCAAAGATGCTGATCCAGAAGCCTGGCATCTCGTGCTCTTCAAAGATTTTCGGGTTAAACAGCCCTTCCGGCGGCTTTCTTTCAAAGCTTTTCAGGAAGCGGGAGAAGACCGGCCCGGCAATAATTACCGTCGGCAGGGTAATAATCAGCCCGTAAAGCAGCGTGGTGCCGATGTTCGCCCCAAAAATGGTGGCAATGGCCGTTGGACCGGGATGCGGCGGCAGGAAGCAGTGCGTCACCGACAGCGCGGCCACCATCGGCACGCCAACATACAGCAGGGGAAGGTTTGCCGCCGCCACGATAGTGAAAACCAGCGGCAGCAACAGCACAAAGCCCACCTCATAGAACATCGCCAGCCCGACAATCAGCCCGGTGACCACCAGCGCCCACTGCAGGCGTTTTTTCCCGAAGGCGGCAATCAGCGTGGTCGCCACCCGTTGCGCAGCACCAGTATCGGAAACCAGCCTGCCTAGCATGGCCCCAAAGCCAAGGATCATCGCCAGGCTGCCGAGCGTGCCGCCGATCCCTTTCTGGATCGAGGCCACCACCGCCAGCGGCGTCATCCCCTCCGCCATCCCCACCACGGCAGAGATAAAGACCAGCGCAATAAATCCGTTCACTTTAAAGACGATCATCAGTACCAGCAGCAGGATCACGCCAACGGCAATTATGGTTATGGGCATCGTAGTTCCTTGCATCAAAACAGCCAGAGATGATTAAGTTGTAGCCGCAACCTGCCTGCCATGCCGCCGGGGTGAGCCAATAATCAGGCGCACATCACACATCCAGGCAAGTCACTTTCCGAAAGCGATTTTCGCCGCTACAGTAAACTCATCCGACCACTTACCTGCAGGCTGCTATGAGTGCTTCTCTTTTTTCTCCTCTGGATCTGGGCTTCACCCGGCTGAAAAATCGCGTGCTGATGGGTTCGATGCACACCGGGCTGGAAGAACATCCTGACGGATCGCGTCGTCTGGCGGCGTTTTACGCTGAACGAGCCGCTGCGGGCGTGGCTTTGATTGTTACCGGTGGGATTTCCCCTTCTCCGGAAGGCGTGGTCATGGCGGGCGCGTCGGTACTGAATCACCCCAGCCAGCTGGCTCATCATCGCGAAGTGACGGAAGCGGTGCATCAGGCCGGAGGCAAAATTGCTCTGCAAATCCTGCATGCGGGCCGTTACAGCTACCAGCCCTCACTGGTCGCCCCTTCCCCGTTGCAGGCTCCGATCAACCCATTTAAGCCCAACGCGCTGAATAACGACGATATTCTGGCACTGATCGGTGACTTTGCCCGCTGCGCTGCGCTGGCGAAAGAGGCAGGCTATGACGGTGTCGAAATTATGGGCTCGGAAGGCTACCTGATTAACCAGTTTCTGGCGGCCAGAACCAACCAGCGCGATGACGAATGGGGCGGGGATGAGACTCGCCGGATGCGATTTGCCGTAGAGATTGTCCGTGCGTTACGGGAAGCGGTCGGACGGGAATTTATCATTATTTATCGCCTGTCGATGCTCGATCTGGTGGAACAGGGCAACACGCTGCAGCAAACGGTGCGGCTGGCGAAAGCCATTGAACATGCCGGTGCCACGCTGATTAACACCGGCATTGGCTGGCACGAGGCGAGGATCCCCACTATCGCCACTTCGGTGCCGCGCGGAGGGTTTGGCTGGGTGACGAAGCAGCTGCGCCAGCACCTGAGCGTGCCGGTCATCACCACTAACCGCATCAACCATCCGGATGTGGCGCAGGCGCTGCTGGATGAAGGCTGTGCCGATATGGTTTCCATGGCGCGCCCCTTCCTCGCGGATGCAGAGTTCGTGCAGAAAGCACAGGCTGGTCGCAGTGATGAGATTAACACCTGTATCGGCTGCAATCAGGCCTGCCTCGACCAGATTTTTGCCGGGAAGCTGACCTCCTGCCTGGTGAATCCACGCGCCTGCCATGAAACCGAGATGCTGCTGACCGTTGCCCACCAGCCGAAAAAACTGGCCGTGGTTGGCGCTGGCCCCGCCGGGCTGGCGTTTGCGGTGAATGCCGCCGGACGCGGCCATCAGGTCACCCTGTTTGACCAGGCGACGGACATAGGCGGCCAGTTCAACATTGCGCGGCAGATCCCCGGCAAGGAGGAGTTCAGTGAGACGCTGCGCTACTTCCGCCGCCAGCTGGAAATCAATGGCGTGACGCTGCGCCTCAACCAGCAGGTGACCGCCACTGACCTGTCGGGCTTTGATGAAGTGGTACTGGCGACCGGCGTTACTCCCCGCACGCCTGAGATTGCAGGCATTACTCACCCCAGTGTGCTGAGCTATCTTGACGTACTGCGGGATAAAAAGCCGGTCGGCAATCGCGTGGCGATCATTGGTGCAGGTGGCATTGGGTTTGATACCGCCGAGTATCTGAGCCAGCACGGTGAGTCCACCAGCCTGAATGTTGCCACCTTCTGTGCTGAATGGGGCATCGACCAGACGCTGGAACAGCCGGGCGGGCTGACTGCACCAGTTTATCCGCAGCCTGAAAGGCAGATCTGGCTACTGCAGCGCAAACCGGGGAAACCGGGAGCCGCTCTGGGCAAAACCACCGGCTGGATCCACCGCGCCAGCCTGCAGATGCGTCGCGTCGTTATGTGGGGCAGCGTGGAGTATCAGAAGATTGATGACGAGGGGCTGCATATCCTGCGCGAGGGCCGGCCGGAAGTGCTGCAGGTGGATAACGTGGTGATTTGCGCAGGACAGGAACCAAACCGGCGGCTGGCCGCTGCCTTAGATCAGTTGGGAAAAACCGTGCATATCATCGGAGGTGCCGATGTGGCGCTGGAGCTGGATGCCCGCCGGGCGATAGCCCAGGGCACTCGTTTAGCGCTGACGATCTGATAAAGCGGGCGGAAATAATTCCGCCATCACCTGCCGGGTACATCTTTGGTTGGGGCGGAATATATTTCGCCCCGTTCGTGCATACCTCATCTGCAGGGGGCTGATTCATTCACCCCCGCGCAGATTTCCCTTATTTCCCACTCCAGGCCTTCAGGTTGGCGTCACGGGTCTGCAACTTCTGTTCTGGCGTCAGCTTGTTATAGCCCTCGCCAAGCCCGCTCTCCCAGTCGCCGTAAAGCGGGTTAGGCAGAATAATAAACTGGGTGCCGAACAGCCGGCTATTCTGGTTCACAAATGCCCGACGCTGGGCGTTGCCCTGATGGTAAGTGGCCGCACCATAATCGTTCAGGTTATCGCCGATATACAGCACCACGTTGTACCCTTCCGCCCTGATGGCATCAAAACGGGCCTGCTTGTTGGAGCTGTCGGTTTTCAGGCGCAGCGTTTTCTCGTTCACGCCGGTAAAGCCCAGGCGCTTCAGGTTATCCGCCGTGGCCGCAGCATCCTTACTGTCACGGTTGGAGACGTAAAACATCGTGCCGCCGTGACTGTTTACATAATTAGCAAAATTCACCGCACCCGGCACGGCAGTTGCCTGACGCGCCTGAGTCCAGGTGGACCAGGTCTGGTCGGCATACGGCTGACCGGCCTTTACCTGCCACGCGCTGTAGGCGCTGTTGTCGATCATCGTTTCATCCAGATCGACAATCACCGCTTTCGGTTTGCCGGTCAGCGACGGCGCTTTATCATAGGCCAGCGTGGCGAAGTTAAAGGCCTGATACGCCAGCACCTGATACTCGCCAGACTGCTGGAACCAGTTCAGCGCCATCACCGACTGTTGATTGAGCTGGTCAGCGGCATCGGGTTTCTGCGTGGCACAGCCGGACAGCGCCAGAGCCATCAGCAGGCTGGTGCTTAACAACGATGTTTTTTTCATTATCAAAGTGGGGCTCCATTCTGTCATTTACCGGAAACGCTTTCGAATTAACGCCTTAAAAATGTCGCATCTCAGGCATAATGTGAAGCTATTGTTAGTAAAGATTGCCGAAACCAGGACATTGTGATGTTGAACGCTTATCGCTCCACCCTGCTCTCCTCATTCGACTGGCTTGACCATGCCTTCCTGGCCGCTGGTGAGCGACCGCCGGAAGAGAGCATCTACAACCACCAGCGCCATACACCTGATGTGGTGCTGGACAGCGAAGCGCTGCCGGTCAAAAGCTGCCAGGCCGACGGGCTGATAGGGACCGGCACGCGCCCGGTTGCGATTTATACCGCAGACTGCCTGCCAATCCTGATTGCCGACAGTCGCCAGCAGCAGGTCGCCGCCGTGCATGCCGGGCTGAATGGCGCGCTCGGCGGCGTGCTGATTAACACTCTCCGCCGCTTGTGCGAACTTGGCGCGACGCCGGACAGCCTGACTCTTGCCATAGGCCCGTCAATTGGCCCCTGCTGTTATGAGCTGGGCGAGGAAAAGATGGCAAGTATCAGAGAGGAAAACCTCAACAACCTGGTGCCGCTGGTGGCCCATACAAAACAGCAGATCGGCAACCCAAAGGCCATCCGCCCTCAGGCGAAAGGCACCACTCAGGGCGTGTGGTTTGATTTACCGCTGCTTGCCAAGCGAATGGCGATCAGGGAAGGCGTGCCGGAAGCGCAAATAGAACTGAGTGAGGTGTGTACTTATTGCATGGCTGAAGAGCAGGCGAGCTATCGCCGCAACACCCATTTTAACCACGGCTATCAGCAGCGATTCTCCTGGATAAAGCGGCGATAAGTGCAAATCAGCGCAGTTTCACCGAACGCAGGATCACGAACTTCTGGTTAGAGGCCACGGTGGTGCAGTTGCCAAACAGCTTCTTCATTTTGCGGTAGTAGTCGAGATGACGGTTACCCACGATACGCAGCTCTCCGCCGTACTGTAAGCAGCGGCGGGCATCGCGGAACATCTGCCAGGCAATGTAGTCGGTCAGGGTGTTTTGCTGATGGAATGGCGGGTTACACAGCACCGCATGCAGACGATCGGAAGGGAAACCAGCCAGCGAGTTATTGACCGTAAAGTGGCAGCGATCCAGGTCTTCCGGTCGGTTAACTTCCACGTTCATCCGGCTGGACGCCACGGCCATCCAGGATTCATCCACAAAATGCATCTCTGCCGCCGGGTTTTGCTCCAGCGCCTTCAGACCAATCACCCCGTTGCCACAGCCCAGATCGACAATCTCACCGTCAATATTGTCTGGCAGATTCGCCATAAAGAAGCGACCGCCCACGTCCAGTCCGCTGCGGGCAAATACGTTGGCGTGATTGTGAATACGGTAGTCGGTGCCTTCGAGCATCCAGGAATACGTTTCCGGGGCGTCCGCAAGGTTCGGCAGCGTTGGCGTACAGAAAATCAGGCGAGCTTTTTTCACCGCCAGCGAGGTGGTGGTGGTTCCCAGCACGCGCTCGAACAATTGCAGTGTGGAAGTGTGGATATCCTTCGCTTTGCCTGCCGCAACAATCTGCGTTTCAGGCGTGACCACGCTGCGCAGTGACCGCAGCTGTTGCTCCAGCAGCGCCAGCGTTTTCGGGATCTTAATCAGCACGCGGGCGGGAGACAGCGGCAGTGAAGCAAGGCTGTCGAGGAAGTGCACTTCCCCTTCATCCATGCCGTTCATAGTCAGGTTGTGGCGCGTGGCCAGCTGACCCATCAACGAATCGCTGATGCTGTACAGCTCTTCGCCGACCAACGCACAGGCCAGCGCCCCAAAGGTGTCATTAAAGATAAATGTCGGGCCGTTAGCTGAAGCATCAGCCACATGCTGCAGCAGGTATTCATCGGCAGCATCCCACGCCTGTAGTGGGCTCTCTTCGCGCGTCTGGGGAAAACGGTGCAGTGTCAGCGTGCGGTGGCTCAGTTCTAATTCGCTCATGGGATCTCCGGCATGGTAAAAATTCCCGCGATTTATCCCCTAAAACGGGCCGACAGTAAACGTTTTTCTTAGCCAGGACCGTCAGTCGCCGCTCAAACATGCTTCTGGTAGAACAGCGAAATCGCAATATAGATAATATAGAGCAGGCCATTCCCCCCCAGCGCCCAGATTTTCAGCTGCTTGCGGGTCGCATTCAGCCAGAGCCAGAAGGCGGCTATCAGGGTAATGATCACCCCCAGCAGCACCTCGGAACGCGGCTCCCACGGCGTCAGCATAATCCCCAGGGAAGGCAAGATGGTGCCCTGAAAGACCATCGCGCCAGTGATATTGCCCAGCGCCAGAGTATCCTTATTTTTTCTGATCCACAGTACGCTGTTGATCTTCTCTGGCAGCTCGGTGGCGATCGGGATGATGATCAGCGAAAGCAGCAGCGCAGAAATTCCCAGCAGGCCGGAAGCATCCTGCACGCCGTCAATAAACCAGAAAGCCCCGCCGACCAGTATGCCCGTGCCGATAAATACCTGCAGCAAAATAGTCAGCAGATTAACCGGCAGGCCGACCCTGTTCAGCAACAGCTGGCTGCCCGCTTCGGTTACCTCACCCGTCTGCACCAGCTGCTTTGAAGCATGCACGGTTAAAATCACATAGATAACATAAAGGCCGATCAGTGACCCACTGATGGTTGCCCGCAACATTGTGTTGGAATGCGGGATAAACATGGTGGTGGCCGCAATGATAAAGGCCAGTAAGAAGAAGCGGGTATCCCGGCGGAAACCGCGCGGTTCTGGCCGGATATCGCCGTTCAGTCCCCGGCTTCCCACCACCGCCAGCGCCATGATAAACACCGATAAGGTGGAGAGCATCAGCGGCGCGCCGAGTATCGCTCCAACGCCAATCTCTTCGTTGTGGGCTGAAACCGCCGTGCCGGAAGCAATGGCGATGATCGGCACAATCGTTTCCGGCAGCGCAGTGCCGACAGCCGCAAACAACGAACCGGTGACTCCTTCAGAAATCTTCAGTTTCTGCCCTAAATGCTCCAGCGCATTGGTGAAAATCTCAGCGGCCACCACGATGATCAATAAGGAAACGACCAGCTGAAAAATTGAAAACGCCATAAAAAAAACACCGCTAATTTTATTGTTCTTCAAATCGAGGCGGCGATTCTGCCACAAAAGCAGAATTTAAAAAACCTTATTTTTCAGCAATATACAACCTTGGCTAACAATCTAAGCCTCGGCTATATTAACCTGCGGGATCCCAGCCGTGGTAAACTCCCTGCCGGTTTACCCCTGTGGGTCGTTTTTCTTTTCCGGAGTCAGCATGTCGTCCCTTACTTATCTGCAAGGCTATCCCGAATCCCTGCTGGCCCAGGTACGCACGCTGATCGAACAGCAGCGGCTGGGGGAAGTGCTGCAAAAGCGCTACCCCGACAGCCACAACATCACCAGCGATAAAGCGCTGTACGACTACGCGCTGGATCTGAAGAACCAGTCACTGCGTAACGCGCCGCAACTGAATAAAGTCTTTTACGACAATAAAATCAAAGTGATGAAGCATGCGCTTGGGCTGCATACTGCCATTTCGCGCGTGCAGGGCGGCAAGCTGAAGGCCAGGGCGGAGATCCGCGTGGCCACCATTTTTAAACAGGCACCCGAGGCGTTTTTGCGGATGATCGTGGTGCACGAGTTGGCCCACATCAAAGAGAAGGATCACAACAAAGCCTTCTATCAGCTTTGTTGCCATATGGAGCCGCAGTACCACCAGCTGGAGTTTGATACCCGGCTGTGGCTGACGGCGAGGGATCTGGAAAACAACGTTACTGCTGACTGAAAGTCCCGGAAATAAACAATGCTACTGCTGACTAAATGGGCCAGAAAGAATCAACGCTACCGCTGACTGAAAGGCCCCGGTGCAACAGAATCGCGCAGCACCAGGCTGGCGGAAAAATCGGTGCGCGGCTTCAGTTCACCGCCGTCAAGCATGGCAACCAGCCGGTCGATGGTTTCTTTCATCATCTCAGTTAACGGCACTTTCATCGTGGTCAGTGAAGGCTGGGTAAACGGGGCCAGCGCGATATCATCAAAACCAATCAGCGAGACCTGCTCCGGCACCCGCACGCCCTGTTCCGCCAGCGCTTTCAGCGCGCCAACGGCCATGTCATCATTGCTGGCGACCAGCGCACTGAATGGCGTTCCGCCTGCCAGCAGCTTTGTGGCAGCTTCCATCCCGCTTTGCGCCGTCCATTTACCGTTAACGATCAGCTCTTCTCGCAGCGGAATACCGTGTTTCGCTAACGACGTTTTATAACCTGACAGGCGCTCCACCCCGGTGGGTGAATCCAGCGAACCGGTGATAAAGGCGATATCGCGGTGGCCCTGTTCCAGCAGATAATCGACAGCCAGCTGACCAGATCCTTTCTGATCGCTGTAAATGCAGTAACTCTGGTTCGCCCGCAGCTGCCGGTTGATCACCATAATCGGCTGCTTATGTCGGGCGATGATCTCGTCCATTTCAGCAATGGTCAGAAAACGGGGGTAGATAATGATCCCATCACAGCGGAGATCCAGCAGGAAGTCGATCGCTGCCCGCTCCTCTTCCGCGCTGTGTTTGCCGTCGGCAAGGATCAGCTGGCGACCATGCTGCTCCATCATTCTGGCGGAGTGGACGAGGATTTCGCTAAAGTAATTGCCGCTGTATAGCGTGTTGGTGACCACCAGGCCGAGGGTTTGCGTGGATTTAGTGGCAAGGTTACGGGCCAGCAGATTCGGCCGGTAGCCCGTATCCTGTATGGCGCTGAATACCCGCGCTTTAGTCTCTTCACTGACGTAGCCGTTGCCTGACAACACCCGGGAGACGGTCGCCTTGGAGACGCCCGCTTTCTTTGCCACCTCAAGTATAGTTGTCATGCTTTTCATCTCTTCATCACGATAGCTGCCAGCAGTCTACTCAACTCCCTCATTATTGGAAGTATTTTTGCCCTCCCGCCCGACCAGCCCGCGTGCCTTTTCCAGCGATCACGATCACAAAATGAAAACGTAATATTTTTATTTCTTGTATTGATAGAGGAGTCTAAACATTATTTTGTGAAACCGGTTTCCTACAATGCGATCCGACAGGATCTTAACTGTGCGCACTCGGGCGAAAAGCAGCTGTTGAGCTTTCGCCGGATACAAATTAATTCATTGATAAATAACGAGCACATACCGGTATACCTCTGCCTACAGCCTCCGGAGACACAAAAAATGGCAAAAGATTATGCCCAGGTTTCTCAGCATATCGTCAGCGCGCTGGGCGGTCTTGATAATATCGAAGCCGTCACCCACTGCATGACCCGACTGCGCTTTGTGGTCAGGGATCGCCAGAAAGTCGACCACCCCAGGCTGAAAGCCATTGACGGCGTGATGGGCGTGGTGAATACCGATACCCAGTGCCAGGTGATTATCGGTAACAACGTCGGCAAAGCTTATCAGGAGGTGCTGAACCTCGGCTCGCCAGGCGGATCGGCCGCTCAACCTGCCGGTAAACGTAAAATAACGCTGAAGAGTATCGGGAGCGGGATCCTTGATGCGCTGATCGGCACTATGTCACCGCTGATCCCGGCAATTATCGGCGGATCAATGGTTAAGCTGCTGGCGATGATCCTCGATATGGCTGGCGTGTTTGAGAAGGGATCGACCACGCTGGTGCTGCTGAATGTAATCGGTGACGGGGCCTTCTTCTTCCTGCCGGTGATGGTCGCGGCCTCTGCCGCACTGAAGTTTAAAACCAATTTATCGCTGGCAATCGCCATTGCCGGGGTACTGGTCCACCCCAATTTTATCGATCTGATGGCTAAAGCCGCTCAGGGTCAGCCCGTCTCATTCACCTTCATCCCCGTCACCGCAGTGAAATACACCTATACGGTGATCCCGGCGCTGTGTATGACCTGGATCCTGTCGTATATCGAAAAATGGGTCGATCGCATCACCCCGGCGGTGACGAAAAACTTCCTGAAACCGATGCTGATCGTGCTGATTGCCGCGCCGATCGCCATTGTCTTTATCGGCCCGGCGGGGATCTGGATCGGCAGCGGGATCTCCACCGTGGTGTACACCGTTCACGGCTATCTGGGCTGGCTGTCGGTGGCGATTATGGGCGCTATCTGGCCGCTGCTGGTGGTCACCGGGATGCACCGCGTCTTTACGCCAACCATCATTCAGACCATCGCAGAAACCGGCAAAGAGGGCATGGTGATGCCCTCGGAGATCGGGGCAAACCTGTCACTGGGCGGCTCTTCGCTGGCGGTGGCCTATCGCACCAAAAACCGCGAGCTGCGTCAGACCGCGCTGGCGGCAGCGGCTTCCGCCATTGTTGCCGGGATCTCTGAACCCGCGCTTTACGGCGTTGCGGTTCGCCTTAAACGCCCGCTGATTGCCAGCGTGATCAGCGGCTTTATCTGCGGTGCCATTGCCGGGATCGGCGGACTGGCCAGCCACTCGATGGCCTCGCCAGGGCTGTTTACCAGCGTGCAGTTCTTCGATCCGTCCAACCCGATGACCGTGGCCTGGGTGGTGGGAGTGATGATCCTCGCCGTGGTGCTCTCATTTATTCTGACGTTGATCCTCGGTTTTGAAGACATTCCGGAGGATGAACCGGCGCAGAACAGCACTGAGGTTGAGCCACGCAATACGGCCAGCGCAAGCCGACCTGTTACTGAACATATGAAAGGGGTTACTGATGTCTGATTCGCCATTTCCGCAGGGATTTTTATGGGGCGGTGCACTGGCCGCCAACCAGTCGGAAGGGGGTTACCTGGAGGGTGGCAAAGGGCTGACCACCGTCGATATGCTGCCGCATGGCGAACACCGTATGCCGGTCAAGCTCGGGCTGGAGAAACGCTTCACCCTGCGTGACGATGAGTTTTACCCCAGCCATCAGGCAATCGACTTTTACCATCACTACAAAGAGGATATCGCGCTGATGGCGGAGATGGGCTTCACCGTCTTCCGCACCTCCATCGCCTGGAGCCGACTCTATCCTCAGGGTGACGAGCAGACCCCCAATGAACAGGGGATCGCATTTTATCGGGATGTCTTCAGGGAATGCCGTAAGCATGGCATCGAGCCGCTGGTCACACTGTGCCATTTTGACGTGCCGATGCATCTGGTAACCGAATATGGCTCATGGCGTAACCGCAGGATGGTGGAGTTCTTCACCCGCTATGCACGCACCTGCTTTGAGGCCTTCGACGGGCTGGTGAAATACTGGCTGACCTTTAATGAGATCAATATCCTGCTTGCCAGCCCGTTTTCCGGCGCGGGGCTGGTCTTTGAAGAGGGAGAAAATCGCGATCAGGTGAAGTATCAGGCCACCCATCATGAGCTGATTGCCAGTGCGTTGGCGACCCGCATTGCTCATCAGGTCAATCCTGAGAACCAGGTTGGCTGCATGCTGGCCGGGGGCAATTTCTATCCGTGGTCGTGCAAGCCGGAAGATGTCTGGGCGGCGTTAGAGAAGGATCGGGAAAACCTGTTCTTTATTGATGTGCAGGCCCGCGGCGCTTATCCCTCTTATTCAGCCCGCGTGTTTCGTGAGAAAGGCGTCAGCATTGTTATGGAGCCGGGCGACACGGAGATCCTGAAAAATACGGTGGATTTTGTCTCCTTCAGCTACTACGCCTCACGCTGTGCTTCGGCAGAAATGAACGAGCACAACAGCAGCGCCGCCAACGTGGTGAAATCACTGTCTAACCCGCACGTGCAGCGCAGCGACTGGGGATGGGGAATCGATCCTCTGGGATTACGCATCACCATGAACATGATGTACGACCGCTATCAGAAGCCGCTGTTCCTCGTGGAAAACGGTCTGGGCGCGAAGGATGAATTCAACGAAAACGGCGAGATTAAAGACGATTACCGCATCAGCTATCTGCGGGAACATATCCGCGCGATGGGCGAGGCGATTGAGGATGGTATCCCGGTAATGGGCTACACCAGCTGGGGCTGCATTGACCTGGTGGCGGCTTCAACCGGAGAGATGAGCAAACGCTACGGCTTTGTCTACGTTGACCGCGATGACCAGGGCAACGGCACGCTGGCCCGCACGCGGAAAAAGTCGTTCTGGTGGTATAAAAAAGTAATTGCCAGCAACGGGCGGGATCTCGACTAAATCCAGGTTTGCTCTGGCCTGACTGGCCGGAGCACATTACCTGCTGACGCCAGATGCCTGCAGAGCCGTTGATGCCTCTCTATCGCACCAATCCGGCCAATCCGGCGCTGCCTGCCAGCCTCTGGCTGGCCTCTTCAACCTCTGCGGGAATATCAAGATGCTCGATAAAGCCCATTCCCGCCGGGCCGTAGCCGTTTTCATCATCCCGCAGGCGCTTAACTTCACCTAAGATCATCGAAACGTAGCGATCCAGCTGCCATAATCCTTCCTGCGTATCCGCTCCGGCAATAACACATTTCCCCTGCCGCAGAATAAGGTAAGGCACAAACACCGGCCAACTGATAAATGTGGCATTCACGCCCCGCCGGGCCCAGGCAGTGCGGAAGGTGGCCGTGGTTCTGCGCTGCATTAACGGATCCTGCACCAGCAAAATACGCTCCGGCACTGCGCCATTGTTTTGCAGGAAGGTCAGGCTGAAGTCAGCATTCTCGCCACAGTTACGTGACTGATTTTCAATAAAAAGGCGCTCACGGGGAACGTCGAACCCCTGCTCTGCCGCATCGGCCAGCATCTCTGCTTCGCTGCCTGCCGTGGTAGTGACATGGGCATAGCGTGAAGCCGAGGCCAGCGCATGCTTCAGCAGCCCGGTCGAATGCCCCACCCCGCCGCTGAACAACACGGGCAGGCTGGTGGCAGCCAGTAAATCGAATGCACCGGTGATATTCGGCAGGATCGCGTGGCCCGCCAGGATCATTATCTCTGCGTTGACCACCGGAGTGCGCCTGCCACTGTCGATCTGCTGTTCGCCAGCGTTCAGATCGTCTTCTGCCAGCCAGCGGGCAACAGTATTAAGGTCGTGGATATTTTGCTGAGACAGGTTCATAACAAAGCCTTTTCCCGGAAACAGGTGATAAATTTCAGCCACCCGCCGAGAATATCAGCTCGCCAGGGCAACCGGAAGCGAGGCTCCCCGCTTCCGGAATGCACCTGGGTTTACATGGAGGAGATCAGCCCGCCATCAACCCGGATCACCGAGCCAGTGATATAGCTGGCGGGAACACCTGCGAGGAAGGCCGCCGTCGCACCATACTCTTCAGGCTCGCCGTAGCGGCCAGCGGGGATAGTTTTGCGGCTCTTTTCTGCCACTTCTTCCGCCGTGCTGTTCTCGCGTCCGGCCTTGATCGCATCAAGCTGGCTGACGCGGGCAGTGGCGATGCGGCCCGGCACCATGACATTCACCGTCACGCCATCAGCAGCAACTTCGCTGGCCAGGGTTTTAGACCAGCCCAGCAGGCTCATGCGTAACGCATTAGATAAAGCCAGGTTAGCAATCGGGGCAACCACGCCGGAAGAGGTAGTGGTAATGATGCGCCCCCAGCCCTGCTTACGCATGGCGGGCAGCACTTTATCCGTCAGTTGGATCAGCGAGGCCACCATAAGGTTGAACTGCTGTTGCCACACAGCGGCATCAGTGCCCTGTGCCTGGGCTGGCGGTGGACCACCGGAGTTATTCACCAGAATATCAACATCGCCCCAGTGCTGACGGATCTCCTCCAGCATCCCGTCAAAATTCTCTGGCGCGGCCAGATCCAGCGTCCAGGCACGAGCGGTTCCGCCCTGCTCAGTAATGGCAGCAATGGTTTCCGCCAGTTTCTCCGCATTTCGGCCGCATACCGCCACCCTGACGCCTTCCTTTGCCAGAGACTGAGCAATCGCCCGCCCTAACCCACTTCCCGCCCCACATACCAGCGCCACTCGCTGCTGTATTTGCAAATCCATAAAGCCTCCTGATTGTATTTTCAGGATCGTAATGTGCAAAAATGATGCCGGTTATCACCGGGCGGCTTTTAAATTTACCTGGTCGCAGGCGGATTGCAGATGTTGTCTCATCAATTCGGCAGCCAGTTCCGCTTTGTTATCCCGCAGCGCATCGATGATCGCCACGTGCTCCTCGCACCAGGCCTTAACCCGTCGCTTGTTGTGGTAGCTGCCAAACTCCATCAGCCGCCGCAGCCGGTTTTGCTGCTGGATGGCCTGCAGAACAAACAGATTGCCACTGGCTTCCGCCAGCAGTTCGTGGAAGGATGCATCCGTCTCGAAGATTTCTCTGGCGGGTACCTGGGTAATGTCGGGATGGGTAATCAGCCGCAGATGCTGCGCACGCAGGCGCTTCAGCAGTTGGCGATCCACCCTGAGGTGCGGCGTCAGCAGCGCGGCCGGTTCAATCATCAGGCGAAAACCGTAGCTGTTGCGCAGCGCCACTTCTGAGTTCAGCGTCTGCTGAAAACGCCAGCCGTGCCCGGCATTGCGGGCAATCAGGCCATCCTCCGACAGCTTCACCAGCGTGCGGGCCAGCACGCCGCGGTCAACCTCATAGCGCTGGCCGATCCCGGTCTGGGTGAACGATTCCGGCAGCGCTCCCGCAATGCGATCCCGCACCAGTAATTCATACAGAGTCTGGTCGGTGCTTTTCGGTTGCTCAATTTCGATCTGTTGCAGCGCATCCGCACTTTTTAACAGAAAAAACCCCTGATTAGGCCGGGCTTCCACCGCGCCCAGTCGGGTTAATTCCTTCAGCCCGGCACGCACCGGCGTGCGCGAAACACCCAGCGCGTCGGCCAGATGTTGTTCACGTAAATGATGACCTGGATCGAATCTTGCTTCATAAATCAGGTCAAGGATTTGCCGGGCTATCCGGAGACTGCTCGCGGTAGAGTCAGACTGCATGGGGAAGGTTTCCTGAAATGCATTATTGTGGTCTGAAGATACAATAACACAGCCGCCAGGCTGCTGCGAAACAAAGCAGGAATTGCACGATAACCGTGCAGAGTGCATCAAAAAGAGGCATTTTTTTTGCAACCAGGATTGTATTTGTTGATTCACAAAATTCAATTTAAATCTTCTCCAGGAGACGAGTATGACCAGCACCTCTTTAATGTTACGTGGCCTCAGTGGCCTGATGTTAGCCGGGCTGTTGCTGCCAGCAGTCAGCCAGGCCGCCCCCGAAAGCGTTACCTCAGGCAAGCTGACCTATGGCACTGCCGCCACCTTTATGCCGTTTGAATTTATGAAGAACGGCAAGCTCACCGGCTTTGATATTGATTTGATCACCGCCCTGAGCAAGGAGATCAAACTGGAACCGGCACCGATGTCGATGGAGTTCAAAGGCCTGATCCCCGCTCTGCAGGGCAAGCGCCTGGACATCATCAACTCTGCGATGTACGTGAACCCGACGCGCGCCACTCAGGTGGATTTTGTGCCCTACCTGAAAATTGGCAGCCGCGTGGTGGTAGCGAAAGGCAATCCGGCGAAGATCACCGGTCGTGATTTATCCCTGTGCGGCAAAAACATCGCCGTCACCTTGGGTGGCATCGAAGAGAGCCAGGCACGCGCAGATAACAAAAATTGCGTGGCGGCCAGCAAAGCAGAGATCAACGTGATGACCTTCCCGGCGGCGACCGATTCAGCCGTGGCCGTGGCGCAGGGGCGCGCGGATGCCGAGTTCCTCTCAACCCCTGGCACAGTCGCGCTATTCAGCGAAAAACCAGGCCTGTTTGAAGCCGTGGGAGAGGAGTTTGAAGCCGACACCCACATTGCCTTTGCCGTGCGAAAAGGCGATGAAGAAACCAAATCCCAGCTGGAAAAAGGCCTGCAAAGTCTGGTGAAAAACGGCACCTATAAGCAACTGATTGAGAAGTGGAATTTCCCGGATTCCGTGGCCATTTATTAATCCGTACCAGTCTTAACCGGAGAACGTTATGTCGATCGAATTAATGTGGCAGTACTTCCTTTCACCCGAATTTCTCCAGGGTGCCTGGATGACACTGTTAATCACCCTCTGCTCACTGTTGTGTGGCGTGGTGATGGGTCTGGTACTGGCCCTGCTGCAGGAGGCCCCGTTCCGCGCAGGAAAAGGGCTGGCATTTGTCTATCTGTGGCTGTTTCGCGGCACGCCAGTGCTGTTCCAAATCATCTTTGTCTACAACGTGCTGCCTGGCTTCGGCATACGCTTCTCCGCGTTTACCTGTGCAGTGCTGGCGCTCTCGTTGAACGAGGGCGCCTATATGGCTGAGATTTTACGTTCCGGCCTGCAGGCAGTGAAAAGCGGCCAGCGCACAGCGGGTATGGCGCTGGGTATGACCAGCCCGCAAATCATGCGCAAGGTCGTGCTGCCGCAGGCTGCCCGCATCGTCCTGCCGCCGATGGGAAACCAGATGATCAGCATGCTGAAGTCGAGCGCGCTGGTGTCGGTCATCGCAGTGCAGGAGCTGCTGCTGGTGGCAAACCAGACTGCCAGTGCCAGCTTCCGCTACTTTGAAGCCCTGTGCGCCGCAGGCATCTATTACCTGCTGCTGACCACCCTGTTTATGATTTTCCAGTCCTGGCTGGAGAGCGTGCTGGATCCTAAACAGCGTCGCCAGAAAGGCCTGAAAGCCCGCGCACGCCAGATGAAATTACCCAAGCCAGCGAGGGAAACCCCATGAGCCAGGATAAAAAACCTTTGCTGGAAATGATCGGCATCGACAAAGCCTTTGATCGCCAGCCGGTGCTGAAGAACTGCTCTTTAAACATCAACCGGGGTGAGACGGTGGTGCTGATTGGGCCATCCGGCTCCGGCAAATCCACCCTGCTGCGGTGCGTCAATATGCTCTCCCCGGCGGACAGCGGCGATATCTTTTTCGCCAGCCAGAACGTCAGCCGGGGCGAGGTTCCACCTCATCAGCTGCGCCAGCGCATCGGCATGGTGTTCCAGAACTACGAGCTGTTTTCACACCTCACCGCGGCGGAAAACATCATGCTGGCACCGATGACGGTGCTGGGGGTTAACCGCATTGAGGCGCGCAAACAGGCTGAAGCCCTGCTGGCAAAAGTCCGCATTCACGACAAAGCCGACCACTTCCCTGACGAGCTGTCCGGCGGCCAGCAGCAGCGCGTGGCGATTGCACGGGCACTGGCGATGAAACCGGAGCTGATGCTTTATGACGAGCCAACTTCTGCGCTCGATCCGGAGATGATCCGTGAAGTGGTTGAAGTGATGGCAGAGCTGAGCGCCGAAGGGATGACCAGTATGGTGGTGACCCATGAGATGGGCTTCGCCCGCCGGGCCGCCAACCACATTCTGTTTATGGAAGAGGGCGAAATCCTTGAACGGGCCACCGCCCAGGACTTTTTCTCTGGCCAGGTCAGCGAGCGGGCAAAGCGCTTCCTCGACCAGATTTTACATTAACAGCGGAGTTTGTATGACAACTTATCAGGTTAACAGCGTGCGCATGAAGCAGGATCTGACCGCGCTGGTCGCCATCAATACGGAGAACCCACCAGGCCAGGAGCGTGAAGCCGCCGAATGCGTGGCGGGCTGGCTGCGGGCTGCCGGTTTTGACCTCTCCTTCAGCGAATACGCGCCGGGACGCACCAACGTCATTGCCGTGCTGAAAAACGGTGCCGGACCGTGCTTTGCCTTTAACACCCATCTGGACACGGTGCCGGCCGGTGAAGGCTGGTCCAGCGATCCCTTTACCCTGACCGAACGCGAAGGCCGTTTGTACGGTCGCGGCTCCTGCGATGCCAAAGGCCCGCTGGTGGCAATGGTCGAGGCACTCCGCCTGCTGGCTGAGCATCGCCAGCACTGGTCCGGCACGCTGATGGGCGTTTTCACCGCCGATGAGGAAGTCGCCAGCGAAGGTGCGAAGTTCTATGCCACCGACGCGCCGCCCGCCATCGATTTTGCGGTGATTGGTGAACCGACGTCCAACGCCACATTCTCTGCCCACAAAGGCAGCCTGCGCCCGCGCGTGCGGGTTAAAGGCGTTACCGCGCACTCCGGCACGCCGGAGCTGGGAATCAATGCCATTTATCAGTCGGCCAGGCTGTTGGGGCTGATTGAAGAAGCTCACCAACAGCAGGTGCGCTGCCGCTGCCATGCGCTGGTCGGCAACGCCAGTCTGACCGTCACCCGCATCCACGGCGGCCATGCGGATAACGTGGTGCCGGACAGCTGCGAACTGCTGCTGGATCGCCGCATGGTGCCTGGCGAGGACGAGGCCGAAGTGAAAGCGGAGCTGCAACAGCTGCTGGATCACGCCCGTCAGAATGCCGGTGTCGAGGCGGAAATCATTGCCTGGCAGCCTACCACCGGTGGTGCCACCGAAACCGACAGCAATGAAGCGATTGTACGCCACAGCCTGGAAGCCTGCCGTCGTCATGGTCAGTCAGAGCCAGGTCCGTTTGGTTTTCAGGGCGGTTGCGATCTGGTGCACTTCCGCGCGCTTGGGGCCAAAGGCGTGGTGATCGGGCCTGGCACGCTGGCGGTGGCGCATAAGCCGGATGAATTTGTGCCGATCGAAGAGTTTATCGCCGCAGCGCATATCTATCTGGATATCGCGCTGGCTCTGCTGCTGCCGGAGTCCGCATCGTGAAAGCGCAGCTGTGGCGGGGTGACCTGCACTATGCCGGTGTGACACTGCATACGGCAAGCTCCGGCGCGGTTCACGCGCTGGATTCGCTGTGGCTGCGCCTCGAATCTCAGGGCGTTCATGGTATCGGTGAAGTGCGGCTGAATATTCAGTATCTGCACGGCTACAGCGAAGCGCAGGTGCTGAGCAACCTGATGCAGATGCTGACGCATTGGAACTGGCACCGCGATGCGCAGGCGCTGCTGGAGGCGATCCATGCGCCGGACAGCCCATTGCTGGCCCCTTCGCGCATGCTGATAGATATGGCCCTGCACGATCTGTTGGCCCGCGAGAAAGGCGAAAGCGTGGCGGCAAATCTGGGAGCACCACACAGCCTGCCCGCTTACACCACCAACCAGACGCTGTTCTGGGGCAGCGAAACGCAGATGCTGGCGCAGGCGCGTTCCTATGTGGCGCGCGGCTTCAACCAGCTGAAATTGCGTACCGGCATCGCCGATTTTGCCACCGACCTGGCTCGCCTCTGGGCGCTGCGTGAAACTTTCGGCGAAACCGTCTCGCTGGCGATTGACGTTAACGGCCAGTGGTCACTGGCCGATGCTCAGCGGGCTTTTCCACAGCTTCGCGAGCTGGCACTGAGCTATATCGAGCAGCCGCTTGCTCCGGCTGAGGATGCGCAGCTGGCAGAGCTGGCGGGTTATGGCATTCCGATCATGCTGGATGAAAGCCTTAACAGCGAAGCCGCCATCGAACGACTGGCCGCCGCCGGAGGCACCTTATGGGGCCATCTGAAACTGGTGAAGCTGGGAGGCATCACACCAACGCTGGCGGCAGCTCGTCGCCTGCAGGAGGCTGATGTCCCCTTTATGATCGGCCAGATGAATGAAGGCCACGCGGCTACCGCAGCGGCGCTGCAACTCTGCCGCGTACTGCAACCCGCCTTTGCCGAACTGTATGGCGCTGATGGCCTGACCGACGACCCGGTCAGTGGCCTGCGCTACCACAATGGCCAGATAAACGTGATTGATTCTCCCGGCCTGGGCGTGCATTTCGATGCCGCGCGCGCCACCTTCCTTCAGGAGTTTAGTGATGCAACAAATTAATGTGATTCAGGGCAGTGAGTCCGCCTTCAGCGCGGAGGAGTATGCACAGCGTATCCATCGCACCCGTGAGCGCCTGAGCGCAGCGGGCGTGGACGTGATGATTGTCACCGGACCGGAAAACATCTTCTGGCTGACCGGCCAGCAGACGCCGGGCTACTACACCTTCCAGGCCCTGCTGCTGCCGGTTGAAGGCGAGCCGGTGTTTGTGATCCGCCAGCTGGAATACTTCAACTTTATCGCCAACACCTTTATCTCCGACGCCGCCATTTATCAGGACGGCGACAACCCGGTCGATTTTCTGGTCGGCATGCTGCAACAGCGCAACTGGCTCAACAAGCGTATCGGGCTGGACAAGCGCGGCTGGTTCCTGCCAGTGGCCGTGTATGAAGCGCTGCAGAGCAAGCTAGGCACCATTGCCAATACCGCTGGCGTGATTGAACCCCTGCGTGCGGTGAAATCTGCGGCAGAAGTAGAGAAAATCGCTACCGCCGCCCGCTATGTGGATGCCGGGATGCTCGCCGGGATAGCCGCCATCCGCAGCGGCGCTGACGAGAACGCGCTGGTGTCCGCCATGATGGGGGCTGCCATTGCTGCCGGTTCAGAATACGTCGGCATGGAACCGCTGGTCTCCACCGGCCCGCGCAGCGGCGTGCCGCACGGCACCTGGCGTCGTCGCGTGATGCAGGATAACGATCCGGTATTCCTGGAGATGGCTGCCGCTCACGATCGCTACCATGCCGCACTGATGCGTTCTGCCTGGCTTGGCCGCCCGCCAGCCATCGCGCTGGAGATGGAGAAAGTCTGTCAGGAAGCCTTGCAGGCTGCGCTGGACGCCATCCGTCCCGGTGCCACCTGCGAAGCGCCGCACCTTGCCTGCCAGCAGGTTATCGATCGCGCCGGTTTCACCGACAATTTCAAGAAGCGCACCGGGTATTCCATCGGGGTGTCCTTTGCACCGGACTGGGGCGAAGGCGGCATTCTCAGCCTGTACAGCGGCGTGACCACCGAGCTGCAACCGGGCATGACTTTCCATATCCCACCCGCCCTGCGCATCTACGGTGAATTTACCGTTGGCGTCAGTGAAACCGTGGTGGTCACTGAAACCGGTTATCGCCAGCTTGGCACCCTTAACCGCCCATTAACTTTGCTGTAAGGAATAAAAATGAAAGACATTAACGAATGCCGTGACCGCCTGCGTGGCATTTTCAATATCACCGTGACCCCTTTTGATGCTCAGGGTGACATCGACTTCGCTGCGCTGCGTGAAAACATTGAGCGCGTGATCGGCCTGGGCTATGACGGCATCCTGATTGGCGGCACCTACGGTGAGTTTCCGGTGATGTCGCTGGCCGAGCGCCGCGAGCTGTTCAGCGAAGTGATGGACTGCGTGCAGGATCGCATCCCGGTGATGCTGTGCAGCGCCAGCTCCGATCCGCGTGAAACCCGTGAATTGACCGCTCTGGCGGGCGATCTGGGCGGCCTGCCAATGGTCACTGCCCCTTACGTCAGCGAGATCACCGAAGGGCAGATTCTGGCTTACTTCCGCGAGATGGCCCCGCTGTCAAAAACCGGCATTCTGGTTTACAACGCGCCGGGCATTGGCATCACGCTGTCGCCTGCCCTGCTGGAACAACTGGCAGAAGTGCCGGGCGTGGTGGGCATTAAACAGGGCGACCTGAATCCGACCGCTATCGATCAGATTGCCAATCGCCTGCGCGGCAAGCTGCGCCTGTTCTGCGCCTCGGATCTGGCATTTTTAGGCCCGATGATGGCGGGCTTCGATGGCATCAGCACCACCAACAGCGGTGCGCTGCCCGAGCTGGTGCTGGCCACCTTCCGCGCGGTGGAGAAAGGCGATGCCACTACCGCCCGCGACCTGCATCAGCTGTGGTACGACTATCGCGCGCTGGCCCGTCAGCATGGCCAGCCGCAGCTGGTGAAAGCGGCAATGGCACTGCGTGGTTTTAAGGGTGGCACCGTGCGTGCTCCGCTGAAACCCGTTTCGGCTGAAGCACTGGCCGCGCTGACCAGCGTGATGAAACAACTGGCCAGCGATACCCGTACCGGCGTCACGCTGGCGGATTAAGCGCCGCCAGCAGAAAAGCGGTAAACAGCGGATGAGGAGCCCCGGCGCGTGACAACAGCTCCGGGTGCCCCTGTACACCGTGCCAGAACGGCAAAGTGGGCAGGGAAATTCCCTCAACGATATCGCCGGTCTTTGCACTGATTTTCACTCCGCTGGCGGCCAGTTGCGGCAGCAGAGAAGGGTTGAAGCGGTAACGGTGGTTGTAGTGCATCTCCGGCATCGCAGCGGGTAATCCGCTGAAAGTGAAGGGCAACACGCCGCAGCGATGGCGGGCATCTTCAAAGGCAATAAAACTGTGCAGCGCGGCATCCGGGGCTACTTCAGCCGGGATCGCCTGCTCAAAACCTTTGCTTTGCCGGACCGCCGCCGTCGACATGCTTTGCATGCCGAGACAGAGTCCCAGCGTGGGCAGCGTGCGGCTGAAGGTAGCCTCAGCAACCCGGATCTGCCCAGCCACTGCCGCCATTGATGCACCGCCCGGCAGCACCACGCCGTGCAGGCTGTTCAGTTCATGCAGGTCTGCGGAAAGGCTGGCTGGCGGGAGGAAATGCACTTCCGCGCGCAGGTTCAGGGCTGTTGCCGCATCACCGAGAGCAGCCAGCGTAGCGGGATAAACCTGACGGTGGTCGTTTTCACGGCCAATCAGGCCAATGCGCAACAGGGTACCCGCGCTTTGCGGATGGAATGTGGACCAGCGGCCATAGTCGTCAGCCACAAGCTGCAGCAGCGTCTGGTTGTCATCCCGAAGTTCCAGCCGGTCGTGCCGGGTCAGGCTGTGCAGACGACTTCCCGGCAACATGGCAATGCGCTGCATCTGTGAGGCCGACAGCACTACCACCGCGTCCTGGGTGGGGAGTTGAGTGGGATCGGTGACCTCCTGCAGCAGGGTATCGCTACGGCACAGGCCGCTGGTCACGCAGTAGCCCGCACGGATAACGTGCTGATGACTGTCGTGAAAATCCCGGTCAAAGTCAGGCCGCAGGCTCCACAGCGGCAGCCCTAGCTGACTGGCCCACAGGCTGGCGGTGACGCCAAAACGGGCCGGGACGGGTGAATCATCAAGAATGAAGATCGGTGACATTACGCATTTCCTGCTGACGTTGGGCAGACAATTGTATAAGTTGAATCATCAGATACAAAAGAGGTTTTATGAATATCAGTCAGACAGCCCGACGTATGCAGCGGGTGCGGCCTTCGCCAACGGCAACCATCTCTGACCAGGTCCGGGCGCTTGAAGCGGCGGGAACCGCAGTGATCAATTTAGGCGAAGGAGAACTGGATTTCTCCACCCCGGCCAGCATCAGCTATGCGGGTATTGAAGCGATTGTGCAGCACCAGACCAAATACACCGCCGTTTCCGGCACCGCCGCACTGAAAGCCGCGATTGCAGCCAAGTTTGCCCGCGATAATCACCTGCACTTTCAGCCGGATGAAATCATCGCCGGAAGCGGTGCCAAGCAGCTGATTTTTAACGCCCTGCTGGCAACCGTTGATCCAGGACAGCAGGTAATTATTCCGGCTCCGTACTGGGTTTCCTATCCTGATATGGTGACGCTGGCAGAAGGCGAGCCGGTGATCGTGGCATGTGAGGAACAGCACGACTGGAAGCTGCAGCCGGATCGACTGGCCGCAGCCCTGACGCCGGAAACGCGCTGGCTGATCCTTAATTCGCCAGGTAACCCCACCGGAGCAATTTACACCGCCGCAGAACTGCAGGCGCTGGCAGATGTCCTGGCCGATCATCCGCAGGTGTTAATTATGGCGGACGACATCTATGAGCCGCTGCGCTATGACCAGGCACCGTTTGCCACCTTCGCCGAAGTTGCCCCGCAGCTGGCAGAGCGGACGCTGACCGTTAATGGCGTCTCGAAGAGCCACGCGATGACAGGCTGGCGACTGGGCTACGCGGCCGGACCGGGCTGGCTGATTGCGGCGATGCAAATTCTGCAGTCACAAAGCACCTCCAATCCCAGCAGCATCGCTCAGGCCGCAGCCGTTGCTGCCCTCAGCCAGCCAGCGGACTTCCTGACCGGCTGGATCAAAAAGCTGGACTGCCGCCGCAGGCGCGTGTTGAAGATGATCGAAGAAACGGACGGGCTGAGCGCCAACGTCCCGCAGGGGGCCTTCTATGTGTTCGCCAACTGCCAGGGACTGATTGGGCGGAAAACCCCGACGGGTGAGCGCCTTGAGGATGATCGGGCCGTTGCCAGCTGGATCCTGACCGAAGCCAGTGTGGCGGTCCTGCACGGCTCAGCTTTTGGCACTCCTGGTTATTTACGCCTGGCTTATGCCGTGGACGACGCCCTGCTGGAAGCCGCCTGCCAGAAGATTCAGGCCGCCTGCGCTCAGTTAAAATAACCGCAGAACTGAGACAGGAAAAAAAGAAGCATAGTAATTTCCTATGCTTCTTTTTTAAGCCAATTGTCCGCTCACTTTCAGCCGAAATTGTCCGCTGCTAATTGCTTGTTTTCCGGTCACAAAGCGGCAAATGTCACGTCAATCACCCTATCAAAACCCACTGATTTAAAAGCACTTTCCTCCAACCACACCGTATTGACAGCATTGTCATGCCAATCAATTATCCCCTTAACTTCAGGCAACACGGGATGGGTGATATGCAGTGGAATCAGCAGGCGCTGGTCGCCGGTTCGCAACCTCTGTGGTGGCAGATAGCCGAAAGGCTGCGCCGGGAGATCGAATTTGGCGGTTTTAAGCAGGGCGATATTCTGCCTTCGGAAGCCACGCTCAATCAGGTCTTTGGTGTCAGCCGCACCACCGCCCGCACCGCGCTCGATAAGCTGGAGCAGGAAGGGCTGATCAGCCGTCGTGCTGGTAAAGGCTCTGTGGTGCTGCCGCCGCAGGTGATCCAGCCGCTCAGCCAGATGTCGAGCTTTGCGGAAGATATGCGCCGCCGGGGCTTTACGGCCAGCTACAAAACCCTCAGCGCCCGGATGGTGATACCACCTGCCGAGGCCGCAGCCGCGCTGGGTCTGAGCAGAGATGAAAAAGCCTTTGCCATCTCGCGCCTGCTCAACGCCGACGGACAGCCCATGGCGCTCTCTTACAGCTGGCTGAGGCCGGGTTTGTTCGACCTGCATGCGCCCCCCGCCAGCGACAAACTGGACCGCGAATCACTGTATGTCTGGCTTGAGCAGCACTGCGACTGCCGGATCACCGGCGCTCAGGAAACGATCGGTGCCGCGCTGGTGACCTCTGAGCTGGCCCGCCGCCTGAAAGTTGCCAAAGGCTCGGCCACACTGGTCGCCCGCCGCCTCAGCCACGATCAGGCACAGTTGCCCGTGGAGTACGCGGTGGTGCATTACCGCGCCGACCGCTACGCCTTCGCCATCGACCTGGTGCGCACATAATGGCGGGCGGCAAAGCGTTATTCGTCGGCGACATCAGCCTGGATACCACCCTGCAGCTGGGCTACATCCCGCAGCCCGATGAGAAGCTGCACGTAAAAATTGATAACGAATCGGCTGGCGGGGTGATCAGCAATGCCGCCCTCGCCTGCCGTATGGCCGAAGGAAACGCGGTGCTGGCAATTGAAACCGGCGACGATCTGTTTGCTGATTCACTGCTCGCCTCGCTGGCGCAATCCGGCATCGAGATCGTCAGCCGCAAAATGCCGGGGCGCACCTGCCGGGCCATTGTGCTGCTGGAACCCCACGGGGAAAAGCGCCTGCTGCTGGAGCCTGGCGTCTCACTCTACCCTTCTCTCGCCTGGGTTCAGTCACTCTCTTTGCAGGGCATCGACTGGGTGCATACCGCCGTGTATGGCGAAGGTGCCTGGCATCTGATCGGAGAGGCGCGCCAGGCTGGATGCCGGTGGTCGCTGGATCTTGAACCCGCCACCTTCAGCGACGGTCTGGAACCGCTCCACCCTCTGCTGGACGGTGCAGAAACTGTGTTCTGCAATCAGCGCTCGCTGCTGCAGCTTGGTGACAATCCTGTCCAGCGCCTGCTCGACCTGGGCGTAAAAAGCGTGGTTTCCACCCTCGGACCACGCGGAGCCAGCTACACCTCCGCCACCGAAACCATCGAGGCCCGCTCTCCGCTGACGCCGGAGATCGTCGACACCACCGGCGCGGGAGACTGCCTGGCTGGCTGGTTTATCGGGCGCATCCAGGCCGGCGATCCCGTTGCCGCCGCGCTCGGTGAAGCCGTTTTCGCCGCCACAATCAGCTGTGGCCGGGCTGGTGCGCAGCCTTCTTATCCCACACGGAAGCAACTTGCCGAATTTCGCCAGGCCAGCCTGCGCTGACCCTTAATAACCCGCATTTCAGAGAGAGAGACTATGGCCGGACCACAAGTACTGCCGCAGAAGAGTAACGCCCTGGAGACGCTGTTTCAGGTAAAAAAACCGGTAATCGGCGTGATCCATCTTCTGCCGCTGCCCGGCGCGCCGCGCTATAACGGCCAGCCAATGAGAGAGGTTTACGACGCCGCCGTGGCCGATGCTCTGACCCTGTCACGGGGTGGCGTGGACGGCATTATCATCGAGAACGCCAGTGACCTGCCGTTCGCCCGCCCGGAACATATCGGTCCGGAAACGGTGGCCGCCCTGACCGCCGCCTGCCTGGCCGTGCGCAACGCCGTGGATACGCCGATTGGCATTACCTGCGTGGCTAATGGTGCTATTCCCGCCCTCGCCATTGCCAAAGCGGTTGGCGCTCGCTGGGTGCGCGTCAACCAGTGGGCCAACGCTTATATCGCCAATGAAGGCTTTATCAATGGTCCGGCCCCGGAAGCGATGCGCTACCGCTCCATGATTGATGCCCGCGATGTCGCCATTTTCGCCGACGTTCATGTCAAATTCGGCGCTCATGCCATTACCGCCGATCGCAGTATTCCGGAGCAGGCCACCGATGCCGAATGGTTCGATGCGGATGTGCTGATCGCCACCGGTACACGAACCGGCAACCCCACCAGCACCAGTGAAGTGGATGAAGTGCGCAACGGTACCAATCTGCCGGTGATCGTCGGGTCCGGTCTGTCGCCTTCACAGGTTCCAAAGCTGTTCGCCACCGCCGATGGCGCGATTATCGGCCAGTGGCTGAAACAGGACGGCCAGTGGTGGAAGCCGGTCGATCCCAAACGGGTGGAGGAGCTGATGACTGCGGTAATGAAAGTGCGGGAGGGGCTATGACGCTTCTGACCGGTGAAACCGAAGTCTTCAGCTCGCAACCGCTGGCATCTTCGCGCTGCGTGGTGGCTTTCCTGGCCAGGCGCCAGGCCGATACGTTGTACAGCCAGCAGGATTATCAGCAGCTTATCGCGCTGCTGGCTCAGCTCTCTGAAGAAGGCTGGCTGCTCTCCTTCCGCGCGATGTTCACGCCGGAATCTGCCGCCACCCCGATGGCGATGGACAGCGGTTTCGCCCATCCCTGGGACATCAGCGGAGCATTTGAAGCCCCGACGTTGAGCGCGGCCATCGCAGGGACGATACGGCTTGAAGAGGCTGGCTGGGCAAAATTGTTCACCACCGAATGGCTGATTGGCCCGCGCGAGTTCGCCACGGTCAACGGCAGCGGGCCGGACCTCCCACGCGACTGGGGCTTTATGGCCTTCTGGGAGTGGAACGACGCCTGGTGCGAAGCCTCCGCTGAACAGCGCGTGGAATACGATGCCGAGTGCGATGTGGCTTTCAAAGGTGATCTGGCGCTGAACGTCAATATTGCCGGTCGCCATCGTCTGGACTGGGCGCACAACTGGCATCACCTGGGGATCTGGGAAATTGCCGCGCCGGAAGTCTCCGACCGGGCCATTACCGGCCATGAAGACGCGGCGGACTTTATGTTCACCACCTCCCGACACGTGATCGGTCGCCTGCGTCCGCTGAGCGAACTGCTGTTACCTGCCCCCTATTGAGGACTGATTTATGACGGAAAGTATCTGGATCCACTACGCCCGCCCGCGCCCACACTGGTACCGATTAACAGCACAGGAGCAACAGGAAAAACGTGCCCGCTGGGCCACACTGGCACAACAGGCCAGCACAGAAGGGGCGACCTTTGTCGGCCAGTACCACGTGCGCGGCCAGCATGATTTCGAAACCGTTGAGATCTGGCAGTTCGCCAGCCCGGAAGCGGCTTTTGCTTACTGGGCCAGCCTGACCGCCGCCGCCTATAACGAGTGGTTTGCCTTTTCCAACAATGTCGGCATGGCGCTGGAGAAACAGGCCTATGAGCACGCCAGTTCTTGAAGCAACCGGTATCAGCCGCCACTTCGGCGGGGTCAGGGCACTGGAAGAGGTGAGTTTTCGCGTCTATCCGGGAGAAATTTGCGCCCTGATTGGTGATAACGGCGCGGGCAAATCCACTCTGACCCGTATCCTCTCCGGCGCAGATCGTCCGGACAGCGGCAGCCTGAAGATTGACGGGCAGCCGGTGGTGTTTGACTCGCCGGGCAGTGCCCAGCAGTACGGCATCTCCACGGTGTATCAGGATCTGGCGCTGGCTCCGGAACTGACGCCGGTGGATAACCTGTTCCTTGGGCGTGAAGAGCTGAGGAGCGGGCTGGCGGGCAAACTGGGCATGCTGAACCGTGCGTCGATGAGGCGCAAAGCAGTCGATCAATTTGCCAGGCTCGGGGTGAATCTGCGCTCGCTGTCGGTGCCTGTTTCCACCCTTTCCGGCGGTCAGCGTCAGTCGGTGGCGATTGCCAGGGCGGCGATGTGGGCAGGCCGGGTGATTTTTATGGATGAGCCGACCGCAGCACTTGGCGTGGTACAAACCGATCGGGTGCTGCAGCTAATCCGTCAGGTACGGGAGACCGGCATCGCGGTAGTCCTGATCAGCCATAACATGCCGCAGGTGCTGGAGATTGCCGACCGGGTTGAAGTGCTGCGGCTGGGCAAAAGCGTCGCCCGGATGCCCACCAGCGGCCTGCGCGTTGACGACCTTGTTTCACTGATGACCAGCGGCACCTGCAGCCCGGTTGGGGAGGAAGCATGAACAAAACAGTGCTGAGCCAGTCGCTGAACGGGCCTCAGAAAATTCAGGGCAAAAAAGAGCTGCTGGCACGTCTGATCGGCGGCGGCTGGATTTTTATTCTGCTGCTTCTGCTTATTGCCACCTTCAGCTTTTTACGACCGGAACAGTTTGGCTCGGCTTATAACCTCTCGCAGCTGACCATCAACGCCGCGATCCTGCTGGTACTCTCCGTCGGCCAGACCTGGGTGATTATCGCCGCCGGGATCGACCTTTCCGTCGGTGCCGTGCTGGTCTTCTCCTCGGTGGTTTCAGCACAAGTGATGCTGGCAATGACCGGTGCTTCAGGTACGACCTTTGGCACCACCGATGCGGGCTGGGGAGTGATTGCCGCCGGATCGCTGGTTGCCGTTATCGCCGGGACATTGTGGGGCGCAGTGAATGGATTCCTGGTCGCCGTGGCACGGATCCCCGCGCTGATCGTCACGCTGGGAACATTTGGTATGGCGCTCGGTCTGGCGCAAATTTTTTCCGGCGGTGTGGACGTCCGGGCCATGCCGGAAAAGCTGGTCGACAGCCTGGGCAGCGGCGATGTGGCCGGAATTCCCTCGCTGGTGGTGGTGGCGATCGTGGTGGTGGCCGTGGCAGCCTTTATCCTGCATCTGACCCGCTTCGGCCTGCATACCTTCGCACTGGGGTCGAACATGGAAGCCCTGCGCCGCGCCGGGATCAACGTGCGCATCCGGCTAATCGGCATCTATATGATCTCTGGCGCGCTGGCTGGCGTGGCAGCAGTAATGTCCAACGCCCGCTTCTCTACCACCACCATCTCCGGCCACGCTATGGATAACCTCTCCACCATCTCAGCGGTGGTGCTGGGCGGTACCAGCCTGTTCGGCGGCATCGGCAGCGTGGCGGGCACGGTGATCGGCGTGTTTATTCCCATCATCCTGCTGAATGGTTTTGTCATCCTCGGCATTCCGCCGTTCTGGCAGACCGTGGCGATGGGCGCGGTACTGATCCTCGCCGTGTGGATCGATCAGTTAAAACGTAAAGCAAGAGAACGCAGTTAGCACTCACCTTTCATTCGGACACAGGGGAAAAACAGTATGCGTAAATTCATCGGGTTAACGGTTGGTACCGCCCTTTCACTGGCGCTGATCCAGCCGGGCATGAGCGCCGAAAATAAGTCCGTGGCGCTGGTGCTGGGGGTGAAAGGCAGCCCGTTTTATCAGGCTTTGCAGTGTGGTGCGCAGGAGAAAGCAAAACAGATGGGCATTAACCTGGTGGTCTCGGCTCCCGATCAGTTTGCCGCCGACAGCCAGATCCCGGTGGTGAATGCGGTAACCGCCACTCAGCCTGCCGTCGCCGCTATCGTGCCGACAGATACCCAGGCGCTGATTGCTCCCATGAAACAGCTGGCAGGACGAGGAACGAAAGTGCTGACGGTCGATCAGACGCTGAACGACTCCTCATTCCTGCAAACGAAGATTATCTCGGATAACGAACAGGGCGGGAAGATGGCAGCGGATGCGATGAATAAGTTGCTGGGCGGTAAAGGTGAGGTGCTGGTGATCACTCAGCCGCCAGGGTCGGCCGCGCAGGATGCCCGCGAGCACGGCTTCGCTGAGCAAATCAAAAAGTATCCGGGGATCAACTACATCGGGGCTCAGTATCAGAGCGATGACCCACAAAAAGCGGCGGAAATTGTGACCTCGACCCTGTCGGCACATCCACAACTCGCCGGGATTTTCTCCACCAACGATCAGGGTGCGATTGGGGCAATTACCGGGCTGCGCCAGGCTGGTGCAACGAAAAAGGTGAAGATGGTGGCCTATGACGCCGCAACGGCGGAAGTGAGCGCGCTGAAGAACGGCACCATCAACGTATTGATTGCACAGAATCCAAAGCAGGAAGGGGAAGCGGTGATTGAAACGGCCAGCAAGCTGATGGCAGGACAGACGGTACCGAAGCAGACCCTGACCGAGCTGGTGAGCATTGATTCGCACGAACACGCTAAGGCTGATAAGTACGAATACAAGGCCGACTGCATGTAAGCATTACGCGGGGGTTCGGGCGTATCGCGAGCCCTCAGCGTGATTTTCTCAGTTTATCATCCGCTGGCTGCTGCGATCAGGGAGCATTTTCACCCGTTCGGCCATAAGTAAATAAAACTGGAAGCGATTCTGAAAGATCCGGTATTAAGCGGTGAACTGCGAAGTGAATTCTCTGCTCTGGCGCCGCAGGCGCTGGCAGAACCGTGGGAGGCTGGCGGTGACTACTCCTCCGGCCCGATGGTTTATGTCATCCGTCCCGGGCCGGAAGTGCATGTGGAGGTAACCCTGTCGCCAGCCATGGTGAAGGAGACAGAGCAGAAGGAAGCCTCTTACCAGTGACACTTTGCATCGATCAAAATGGCCGGAAAGCGCTTAAAGAAAATCCTTAGCCTTCTGGATCAGGCTGGTCTTGGTCAGTGCGCCGAGGTACTTCCTCTCAACCGCGTTATTCAGCACCGGCAGGCGCTCCAGGGTAACTCGGGCAAAGGCTTCCCACCCTTCGGTAATAGTCTGGTTTTCGAAAATATAAGGGAAATCCTCATCCATCACGCAACTGACCGGTGAACTGAGGGTGATCTCTTTATCCAGCACTTTACGGGAGATATCGTGGATCGAGACGGCCCCCATAAACTGCCCCGTTTCGCTGATCACATAGACAAAGCGTTCACGCTTCAGTGAACTGACCGCCAGCGCTTTACCGACCGAATCTTCCGGCTTCAGCGCCGCGCCGGAGACAATAAACTGAGAGATAATGCCGTTGTCGAAATCAAACTTGGCGTCCGAGCGGCTGAAGTGGTTTTTAATCACCGGATAGGTGCTGTTTGACTGCAGGCGGTAAACGGTCATTGAGGCCAGCACGCAGGCGATCATTGTCGGGAACAGCAGGCTGCTGTTCAGCGTCATCTCCAGCACCATCAGCATTGCCATCAGCGGTGCCTGGCTGACCGAGGCCAGCACCGCGCCCATCCCTACTGCGGCAAATATTACCGTACTGCTTACCGGCCAGCCCGCGAGGCTTGCCAGGGTGCTCACCAGCACGCCCAGCACTGCGCCAATCAGCAGCGAAGGCGTAAACAAACCGCCGACGGCATTCGACCCCACCGAAACGGCAGTAGCAATCATCTTCAGCAGTAGCAGGACAATCAGCCCTTTCAGTAAAAAGCCTCCCGCCATGATGGCGACAATCACTTCATAACCGTTCCCGAGAATATTGCGGGTGGCAATCGCCATGATGCCGACCAGCAAGCCGCCAAGCCCAAGCCGCAGCGGCAGGCTTTTAATCCGGCCAAAACGCTGCTTACTCTGCCCAATCAGCCAGATCATCGCAAACCCCACCAGCCCCGCCAGCAGGCCAATCACGATGGTCAGCAGCATATTGCCGATCGTCATTTCAAACTGCGCATGCGAGAACGGGTAGATGGCCGAACGGTAACCCAGCGTCCACATCGTCAGCACGGCCACGCCGGAAGAGATGATCAGCGGGATCAGCCGCTGCAATGCGGAGATGCCGAAAGCGATTTCTGCGACGAAGATAGCCGAGGCCAGCGGTGCGTGGTAGACCGAAGAGAGTCCGGCAGCGGCAGCCATCGCCACCACGTCACTGTTCTTCAGCCTGAAATTTTTGAACAGCAGCCGCCCCATCAGACTGCCGCTGAGGGCGGAAAGCTGCACCATCGGCCCCTCTTTACCTATCGAGGCACCGCTGCTGATGCTGGCAATGGAAGAGAACGCGCGAAACAGGGACGTTTTGGTCGGCACCGCATCCAGCCGGGCGTTAATCACTTCCAGATAATCGGTGCGCACCGTCTCTTTCTGCTCGATAGCGGTGGCGTAACGCAGGAAGAACCCGGCGATCAGGCCGCCCAAACCGACAATTAGCGGCCACAAATACCACGGATAAACGCCAATTGCCTGAGTGACATCCTGCTGGGTACCAAACACCAGCGAGTTAATCAGCGCAATCAGGCCACGGAATCCGAGCGTCACCAGCGAAGCAATCAGACCCACGGGGATAGCGACCAGAATACTGGTCCAGTTCAGTGCATGTTTGCTGCCCGTGGTCATTGTCTTCATTCACTCCACAACCCTGGTATGTTCTTATCGTGAGAGAGGATGCGTTAAAAATCAAATAGTCAGTGCATCGCTTTTTTTAGCCATTGCCCTGACAGGCTCGCATGCTACTCTGATATTTAACCCTGTGTCGGACCCGGATCCGTCCACCCAGACCGTGTGGAGACTGAAACACGCCATGATACGCTTCGCTGTTGTAGGGACAAACTGGATAACACGCCAGTTTGTCGATGCCGCGCATGAAAGCGGCAAAATGAAGCTTACCGCCGTCTATTCCCGCTCGCTTGAACAGGCTCAGGCCTTCAGCAATGACTACCCTGTGGAACACCTGTTCACTTCGCTGGAGCAACTGGCGCAGTCGGACGCGGTTGACGCAGTTTATATCGCCAGCCCCAACGCCCTGCACTGCCAGCAGTCACTGCTTTTTCTACAGCATAAAAAACACGTGATTTGCGAGAAGCCGCTGGCCTCAAATATCCGCGAAGTGGAGGCGATGATCGCCTGCGCGCGCGACAACCAGGTGGTACTGTTCGAAGCATTCAAAACGGCCAGCCTGCCTAACTTCCACATCCTGCAACAGTCACTGCCGAAGGCGGGCAAGCTGCGTAAAGCGCTGATCAATTACTGCCAGTACTCTTCCCGTTATCAGCGCTATCTGGATGGTGAGAACCCGAATACCTTCAATCCCGCCTGGTCGAACGGCTCGATTATGGATATCGGCTTTTACTGCCTGGCTTCGGCTGTGAGCTTGTGGGGAGAACCCTACTGCGTAACCGCCACCGCCTCATTGCTGGAAAGCGGCGTTGACGCTCACGGCACGGTAGTGATGAATTACGGCGATTTTGACGTCACGCTGTTGCATTCCAAAGTCAGCCAGTCAGTGATCCCCAGCGAAATCCAGGGGGAAGATGGCTCGCTGGTGATTGAACTGATTTCCGATTGCCAGCGCATCAGCTTTGTGCCGCGTGGAGGTAAATCACAGGACCTCAGCCAGCCCCAGCATATCAACACCATGCTGTACGAGGCCGAAACCTTTGCCCGACTGGTGACGAATAACGAAGTGAACCATGCCGGGCTGGCGACCTCCCGCACCACGGCGAAATTGCTGACTGAAATCCGCCGTCAGACCGGGGTGGTTTTCCCGGCGGATGAATTACCCGATCAGGCTACTGTGTAAATATTTCTAAATATTACCGTGCGCCATTGACCTTTGCTCCCCCACCCTTTATCTTCGGGCGCAGCAAAGGGGAGTAACTTCATTGCCGGTTAATCGTCATTACGGTGCGCAAGCACCCGGTTGCCGGGCATCCAGGATATGTCCTGTGTTGTAAGTGAGACCTTGCCGGAAGGCGAGGTTTGCATACAGCCAAAATACTGTGGCTGACGTCTTCCGACGTTGGCCATTTTATTTTGTACAGGAAGGACTTATGAATACCGTAGGCACACCGTTACTCTGGGGCAGCTTCGCTGTCGTGGTGCTGATCATGCTGGCCATTGACCTGCTTCTGCAGGGCCGCCGTGGCGCACAAACCATGTCTCTTAAACAGGCCGCATTCTGGTCGCTGGTCTGGGTCTCCGTTTCTCTGCTGTTCGCCGCCGGTCTGTGGTGGTACCTGAAAGGCACCGTTGGGCCGGAAATCGCTCATACCCAAACTCTCGCTTTCCTCACCGGCTACGTGCTGGAAAAAGCGCTGGCCGTTGATAACGTCTTTGTCTGGCTGATGCTGTTCAGCTACTTCGCGGTTCCCGCAAATCTGCAGCGTCGCGTGCTGATTTATGGCGTACTCGGGGCGATTGTGCTGCGAACCATCATGATCTTCGCGGGCAGCTGGCTGGTTAACGAATTCAGCTGGATCCTCTACGTCTTCGGTGCTTTCCTGCTGTTCACCGGGGTGAAGATGGCGATGGCCGGAGAAGAAGGCGAAGGCGCTGTGGGCGATAAGCCGGTAGTCCGCTGGCTGCGCGGGCATCTGCGCATGACGGAAAACCTTGAAGGCGAGAAGTTCTTTATCCGCCGCAACGGCGTGCTGTTTGCCACCCCGCTGCTGCTGGTGCTGATCATGGTTGAGTTGAGCGACGTGATTTTCGCCGTGGACAGCATCCCGGCGATCTTTGCGGTCACTACCGACCCGTTCATCGTGCTGACCTCTAACCTGTTCGCCATTCTCGGCCTGCGTGCGATGTACTTCCTGCTGGCTAACGTGGCGGAACGCTTCTCGATGCTGAAATACGGTCTGGCTGTGGTGCTGGTATTTATCGGCTTCAAGATGCTGATCGTCGATTTTTACCATATCCCGGTGGCTGTTTCCCTGAGCATCGTTGGCGGCATCCTGACCGTGACGCTATTAATTAACGCCTGGGTCAACCATCGCAACGACCAGCGGCAAAACCGCAAATAATTTGTTTACCTGCACGTAACATCAGGCCCGGCGTGGGCAGCACTACTCTGCCGCCGGGTCATTTTTCGCTTCCCCTGCCATATCTTTTCCTTATACTTCTCCCCGCAAACACAAGAACACCGCTAAGTTCAGCGCGAATGACGCTGACGGGTATCACAATCACTTACACTGCTGGTTTTTATTATGTCTATGGAAAAGAGCCGTCCGGGGCTGCTACAACGTCTGTTGCAGGGAAGCCTGGTCACCCAAATTATGATCGGCCTGGTGGCCGGTATCGCCCTGGCGTACTTCTCAAAAGAGAGTGCTCAGTCCGTCAGCCTGCTGGGGTCGCTGTTCGTCAGCGCGCTGAAAGCGGTTGCTCCTCTGCTGGTCATGGTGCTGGTGATTGCCTCAATCGCTAACCATCAGCACGGGCAGAAGACAAATATCCGCCCTATCGTGATCCTCTATCTGCTGAGTACCTTTTTTGCCGCCGTGCTGGCAGTGGTGTTCAGTCACCTGTTCCCGCAAAACCTGACGCTGACCGCTGCAAATCAGGAAATTGTGCCCCCTTCAGGCATTATGGAAGTGCTTAACGTCCTGCTGATGAGCATGGTTTCAAACCCGATTGAGGCACTGATGCATGCCAACTACATTGGCATTCTGGTGTGGGCGATTGGTCTGGGCTTTGCCTTCCGTCACAGCAGCGACACCACCCGTGCGTTCCTCAATGATGCCTCGGATGCCGTGACCATGCTGGTGCGCATCGTGATCCGCTTTGCGCCGCTGGGCATCTTTGGCCTGGTGGCCTCGATCCTCGCCACTACCGGTTTTTCTGCACTGTGGGACTACGCCCATCTGCTGGGACTGCTGCTGGGCTGTATGCTGCTGATGGCGCTTGTGGTAAACCCGATTCTGGTTTACTGGAAAATCCGTCGCAATCCTTATCCGCTGGTGTTTATGTGCCTGCGCGAGAGCGGCGTGACCGCCTTCTTTACCCGCAGCTCGGCCGCCAATATCCCGGTGAATATGGCGCTGGCTAAGAAGCTGGATCTGGATGAGGATACCTATTCCGTGTCGATCCCGGTTGGCGCAAACATCAGTATGGCCGGTGCGTCGATTACCATTACCGTGCTGACGCTGGCGGCGGTCAATACGCTGGGCATTCAGGTGGATACCAGCACGGCGATCCTGCTGAGTCTGGTGGCCTCGATTTGCGCCTGTGGCGCGTCCGGCGTGGCGGGCGGTTCGCTGCTGCTGATCCCGGTGGCCTGCAACATGTTCGGCATCCCGAATGAGGTGGCAATGCAGGTGGTTGCCGTAGGCTTTATCATCGGCGTGCTGCAGGATTCAGCTGAAACCGCGCTGAACTCTTCGGCGGACATTCTGTTTACCGCCGCAGCCTGTATGGCTGAAGATCGTAATGTAGAGCAAAAAGCCTGATGTTCCCCGCCACAGCGCCCTGCCGTGGCGGCCTTTTTCATTCCTACAAAGTCACGCCACTTTTGAAAATCGCCAGCTCGCGGAAATCGTTCAGCTCATTTTTGGTCTGACGCCCATCGGCAATCTCTACCAGCGTGTCGACAAAGTTCGCCAGAAGCGTCTCCATTTCCGTGCCGTGGATCAGCGCACCGGCATCAAAATCGATCCAGTGCGGCTTTTTCAACGCCAGCTCACTGTTGGTCGCCAGCTTCACCGTTGGCACAAAGCCGCCGTAGGGCGTGCCCCGTCCGGTACTGAACAGCACCATATGGCAGCCAGCACCAGCCAGCGCACTGGTGGCGACCGCATCATTTCCCGGCGCACTCAGCAGGTTCAGCCCCGGCTGCTGCAAGCGCTCGCCATACTTCAATACGTCGACCACTTTGCTCTGCCCGGCTTTTTGCGTACAGCCCAGCGACTTCTCTTCCAGCGTGGTGATGCCGCCTGCCTTGTTGCCCGGCGAAGGGTTTTCATAAATCGGCTGGTGGTGATCGATAAAATAGCGCTTGAAGTCGTTAATCATCCGCACGGTTTTATCGAACGTCGCTTCGTCACGGCAGCGGCTCATCAGAATACGTTCGGCACCAAACATCTCCGGCACCTCAGTCAGCACCGTTGTCCCGCCGTTAGCAATCATCTGATCGGAGAAACGCCCCAGCAGCGGGTTGGCGGTAATACCAGACAGGCCGTCAGAGCCGCCGCACTCCAGCCCAAATTTCAGCTCGCTCAGGCGGCCCGGCTCACGGCGATCGTGGCGCATCGCCTCGTATAAACGTCGCAGATGGACCAGTCCGGCCTCCACCTCGTCATCATGCTGCTGCAGCGCCATAAACCCGACGCGATCAGCATCATATTCTCCCAGCGTTTCGCGAAACACGCCGACCTGATTGTTCTCACAGCCCAGCCCGATAACCAGCACCGCTCCGGCGTTAGGATGGCGCACCATATTTTGCAGCATGGTACGGGTATTCTCATGATCCTGGCCGAGCTGCGAGCAGCCGAACGGGTGGGTAAACAGGTGCACGCCATCTATCCCCGCCGCGTCATCGCTCTCCTTCAGAAAGCGGCTGACGATCTGCTTCGCAATGCCGTTCACACAGCCAACCGTTGGCAACACCCACAGCTCATTGCGGATGCCGACGTTACCATTGCGCCGACGGTAAAGCTTCACTTCGCGATCGCCCATCTGGGCCGGAAGCGTGGCGAAATCAGGCTGATAGTGGTAGTCGTCCACATCGCTCAGATTGGTGCGGGCATTGTGGGAATGAATCGCTTCTCCGGCGGCGATCGCCTGGGTGGCGTGGCCGATTGGCAGGCCGTACTTCATAATCAGCTCACCCTTTTCCAGCGGCTGCAGGGCGAATTTGTGCCCGCGATCCACCGGCTGTTGCAGCAGGACGGAAAGACCCGCCACGTCCAGTTTTTCGCCCTCGTCCAGCCCGCTCAGGGCCACGGCGACGTTATCGTTGTTATGTATTTTAATAAAACGCTGCATAGCAATTTCCTCAGTTCGCGTGGGTCAGTGCCGCACGCATGCCATCACCTTCGATCCGCTGCAGATGCTCTGTCACGGCGGCGGTTAATCCGGGTACTTCATTAAGGTTTTCTCCCCAGTGCTGCGCGTCACCCAGCACCGCTTCCACCAACTGCTGCGGGGCGATGTTCCCGCTGCTGAGCTGGTTCCACAACTCGCGTGAGCGCTGCAACAAACGCTCCTCATCCTGAAGCGGATAACTGCCGTCCTCGCGCTGGCCGCGATAAAACGCCAGCAGCGCTGCCAGTGCAAAGGTCAGCCTGACCGGCGGTTTCCCCTGCAAGCGCTGGCTGGCAAGCAGTTGAGGCAGCAGGCGGGTGCGGAATTTTGTCATGCTGTTCAGTGCGATCGCCTGTAACTGATGGCGAATAAAAGGATTGCGGAAGCGATTGAGAACGGCATCCGCAAAGCTGTTCAGTTCTGCGGCTGGCAGGCTCAGCGTCGGGATGACCTCCTCACGCAGCAGGCTATCGATGTAGCCCGCGATTTCCGGATCGGCCATGGCTTCCCCCACCGTGTCCAGCCCGGCCAGAAACGCGACCGGCACCATCGCTGTGTGCGCGCCATTGAGGATCGCCACCTTCTGCTCTTTGAAGGGTTTGATATCATCAACCAGCCGGACATTCAGCGCACAGCGATCCAGCCGCAGCGCCTGTTCCAGCCAGCGTGGTCCCTGGAGCACCAGCAGGTAATACACTTCTCCGGCCACCAGGTAATCGTCGCGGTAGCCCAGCTGCTGTTCAATCTCTGCGGCCTCCTGCGGGTAGCCAGTCACAATGCGATCCACTAATGTGGAGCAAAAAATATTCTCCTGCTCAACCCACTGGCTGAATGCTGCCGGAAGCTGCCACTCGCTGGCATAACGCAGCACCAGCGCTTTCAGCGCCTCTCCGTTATCGTCAATCAGCTCGCAGGGAATGATCACCCAGCCCCTATCACTGGCACCGTTAAAGTGTCGCCAGCGCTCCAGCAGCAGCTGAGTCAGTTTTGCGGGGAATGATCCCGGTGGCCTGTCCGTCAGGCTGTCGCCAGCCTCATAGCGAATGCCAGCTTCCGTGGTATTGGAAAATACAAAGCGAATCGCCTCATCCCGCGCCAACGCCAGATATTCGTCGAACTGCTGATAAGGGTGGATCTCGCGGTTTACCGAGCGGATCAGCCTTGGCTGATTTACCAGCTCACCCGCTTCATCAATGCCGCGGATCAGCGTGGTATAGAGGCCATCCTGCCCGTTGAGTGTTCTGGCAGGCTGGCTGTTACGGGGACGCACCACCACCACCCCGGCATCCAGATCGGTGTGTTCGTTAAGCAGATCAATCTGCCAGTCGGTGAAAGCGCGAAGAAAATTTCCCTCGCCAAACTGAATAATCCGGTCAGGGTGAACCCGTCCTGGAAAATCTCTGCGGTTTAAACGGAGCATAGCGTTTTCCTTTGAAGGACTAATAAGACAGGGACAGAGGAAAACCCTGTCCCGGCGGATCAGAGCTCAATCGCGAAGTAATCCCGCGCGTTGTTAAAACAGATATTGCGCACCATATTGCCCAGCAGTTCGATATCGTCAGGGGCTTCGCCGTCTTCCACCCAGCGGCCCATCATCTGGCACAGCAGGCGGCGGAAATATTCGTGGCGGATGTATGAGAGGAAGCTGCGGCTATCGGTCAGCATGCCCACAAAGCGGCTGAGCAGCCCCATCTGCGCCAGCTGGGACATCTGGCGGGTCATGCCGTCTTTCTGGTCGTTAAACCACCAGGCCGAGCCAAACTGCATTTTTCCCGGTTGTCCCTCTCCCTGAAAATTACCCGCCATGGTGGCAATAACTTCGTTGTCGCGCGGATTCAGGCAGTAAAGGATAGTTTTGGGTAATGCCTTGTTCCGCTGCTGGGCATCCAGCAGCAAGGCCAGCGGAATGGCGACCGGACGGTCATTGATCGCGTCATAACCAACATCCGGTCCCAGCAGCGCGAACTGCTCACTATTGGCATTACGCAACGCGCCGATGTGATACTGCTGCACCCAGCCGCGACGGGCGTACTGTTCGCCCAGCCAGACCAGCAGTGCAGTTTTAAACTGTGCAATCTCCAGCGCGCCGGGCAATGCTCCCTTCAACCTGCGTTGCAGAATAGTGTCCAGCGTGGCGTCATCCGCTTCAGCATAGAGCACCTCATCCAGCGCATGGTCGGACACTTTGCAGCCATGCGCCGCAAAGTGATCGAGCCGACGACTCAGCGCCACACATAAGTCGTCGAAACGGGTGATATGCACATCCGCTACGGCAGAGAGTTTTTGCAGATAATCAATAAAACCAGCCGCACCAATGTTGCAGGCTTTATCCGGACGCCAGCTCGGCAAAACTTTAATGCTGAAAGAGGCATCGTCAGCCAGTTGGCGGTGATAACGCAGGTCGTCGACTGGATCGTCTGTGGTTCCCACCATTTTGACATTCATCTGCTGCAGAATGCCGCGAGCGCTGAACTCCTCTCTGGCCAGCAGGGCATTACACCGCTGCCAGAGAGGCTCAGCCGTCTTTTCTGACAGCAGAATATCGGTGATGCCAAACGGACGACGAAGCTCCAGGTGTGTCCAGTGATAGAGCGGATTACCGAGAGTGTCCGGCACCGTTTTCGCCCAGGCCAGGAACTTCTCATGGTCGCTGGCATCACCGGTGATGAGATTTTCCGGAACGCCGTTAGCCCGCATCGCACGCCATTTGTAGTGATCGCCCTTCAGCCAGATATCATACAGGTTGCTGAAACGGTAATTCTCCGCAATCTGCTGCGGCGGAAGATGGCAGTGATAGTCAAATATGGGCTGTCCTGCGGCATATTCATGGTACAACCGGCGGGAAAACTCGCCCTTCAGTAAAAAGTCCTCGTGGATAAATCCGGCCATATCTGGCTCCTTTTCAACAAGCTATGGATAAAGTTATCACACCAATTACGCCAATAATGAGAACATTTATACCTTCCAGATCACAAAAGGAGCACTTTTTATCGGTGTATTTTTTCTTAAAGAACAAAAATAAACATCAAGCATATGTTTTATAAATACATTATATTAACCACACTATATTTAATGTCTTTTTGTGATGGCACGGACCTTTAAAAGATGTATGACAAGTTATCGTGGCGGCGTTTATTTTCGGCCGGTCAGAAAGTAAACATCTGTCGCGCGGGTGTCATCTCCGACAAGTCGTCCCGCTTCGTAGAGGGCGGCCACAGCAAAATGTGGCCCGGATAACACTGTCGGGAGTTTTTATTGATGCGTAAAATCAAATGGTTACGCTGGCATATGATTGACCCCGGCACCATCGGCCTGTTCACCAGCCCCTATGCAGCGATTGCGCTGCTGTGCGTGGGCGGTTTCGCGCACCAGGCCCTGTCCGGCGCGCTAATCACTCTTTCTTCAGATGTCTTTGGTCGCAATGAGGTTGCCACGGCTAACGGCCTGACCGGGATGGCCGCCTGGACAGCCAGTACACTGTTTGCGCTGGTGATAGGCTGGGATTCAGCCCGCTGTTCGCTGCGCTGTCGGTCTTCGATCTGCTGGGCGCGGTGGCAATCTGGACGCTGTTAAAGAATAAACCCATTTCTGAACTGCATCCGGAACCGGCCGCGATACCGGACGCCTCGCCTCAGCATTAATGAACCAGTTCCGCCCCCGGCTCAAAAGTGGTATAACAAATTCCAATTTTCAGGAATTATGCCGGAGGGTGGATCATGAACCTGACTGAGTCTCGTCGACTTTACCAACAACTCGCCGCGGAATTTAAACGACGCATTGAACAAGGGATGTATCCGGTAGGTGAGAAATTACCTGCAGAGCGTTTTATTGCTGAAGAGATGGGGGTCAGCCGCACTGTGGTGCGTGAAGCCATCATCATGCTGGAGGTGGAAGGTTATGTTGAGGTCCGAAAAGGCTCCGGCATCCACGTCGTCTCACTGCAGCAAAAAAATCGCATTAATATTGAAGGACTGGAGTTTGCCAGCTTCGGACCCTTTGAACTGCTTCAGGCCCGCCAGCTGATTGAAAGCAACATCGCTGAATTTGCTGCCACCCAGATCACCCGCCAGGATATTTTATTGCTGATGGAGATTCAGGAGCAGGCCCGAAAAGAGGATCGCTTCCGGGATTCTGAGTGGGATCTTAAATTTCACGTGCAGATTGCGAGAGCCACACAGAATGGCGCGCTGGCAGCTATTGTGGAAAAAATGTGGCGACACCGGTTGCAAAATCCATACTGGCTGAAATTGCATGAGCACATCGATGAAAAATCCATTGAGAGCTGGTGTGAAGATCACGATAAAATCCTAAATGCACTGATGCGTAAAGATCCTGCCGCCAGCAAACTGGCCATGTGGCAGCACCTGGAACACACCCGCCAGATGCTTTTTCGCGCCACTACCGATGATTTTGAATCGAATGTTGACCGCTACATGTTCACCGAAAACCCGGTGGTTGCCTTCGATGCTCTCCCGGACGGTAAAAAGTAGATTTACGCCCTGTCATAGGGCGTAATCAATGTTCAGTAAGCGCAATTATGTCAGCCTGTGTAAAACTCCTTTGCCAGGGCGTGCAGCCCCTGTAAAACATCTTTGGCGACAAGTTACCCCTGTCTCAACCGTCGGCATTTTGTTACAGTTAATCGCTTTTTTTTACCGTTTGAGACGGGAGAGAGATCGGAAGCCCGATTTTTCTACCCCGTGAAGATTTTGTCCCTGTTCAGATGACGACCCGCACTCATACTAACGATAATCAAATCGTGCCGGCCGCCGCCAGAACCGGGTTAACAACGCCGTTCAGGAAGACCTTTTATGGATATTTTTAATGACCTGGTCCACGCACTCTGGCAGCAGGATTACGAGATGCTGGCCGACCCCACGCTGGTCTGGGCAATCTATTTTGTGCTGTTTATGATCCTTTTTCTGGAGAATGGCCTGCTTCCGGCCGCTTTCCTGCCTGGCGACAGCCTGCTGATCCTGGTCGGCGTGCTGATTGCCAAAGGCACTATGACCTTTCCGCTGACCTTGCTGATCCTGACCACTGCTGCCAGCCTGGGTTGTTGGGTCAGTTATATACAGGGGCGATGGCTGGGCAACACGTCCACCGTGCAGAAATGGCTCTCGCATTTACCGGCGCAGTATCACCAGCGGGCGCACAGTCTGTTTCATCGCCACGGGCTTTCTGCCCTGCTGATGGGCCGCTTTATTGCGTTCGTCAGAACCCTGTTACCCACCATTGCCGGTCTCTCCGGCCTGAGTAACGCACGCTTCCAGTTCTTCAACTGGATGAGCGGCTTCCTGTGGGTGCTGATCCTGACGGTGCTTGGCTTTGCGCTGGGTAAAACACCGATTTTCCGGAAATACGAAGATCAGCTGATGTTCTGCCTGATGATGTTGCCGCTACTGCTGCTGGTCTGCGGGCTGTTTGGGTCTCTCTACGTGCTGTGGCGTAAAAAACGCAGTGCAGACACCGGGAAAAACTCATGATGCTGAATCAGATCAAACCCTGGGCCACCCCGCGCTGCCTGACCATTGTGGCCGTTGCCACCGCCGCGTTACTGATGGTGGTCTTTTTACCTGCGCTGTTCCGCAGCGAGACAGCCCTGCAGATCCGCGCCTCTCGCCAGGGCATCGCTCTGCCCGATGGTTTTTATGTTTATCAGCGACTTAACGCTGAAGGCATTCAAATTAAAAGCATCACACCGGATAAAAACTCACTGGTGATCAAATTTGACTCGCAGGAACAAAGCGTGGCGGCCGAAAAAGTGCTGCGGGAGTTACTGCCCTACGGTTTCGACATCGCTCAGCTGGAGCAGCCCGCCACGTCAGAGTGGATCAGCCGCATCAGCCCGCACCGGCAGACGGTGGGGTAGCCGCCTCGTTGCCCGGCTCTCACCGCCTGCCGGGCACGCTATCTCTAAGAATCTTCTCTCTTTTTGAGCTTTCTGGTTTTTCTGACTATGCTTAACCTGAGCCAGCTAAATCGAAGCGTTACAGGATTGACAGGGTGTTCCGGCGCCCAAACAACGGAAGGTGAATACCAAGATGAAATACCGCACGATCCTCGGACTCAGTCTTTTATCCCTGACCACTTTTGCCCAGGCGGCGGATTCGCTGTGTCTGCAAAAAGAGCAGGATATACAGCATGAAATTGAGATTGCCCGTCAGCATGACAATCAGCGCCGGGTGAACGGGCTGGAACGCGCACTGACCGAAGCTCGCGCAGGCTGTACGGATGAGAAGCTCTCAAAACTGCATCAGGAAAAGATTATAGAGCATCAGCAAAAAGTTGAAGAGCGTCAGAAAGAGCTGGATCGGGAGAAAGCGGACGGCGATGACAGCAAAAAAATCGCCAAACGTGAAGAGAAGCTGGCAGAAGCACAACATGAACTGAAGGAAGTCCAGGCTGCGCCCTACTGAGCGCCCTAAGCCGGACTCTCACCATTGATCATTAAAGGAGTTTGTCATGTCAAAAGATACCACCTCTGAGCATCTGCGCGCGGAACTGAAAACCCTGGCGGACACGCTGGAAGAAGTGCTAAGCAACACCGGCGACAAGTCGAAAACCGAGCTGGATAAGCTGCGCAGCAAAGCGCAGATCGCCCTGAAAGACACCCGCGCCCGTCTGGGTGAATCCGGCGATCGTATTGCCAAAACTTCTCGCGAAGTGGCCGATCATGCCGATGTTTACGTGCGTGAAAATCCCTGGACCAGCGTGGGTATCGGTGCCGCCATTGGTGTGGTACTGGGTGTCCTGCTGACGCGCCGTTAATGATGGCGGATTCTCAGCAAAGCCAGGGCCCCGGCAAAGGGGTCATTAATATTGGGCAGCGTATCGTCACCACCATGGTGGGGATCGTGGAAACCCGCGTGCGGCTGGCAGTGGTTGAGCTTGAGGAAGAGAAAGCCAATCTGATTCAGATGCTGATGATGATTGGCCTGACTATGCTCTTTACTGCTTTCGGCCTGATGAGCCTGATGGTGCTGATTATCTGGGCGGTGGATGCGCAATACCGTCTGATGGCTATTGGCATTACCACGGCAGTGCTGTTCGCCCTGGCCATTATCTTTGGACTCTGGACGCTGGCCAAATCGCGTCGCTCCACGCTGCTCAGCGCCACACGCAAAGAACTGAAGTCTGACCGCAAGCTGCTGGAGGATGACTGATGAGCCGCGAACGTGACGAGCGTAAGGCTGAGCTGCTGCGTCAGGTCCAGCAGCAGCGTCTCGACCTGAGTACCGACAGAAAACTGTGGCTGGAACGTACGGCCCGCTACGATCATGGCTGGCTGACACTGGTTGGCCTGCGCCGCTATGTGGCGGTAGGCAGCGGCCTGATGGCGATCTGGTCAGTCCGCAATCCCCGTTTTATCACCCGCTGGGCCAAACGCGGCTTCGGCGTATGGAGCACATGGCGCGTGGTACGCAACTACCTGCCCCGCCGCTAAAGCAGCTTCTCCTCAGTCTGACACAGGGTCCAGTATGTTCCGGGCCCGGCCTCTGTGTTCAATTTTCCTGAAAAACATCGACAGATTAACTCGCTTACAATAATTCCCTCCTGCGAATATTATCTCCAGCAACGAAAGGCACTAAGCGCGAAAGACGCGCCAGGCCTGAACTTAAAGCGACTGGCAAACCTGTCAGTCAGTGAAAACATGTTGGGGTTGATGATGAAAAAATTAGAAGATGCCGGTTTCCTGATCGCACGTATTTTAATGCCAGTGCTGTTTATTGTGGCTGGTTGGGGCAAGATTACCGGTTACGCCGGGACTCAGCAGTATATGGAACATATGGGCGTGCCCGGTTTCTTTCTGCCGCTGACCATTTTGCTGGAATTTGGTGGTGGCCTGGCAATCCTGTTCGGCTTCCTGACCCGCTTCACAGCGATTTTCACTGCCGTGTTCACGCTGATCACCGCGTTTATTTTCCACATTAATTTCAGTGTTGATGGCAACTCCATCAACTTTATGAAAAACCTGTCTATCAGCGGTGGCTATTTGCTGCTGTTTATCACCGGTCCGGGCGCTTACAGCATCGACCGCGTGCTGAATAAAAAGTGGTAATTATTCGATATAAAAAAGCAGGACGATAATCGTCCTGCTTAAAATGACAAACTGACTTTTAAGCTGAATTTTTAGCTTTGATTTGTGCGACTGCATCAATACCGAATTCGACAATATTGCCAATGCCAGCACCAATATTAGAGATGGCACTCACAAAATCCAGCTCGAAGATGCTACCAATACCGGAACCCAGTTTCTCTGCCGCGGTAGTGGCATCAGTATTAAGCCCACCAGCGCCAGTGCCCAAATCAACGATGGAGCCGATGGCAGAACCAATGCTCTTGCCCAGATCGGCAAAGAAACCAGCACCAGAGACATTTTCAATTTCAATTTCAATGGAATTTAACTCACGCATAATTTTATCCTTATATATATCCTTCGCGCGTTTGTTACGGCGCGCAATCAGTTTAATAATGTAAGAATGAAAGTCAAAGCATAAAGAAATTAATTTTCAATAATTATATTTAGATCGCTTTTTATCTGGAATGCACCAACCGGAAAATATAAAAAAGAAGCAATGTAAATAAAGACGTTGTTTTTTATAAACTCCAGTAAATTGGTTTATTCTTATACTTAACTTCAACGACAAAGCGAGTTCACGCTTTACTCAAAGAGAGTCACTATGGGACAGCTGATTGACGGTGTATGGCACGATAACTGGTACGACACCAAATCCACAGGCGGCCGCTTTAAGCGCTCTGAGTCTGCCTTCCGTAACTGGGTCACCCCTGACGGTCAGGCCGGATTAACCGGTAAAGCAGGCTTTCGCGCTGAAGCTGGTCGCTATCACCTTTATGTTTCTCTCGCCTGCCCCTGGGCGCATCGCACACTGATTATGCGAAAGCTGAAAGGGCTGGAAAATCTGATTTCCGTTTCCGTGGTGCACCCGCTAATGCTGGAAAATGGCTGGACGTTTGATGATGATTTTCCGGCAACCACCGGCGACAGCCTTTACCAGAACGAATACCTTTATCAGCTCTATCTGCATGCCGACAAAGAGTACACGGGGCGTGTCACCGTGCCGGTGCTCTGGGATACACAACAAAACACCATTGTCAGCAATGAGTCGGCCGATATTCTGCGGATGTTTAACAGCGCGTTTGATGCGGTCGGTGCAAGAGCTGGCGACTATTACCCGGCAGAGTTGCGCGACAAAATTAATAAAGTGAACGGCTGGGTTTATGACACGGTGAATAACGGCGTGTATAAGTCTGGATTTGCCACTTCGCAAAGCGCCTATGATGAAGCGGTTACCGCGCTGTTCAACTCGCTGGAGAGGCTGGAGCAGATGCTGGGGCAGCATCGCTATCTGACCGGCGACCGACTGACCGAGGCCGATATACGCCTGTGGACTACGCTGGTGCGCTTCGATCCGGTCTATGTTACTCACTTTAAATGCGACAGGCACCGCATCAGCGATTACCTGAATCTGAATGGTTTTCTGCGAGAAATTTATCAGTTGCCGGGCCTGGCAGAGACAGTGGACCTGGCTCATATCCGCAATCACTACTACCGCAGCCATAAAACCATCAATCCATACGGTGTGATTTCATCAGGGCCGGCCTTCGACTGGGATGAACCGCACGGCCGCGATGAACGCTTCCGCTAAGTGATAAGTGCACAGGCTTGATGCCTGTGCTCAGCACTGGCTGATTCAGCTCTGTCGCTTCGCCAGCAGCTTCGGGATCTCCCGCAGACACCAGGCTTTAGCCTCGCCCATGCTGTCACGCCGCCACGCCATGATAATCTCCACTTCCCGCGTATATTCCGGGCTGACCACACGCAGCCGCCCTTTGGCAATGTCTTTCTCCACCATGGGATAAGGCATGGAAGCAACGCCCAGACCAGCCAGCAAAGCGCGATGCTTGTCTTCGATTGAACTGACGGTCAGACGCTGCTGCTTATCCAGCAATTGCACGGTGAGCACCGGACGTTCACGGGCAGTATCCGCCACCGCAATGCCCCGGTATTTCACTCTGGTGACTTCAGAAAGCGGCTCTGGCTCAGCGTGAATGGGATGATCCGGGCTGGCGACAATCACGCTCATCATGCTGTAAAGCTTGCGGGTGTTGATCTCTGAAGAGGCGCGGAAATGCATATCCGGCGCGATAACGATATCCGCACGTCCCTGCTCCAGGCGCTCCCAGGCACCCGCCAGCACTTCAGTGATCAGCGAGATCTGAGTATTGGCTTTGTCAGAAAGTTTATCGATCAGAGGAAAGAGATATTCACAGGGCACCAGCGCTTCAGTCACGATGGTGAGATGAGTTTCCCAGCCACGCGCCAGCGCTTCGGCATCGGTAGTCAGCTTGTCCGCCGCTTCCAGCAATACCCGCCCGCGCTCCAGCAGCATCCGTCCCACGTTGGTGAATTTGGTCCGGTGACCAGAGCGGTCAAACAGCACCACATCCAGCTCCTCTTCGAGCTTTTGCATGGTGTAGCTGAGAGCGGAAGGCACACGGCCCAGCTCATCGGCCGCGGCGGCAAAACTGCCCCGGCGATCGATTGCATCCATCACACGCAGCGCTTCCAGCGTCAGGGCACGATCTTTGGCCATAGCGATTCTCTGTCAGGAATTTTGAATATACCGAGCAGATTAACTGGCTAACAATCTGGCGTCCAGAAACTTACCATAGCAGGATAATAAACGGTCGGCTTCATGCACGATCGGGGAGGACCACATGATTACCAGTCGCACGGCGCAAGAGTGTGGCAAAGCTGATTACGGCTGGCTGCAGGCGCGTTATACATTTTCCTTTGGCCACTATTTTGACCCCAAATTACTGGGCTATGCGTCTTTACGTGTGCTCAATCAGGAAGTGCTGGCACCAGGGGCTTCCTTTCAACCGAGAACCTATCCAAAGGTCGATGTCCTTAATCTGATTTTGCAGGGTGAGGCGGAGTATCGCGACAGTGACGGTAACCATGTCACCGCCCTGACGGGGGAAGCGCTGCTGCTTTCAACCCAGCCCAACGTCAACTACAGCGAATTCAATCTGAGTAAAGAGCAGCAGCTTACGCGGATGCAGCTGTGGCTCGATGCCTGCCCGGAGCGTGAAAACGCGGCGGTACAGCGCGTAAAGGTGGCTGATAATATCCGCTATACCCTATTGGCTTCACCAGACGGTGCGGAGAACAGCCTGCAGCTCCGTCAGCAGGTCTGGGTGCACCATGTGATGCTGGAGCCAGGCGAGACGCAAACCATCAGGCTGCATGGCCCAAGAGCTTATCTGCAGTCGATTCACGGCAGCCTGAATGCGGTGACTCACTCTCAGGCGAAAGAAGAGCTGGTGTGTGGCGACGGCGCGTTTATTCGTGAAGAAGAGAGCGTGACGCTGATGGCCGATACTCCCCTGCGTGCGCTGGTTATTGATTTGCCGGTGTAAGCCCTATTGCTCGCTCACATAAAAGAAAATGCCCCGGACGGTCCGGATCGTCAGGGGCATTATTTTGAGTCAGAGACTTTTACTGAAGTTTGCTCAACCAGAAGTGATACAACTGAATTGCAGCAGGTCCGATAGCCGCCTGGCTCTGGGTATATTCTTCCGGCGTCATCTGCTCCAGGTTGGTGGTGCTCACCTCGTCAGCATGAATAGCGATAGCTTCCAGAGCCGGAGCTTCACTGGAAGGTAAGGCCGACCAGTTATCCAGCGCCACGCCCCGCATATAGCCAAAGCACCACTCCTCCACCACCAGATAGTCTTCACCTTCCAGGGTCTGATAACCAAACAGAGGATCAAACTGATCGGGCGCATCGCGGAGTCTTTCAGCGATATCGTTCATGTGCTGCAGCGTCAGCTGCTGGAAGCGCTGTTGTTCTGCGGCGGATGACCAGTCCGGTTCCGATGCATCAGGCCCCCAGATGGCAGCCTGCCACTTCTCAGGCTGGACTCGGCCAGGCCCGGAAAGGATGGCCGTCAGCATGCCATCCAGCTCGGAGACATCCAGCACGGAATCGTCGCTTCCATGTTTCATCAGGATCTCATCCAGCCATTCGATTTGATCTTCGTCCAGTGGTCCGGTGTTCATGTGGCTTTCTCCTTATGAATTTCAACTCTTAGCGAAGTTTACCCGTTAATGTCAGTGGAAGTGTAAGTGATATGCAGCCTGCTGAGGTGATTAAATCGTGATTTCAGTGGGGACGGAAAACAAAAACCCCGCCGGTGCGGGGTTTTTCCTGAATGGTTCGAAGCTGACCGGTAAGCCGGGTTCTGTCGTGGACAGTCATTCATCTAGGCCAGCAATCGCTCACTGGCTCAAGCAGCCTACCCGGGTTCAGTACGGGCCGTACCTTATGAACCCCTATTTGGCCTTGCTCCGGGTGGAGTTTACCGTGCCGCGAACTGTTGCCAGACGCGCGGTGCGCTCTTACCGCACCCTTTCACCCTTACCTGATCCCACAAGTGGGCCATCGGCGGTTTGCTCTCTGTTGCACTGGTCGTGGGCTTGCGCCCCCCAGGCGTTACCTGGCACCCTGCCCTATGGAGCCCGGACTTTCCTCCCCTTTATCTGTCTCCCCCGAAGGAGGACGGCAATAAAGCGGCGACTGTCTGGTCAGCTTCGGCGCGGATAATAGGGTATTCCGCGCGGTTTGTCACCCCTCTTGCTGATCCAGAGCGTACTTATACAGCGCGTTCTTTTTCACCGAGTGGATTTCAGCAGTCAGCTGGGCAGCCTTTTTTAACGGCAGCTCTTTCTGTAACAGGGCCAGAGTTCGCAAGGCCTCCGGGGGTAATGCATCTTCTTCGGCGTGGAAGCCTTCCACAATCAGCACCATCTCGCCCTTGCGGCGGTTTTCGTCTTCCTGCACCCAGGCCAACAGCTCACCCACCGGCGCACCGTGAATCGACTCCCAGGTTTTGGTGATCTCCCTCGCCAGCACCACATAGCGTTCTGGCCCCCAAACCGTGACCATATCCTGTAAACTCTCCAGCAGGCGGTGGGTCGATTCATAGAAAATCAGCGTACGCGGTTCCTGCTCCAGCGCGCGCAAAGTATCGCAACGCCCTTTGCTTTTGGCTGGCAGAAACCCTTCGTAACAGAATCGATCTGACGGAAGTCCCGCTGCGCTTAATGCTGTAATCGCGGCACAGGCTCCGGGTAAAGGCACCACGTTGATGCCCGCTTCACGGCAGAGATGGACCAGATGATAGCCAGGATCGTTGATCAGCGGCGTGCCTGCATCGGAAACCAGCGCGATGCTTTGCCCGTCCCGGAGCTTAGCCAGCAGCGTTTCCGCCTTGTGCTGTTCGTTGTGATCGTGTAATGCGAACAGGCGCGCATTGATGGCGAAATGTTGTAGCAACAGCCCGGTATGACGTGTATCTTCCGCTGCGATCAGATCGACGTTTGCAAGCACCGCCAGAGCACGCTGGGTGATATCGCCCAGGTTACCAATCGGGGTTGGGACGATATAGAGCGTGCTGGCAGAAATATCTTCGCGTTGTTTCATTGTTTGATCCGAATTGCCGATTTAATATTGAGCATCTTGAAAAAAACACCACTGGATACAGTATGCTTCCTTCGAAAGTCATTCATAACAAAGCAGGACGCTGCATGCCTGTTCTGCTGGCCGCCCTGATTTTTGCCGGGTGTACCAGCCAGGGCCCGCAAACGCCACCGGCGAATGTGCAGGGCGCAGCCACAGGCACTTCCGACTACTATCTGCAGCAGATGCAGCAAAGCTCAGATGATAACAAGGTTGACTGGCAATTACTCGCTATCAGAGCGCTGTTAAATGAAGGGAAGATCCCTCAGGCCAACGACCAGATTGCCAATCTGCCACAGAAATTGAGCGATACTCAGCGCCAGGAAGCCCTGCTGCTGCAGGCTCAGCTGAAAATCACCCAGCAGGATCTCAACGGCGCGGGCCAGTTGCTGAAGCAGATTGACAGTAGTGCGTTATCAAAAGATCAGCAGGCGCGTTACTACCAGCTGCAGATCGCCACCAGCCAGGGGCGTCCTTCTCTGGATGTGCTGCGTGCTTATATCGCGCAGGAACCTCTGCTGCAGAACCCGGCCGATAAGCAGAAAAACATTGATGCGACCTGGCAGGCGCTGGTGCAGATGACGCCAGACCAGATCAACAACATGGTGATCAACGCCAACGAAAACACCCTGCAGGGCTGGCTGGATCTGCTTAGCGTTTACAAGGCCAACAGCAACGCTCCGGACATGCTCAAAGCGGGGATCAGCGACTGGCAGACGCGCTATCCTTACAACCCTGCGGCGAAGATGCTGCCAACGGCACTGAGCAATGTGCAGAACTTCCAGCAATCTTCGACCGGTAAAATTGCCCTGCTGCTGCCGCTGAGCGGCCAGGCGCAAATTTTTGCCAACGCTATCCAGAAAGGGTTTAACGACGCGAAGAACGGCGTACTGGCTCAGGCTTCAGCTCCGGCAACAGCGCAACCTGCAGGTGGCACGGCCCCGGCAGCAAATGCGACACCAGCGGATCCAAATGCTGTAGTCAGCCCGTCAGCTCCGCCAGCGCAGGGAAGCCAGTCCAATCCGGTCGCAGCACCAACAGATAACGCTGCCGCGACGCCGGACACCGCTAACCCGGCGGCGACAAACCCGGATGGTACCCCTGCGGCAGGCAATCCTGGCGCACAACAGCAGCCTGCGGCTCAGAGCGGCAGCGTAGCGCAGACCGCGCCACCGTCCAGCTCAACGCAGGTGCAGGTCTATGACACCAGCACCCAGCCGATTGACCAGGTGCTGGCGCAGGCGCAGAAAGATGGCGCCACGCTGGTAGTCGGTCCACTGATCAAAAGCAACGTTGAGCAGTTGGCCTCGGTGCAGACCCCGCTGAATATCCTCGCGCTGAACGAACCGGAGTCGGTACAGAACCATCCGAATCTTTGCTACTTTGCGCTTTCTCCTGAAGACGAAGCTCGCGATGCCGCCCATCATATGTGGGACCAGGGTAAGCGTGCACCGCTGCTGATGGTGCCGCGTAGCTCGTTAGGCGACCGCGTCAGCAAAGCTTTTGCGCAGGAGTGGCAGAAGCTGGGTGGCAACACCGTGCTGCAGCAGCAGTTTGGCTCCAAAGCGGAACTGAAGCAGGGGATCAACAGCGGTGCCGGACTGCGCCTGAGCGGAACGCCGGTTACCAGCGCGCAGCCTGAGCAGCCACAGGGCGTGACCATCGCCGGGCTGAACATCCCGGCTCCGGTAACCAGCCCACAACCTGCCGCAGCGGGCAGCGATGGCAATGTGGATTCGGTCTACATCGTGGCGACTCAGGATGAGATGGCGCTGATCAAACCGATGATCTCTATGCGCGTCAGCAGCCGCAGCATGGTACAAATGTATGCCAGCTCGCGCAGCTTCCAGGCCGGTGCCGGTCCGGATTATCGTCTGGAGATGGAAGGCCTGCAGTTCAGCGATGCCCCACTGCTGTCAGGGAGCAACCCGGCCCTGATGCAGCAGGCAGCGAAGAACTTTAACAACGATTACTCGCTGGTTCGTCTGTATGCGATGGGCGTGGATGCCTGGACGCTGGCCAACCACTTCAACGAGATGCGCCAGCTGCCGGGCTTCCAGATCAAAGGGGAAACCGGCAACCTGAGCGCCACCCAGGACTGCGTCATCAACAGGAAGTTGACATGGAGCCAGTATCGTCAGGGACAAATCGTTCCGGCCTCCTGAGCCGACAGCAAACGGGGGCGGGCTGTGAACAACAGGCCCGCCGCCTGCTCGAACAGGCAGGGCTGATTTTTGTGGCGGCGAACGTCCGCTTTCGGGCCGGAGAGATCGACCTGATTATGCGCGACAGGGCGACCTGGGTTTTCGTTGAGGTCCGCTATCGCCGCAATGCGTTATTCGGTGGTGCCGCAGCCAGCGTGACCCGCAGCAAGCAGCTTAAGCTGTTAAAGGCCGCCGCCCTGTGGCTGAACCGCCGTCAGGAGAGTCTGGAAACCGCAGACTGCCGTTTCGATGTGGTTGCCGTAACCGGCGCAAAGGTTGACTGGCTCCCCAATGCTTTTTCAGCAGAGTGAAGGCTCTGCTCATGACTGACCAGGTGAAAGAAGTGCTGGAAAGAATCAAAGTCTGTTTTACCGAGAGTATTCAAACGCAGATCGCCGCGGCGGAAGCGTTACCGGATGCCATATCACGCGCGGCGATGACCATGGTCCAGTCGCTGCTGAATGGCAACAAAATTCTGAGCTGTGGTAATGGGACCTCCAGCGCCAATGCCCAGCATTTTGCGGCCAGCATGATTAACCGTTTTGAAACTGAGCGTCCCAGCCTGCCAGCCATCGCGCTCAGTGCTGATAACGTGCTGCTGACGGCGATTGGTAACGATCGTCTGTTTGATGAGATTTATGCCAAGCAGGTCCGTGCTCTGGGCCATGCGGGCGACATTCTGCTGGCCATCTCAACACGCGGCAACAGCCGCGATATTGTGAAGGCCGTGGAAGCAGCGGTAACGCGCGACATGACCATCATTGCGCTTACCGGCTACGACGGCGGCGAGCTCGCCGGTTTACTGGGACCACAGGACGTGGAAATTCGTATCCCCTCGCACCGAAGCGCGAGGATTCAGGAAATGCATATGTTAACCGTGAATTGCCTGTGCGATTTGATCGATAACACCTTGTTTCCCCACCAGGACGTTTAAGGAGCTTAAATGAAGGCATTACCCGCAATTGCCGTGGTGCTCACCGCGCTGATGTTACAGGGCTGTGTGGCAGCGGTTATTGGCAGTGCCGCGGTAGCAACCAAGACCGCCACTGACCCCCGCACCGTAGGCACCCAGGTGGACGACGGTACGCTGGAACTGCGCGTCAGCAATGCGCTGTCCAAAGACCAACAAATCAAAACCGACGCACACATTGTTGCCACCGCCTATCAGGGCAAAGTCCTGCTGACCGGTCAGTCGCCGAGCGCTGACATCTCCAGCCGCGCCAAACAAATCGCCGTGGGCGTGGACGGTGCCACCGAGGTGTATAACGAAATCCGTACCGGCGACAAAGCCAGCTTCGGCACGGCGTCTTCCGATACCTGGATCACCACCAAAGTGCGCTCACAGCTGTTGTCGAGCGATCAGGTGAAATCTTCCAACGTGAAGGTAACTACCGAGAATGGTGAGGTGTTCCTGTTAGGTCTGGTGACCGATTCAGAAGCGAAAGCGGCAGCCGATATTGCCAGCCGCGTCAGTGGCGTGAAGCATGTCACTACCGCGTTTACTATTTTGAAATAAGCTGCAAACCGCCCGCGCTGTCAGTGCGGGCGGCATTCATTCAAATCCAACCAGCAAGAATCTACTCGCAACGCGAAGATCCCGCTTACAACCGGCTTAAACAATCCATCGCCACCGCTTTAAAGCTGGTGAAATTCTTACTGTCGCGCAGGCGCGTCATCGCCCTTTCCCGCATAAAGGTGACGAACAGATCGTAGATCGCCATCGCCTCTTCGTATTCGGTTTTGCTGATCGCCAGCAGAAAAATAACGTAGGCGGTTTCATCACCCCAGGTAATTCCCTGCGGTGCCAGCACGGTGTAAACCACCGTTTTCTTCGCCAGCAGCCCCAGTGAGTGAGGCAACGCAATCCCCTCTCCCAGCATGGTGCTGACTATCGCCTCGCGCTCTTCAACCGAAGGGTAGAAATCCCGGTCCACCACGCCTTCATGCTCCAGCTGATCGCACAGCGTGCGGAACAGATCGGTCTGGGTCATCGGCTGGTCGATAATGCAGAAATGGCTGGCATCAAAGAATTTCTCCAGCATATAGGGCCGGGTGCGATCCACCAGCACCAGCTTGCCAATCTGCTCCAGCTGAAATTCGGTCGGGAACGGCGACATCACCACCACCGGCTTGTCCTTTTCGGTCAGCCGCGCCGTGGAGATCACGAAATCTTCTTCGATGCTTTCCTGCTGCTCGTACTCACGCAGCGAAACGATATTGCTGACGATGATCTGCGGGTATTTGCGCATCAGCATTGCCTGGATCATTCGCACCGTGGAGTTGCCGGTATCACACACCAGCAGGATCTGCGGATGACGCTGGTAGCCCACGTTGTAATGCCGCTCCAGCCCAACGCCGATATGTAGCACCAGGAAGCCGATTTCATTTTCGCTAATCACATAGGGGGTGTATTTTCCCCAGCTGGAAACCGCCGCCAGCGTTACGTCATAGGCCATCGGGTAGTGCTGCTTGATATTCGCCAGCAGCGGATTGGGAATGTTGATCTGATAACGTACGCGGGTGATCATCGTCTTGATATGCGTCAGCAGGTCTGCCCGCAGCTGCGTGTCGGTCTGCAGGTTGAAGTTATAGTGGGTATTGATATAGCTGAGGATGTAATTCACCAGCGACTCGCCGTCATCCGGGCTGATAGCGCTGGGAGCGATATCCTCAACCCGCCGCGCGGCGATATTCACCCGCAGATAAGCCTCCTCCGGGGGAGAAATCGCCTTGCCGGTAATCGGTCGCATCAGGTTAATGATGTGCCTGGCCGCATCACGGACATCGTCATCCACATCTTCCGCGCTGAAATCGGACAGCGGATAGCCTTCACTGATGCGCCGGACTGCCACCGCGCAGTAGAGTCGCAGATAGAACTCGCTGTCGTCGTTCATACGGATATTGAAGCGGCTGAAGCACTGATGCAGCAGAGGCTGAAGCGTGCTGAGCATACCGCTGTTCAGCGCTTCCAGGTTGAGCAACGGATCTTCGCTGTCCTCCTGGGCAATCTGGTACAGCAGGTCGGTCAGGCAGGAGCGGATCGACACCTCGTTGCCGAACAGCTTCATGCCGTAGCGCGGCTTGGTTTCGATCTGAAGCTGATAGCGCGTCAGCCACTCCCTCACTTCAGCCATATCGCTTTGCAGCGTGGCACGACTGACAAACCACTCATCGGCCAGGTCTTCCAGCTTCAGAGAGAAAGCTGAAGTGAGAAAGCGGGTTAACAGGTAATGCACGCGAGCGGCAGAAGTACGCGGAACCCGCAGATGGGAAGGCGACTGCTGCTGCAACTGGCTGTAGCGGGCGGCATCCTCAATTTTGATTTGATAGCCTTCGCCGCGGTTAAGCACGAAGCGCACGCCGTGGTCGGCCAGCAGCTCGTTCAGGGTGGTGATATCGGTGCGCACGGTGCGCGTGGAGACGTTGAAACGCCGTGCCAGTTCATCCTGGGGCAACGTCTCGTTTTGTAACATATCAAACAGCTGGGCAAGGCGTTGGTTTGGGAATCTCAAAGCTTTTCCTGTGGTTAATCACTGATGGGGCGAATAAATTCGCCCCTGTACAGCGAACAAACAATAATTCCAGCGGCGGAATTTATTCCGCCCGGTCCGATGATATGCACCATCCATGATGGCGGAAGTCATCCCGCCCTGTCATTACGGCGTCAACACCAGCTGTGATGGCGCACCAACCGCCGTGTAGTCATCAGTAAACGACAGCGCGCCGCTGGCTGCGTCCACACGGAAGCGAGTAATGTTATCGCTGCGCTGGTTCATGGCATACAGAGTCTTACCATCCGGCGACAGCGTCAAGGTTCGCGTGTAGTCGCCGCGCGTCCAGACGTCATCTTTGTGGCTCAGCGTGCCGTTTGTCTCAATGGCGAAGTGCGCAATGCTGTTATGCAGGCGATTCGCCACGTAAATGTTTTTACCGGCCTTATCAATAACCAGCCCGGCGGCAAAACTGGTGCCCTTGTAGCCCGCAGGCAGTGAGGATACGGTTGCCGCTTCGGTCAGCGTCCCCGTGTGCGCATTAAACAGATAATGCGTCAGGGTTGATGCCTCTTCATTGATAAGATACAGCGACTTACCGTTGGGATGGAAGACAAAATGCCGTGGACCTGCGCCCGCCGATGAAGCGGCAATCCACGCCGGTTTATTCGCCTCCAGCTTGCCGTCGCTGCTCAGACGATACTGGTAGACACGATCCAGTCCCAGATCGGTAGAAAACACAAATTTTCCGGAAGGATCGGTGGCGATCATATGCGCATGCGGGCCGTTATGGTCGCTGACCGCAAAGCTGCCTTCTACCGCCGCGGCCGGTTTCGCTGCGCCAGCCGGTCCCTGATCCTGCTGAGTATCACTTGCCTCGCCAAGATGACCATCGGCCATCACCGGCAGAACCGCTTTGCTGCCGCTGACGTAATTCGCCACCAGCAGGAATTTACCGTCGGGCGTCAGTGAAAGATACACCGGCCCGGCGCCATGAGTACTGACCTGGTTCAACATTTTCAGGCTGCCATCCTCTGCGATGGCATAAGCCACCACAACGCCCTTCTCGCTCTCGCTGGCCACATACAGCGTCTTTCCATGAGCATCGACGGTGAGCTGCGCCGGGTTGGGCAGAGTGCTGACCAGCGTTTTACCGCTCAGCGCCCCGTCCGCTGGATCCACCTGAAAGCGGTAGAGCCCTTCACCGTTGGGATTGTAGGTACCGACATAAGCATACTGCGCCTGGGCGGTTAAAGGGGCCGCCGCCATCAGGGCTAAAGACACTGCGGAGATCAAAGACCAGTTACGCATGGTGCTCCTCGCTTATAAGGATGGACATCAGAAAAGGCGGGCAGAACGCCCGCCAGGGAAAGCGTTATCCGACCAGTTTTTTGGTCATTGCCAGCAGGGTGCTGACATCAGCCGGGCGGGTGTTGCCTGACTCTTTATCAATGATTGAGCTGTATATATGCGGGATGATTTTGCTGACGCCAGCGTCCAGCGCGATCTGCAGGATCGCTTCATAGTTCTCCAGATCGATACCACCGGTCGGCTCCAGCCAGAAGTCCTGATCGGCGCAGGCTTTCGCTACCGCTTTGAATTCATTAATGGCTTTCAGGCCGCCCATCGGGAAGTATTTCACCGAGCTACCGCCAAAATCTTTCAGCATGGCGATCGCCGTTTCTACCGGCACGATAGCATCGGCTGCTCTGGAGCTGAGCGGGCCGGTAGAGATCTTCACCATGCCCGGCGTACCGGTAGGCGAGATCAGGCCATTGACCACGGTCTGGTCCTGACCCAGCAGCGCACGGCTGGTTGCCACGCCGGTGAATACCTGGTTTACGTGCTGTGGCTGAACTTCTGCAGAGATGGCGCTGACCATCGCTGACTGGTTCGGGTCACCTGCGCCCAGGCCCACGGACAGGGCGTTATCGATAAGCGCAGCATACTCACGCATATCCGCCACGGCGCTCGCCACGCTGTCATAGTTTTTCGACAGCACGCCAACCAGCACGTGGCCTTCCGCCGCCTGCCAGATGTCGCGGGCGTTCTCCTTAGAACCGGCCAGTACGTTCAGGCACACGCGGTCCTTGTAAAATTTTGGGTTCAGCTTCATGCGTTTTTCTCTCCTGATAACAAGGCCTTGATGCAAACAAAAATAGTATTGAGCTGGTCAGCCGTGACGCTGCGGACATCCACTTCCACAATCCCTTCGTTGGCTTTATAACCACGGAAGTAGATAGCGATTTCGCCCGTTTTCAGCGCCTGCACCACGTCGCCGGTGGTGTGGCCGATGACCGCTTCGTCAAAATGAATTTCCGCACGGGCGATATCACGGCCCGCTGCATCCCACACCACGCGGGCGCTGATGCCATTCAGAGAGTTCAGGTTGTCGATAAACGGCGTCATTTTTTCCACCATCTGCGCACCGGAAACCTTCTCCTGCACCAGATAGTTTTCAATCGCCTGGGTCAGGCCCAGAATGCCTTCCTTGCCGACTTTCATCGCACGGCCGATACCCATCGACTGGCGTTTTACCCATTCGACGTGCTGTTTACGGCCCATCACCAGCCCGCTGGTCGGCCCTTCAATCGCCTTGGCACCGCTGTAGATCACCAGATCGGCACCGTACTGGTAGTAGCACTGCAGATCTTCTTCGGCAGCAGCATCGACAATCAGCGGCACGCCATGCTTGCGGGCAACCACTGCCGCCTGCTCAACGCTCAGGTGGCTTTTTTGCACGCAGTGGTGGGATTTAATGTAGAGGATCGCTGCAGTCTGCGGCGTAACGGCAGCAGAGAGCTGGTCAGCAGAGCATTCGTTGGCGTAGCCCGCCTCGACCAGGCGTCCACCGCCCATCGCCACCATGGTGCCCACTGGCGCGCCAAAGTTAACGTTGTGGCCTTTCGGCACCACGATGTCGTGCGGCACCACCAGCGGCGCGGCGTGCAGATTTTCCAGCAGCCAGTCGTCGTCTTTGACGATAACCGCCGCAACACTTTGAGCGATCCCGGCAGAGGCGCAGGAAACCACCACCGCGTCTTCACAGCCAAGCAGGCTGGCAATGTAAGACCCGGTCTTGTTGACCAGGTCTTTAATTTCAAAATAGTGATTGAGGCCGTACTTCACCGTATCGACCACGTCGGCGGCCGGGGTGGAAACACCGAGGATAGTCATGCGGCCGGAGGCGTTAATAACCTGTTTTAAGCCGTATTTTTCATAGATCGAAGACATGATGTTTTTTCCCTTCATCGGTAATAAACCACTGACCGCCAACCACGGCGGCCAGTGGCATCAGCTGCTTCTCACCCGCGACCGACTGCCCTTCGGAGTCGGTGAACAGGCAAGTTTCCTCTTTGACGTCAAAAATGGTCAGGTCGGCGTCGTAACCCACTTCCAGCCGGCCTTTATCATGCAGGCACAGGCCCTCCGCCGCGCTGACCGTGACACAGTCAATGATTTGCGGCAGGGTCATGCCCACGCTGAAGAATTTGGACATCACATGGGCCAGGGTATAGACCGGGCCATTGATGCGGTTGCGGCAGTAAATATCAGAACTGATGGTGTGCGGCAGGATGCCCTGAGCAATTGCCACCCGCGCCACTTCAAAGCTGAAGCTGGCGGTACCATGGCCGACATCCAGGCGAACGCCGCGCTGCAGTGCCCGGGTAACCGAAGCACGAAGCTCTCCGGCAGGCGTCAGAATGCGGTTAGGCTTGCCGTTGTAGCAATGGGTTATGATGTCGCCGCTGCTCAGCAGATCGGCTATTTCGTCCAGATCCGGCGGGTTGTTGCCAATGTGTACCATCAGCGGCAAATCGCCGTTTTCGTGCTGAATCTCCTTCGCGCGAACCAGTGGCTTGATGCCGTTCGCTTCCACCACGCTGCTGCTGATACGGGCTTTAATCCCGATGATAAATCCAGGCAGGCGCTGCACTGCATCACGCACACCGACTTTATCGATCTGGTTCATGTCCGCCAGCTCGTTCTGCGTGAGGATGCCGGTACGGGCAATATTCAGCAGGGCATACACCTGAGTGCTGGCGCTGCGGGTGAGCTGATAAAACTCGTCAACGTCATCTGCGCCAGTGCTGCCAGCGTCCACCACCGTGGTAACGCCTGTCTCCACCCCGATTTTGTCCGCTTCATCATGATAGATGGGCGATTTCGGGTAGCAGTGCACGTGGGAATCGATCCAGCCCGCGCTCAGCCAGTAGCGTCCTGCGAGATCGCGCTCCTGCGTGGCGCTGCCTTCTACCTCGCCCAGCGCGGCAATTTTACCGTCGCAGACTGCGATATCGGTCAGGCGGCCGTCAGAGAGACGCGCCCGGCGGATGATGAGATCAAACATGACAAACTCCTGTATCACCGGATACTCAAAGCATCCGTCAAAGCGGTCTGCCCACCTCTGGGCAAACCGCCGTTACCTCAGAGAGCGACCGGGAAAATAGCACCCAACAGCATCGCACCCAGAATTGCGCCACCGGTAATCGGCTTGTTCCACATATAGAACAGCAGCGCGCCAATCAGTGAACCCAGGCCAATCGGAATCGATGCGGTCATTGCCGACAGAATAATCAAAGGCCCGAGGAAGCGACCGGATGAGTTACCTGCGCCCATCATCACGTCAGCCCCGTAGGTGGAGTCGCTGTTATTGATGGTGAACTTACGTGCCAGGATAATCACGTAGCCAATTGCCACGCCCAGCACCAGGCCGGTCACCAGCGAAGCAGCGAAGTTCGCCACCGGGTAGACAATGCCCGCGCCCAGCAGCAGAGCCGGTACGCCCAGACCAATACCGGTCTGAATAGCGCCGCCGATATCCAGGATCCCTACCAGCGATCCTTCGATAATACGGGCAAACAGGAAGCTGGCACCGAAGGCCGCTACCGCGCCGTAGACGCCGGTTTCCATCCCCGAACGCAGCATCGAGACGAAAGCCACTTCATTAAAGGCACCCAGGCCGTAGACGTAGTACATGTGCGTACCGGCAAACACCCCGGCTGAGAGTAGCCCGACAAAAATCGGGAAAGACCAGTCGGCATACCAGAAACCGCTTTTAGATTCTTCCATTTGCATGGTCCTCTTATTTACCGCTCAGGGTGTTGTGGATCATCTCCAGCCAGCCCGGGACACCCAGCTGGAAGGACTGCAGCACTTTCATGTCGAAGCCGCGGAAGAACCCGCTGAGCACGAACAGCAGCACGATGGCAAACATCATCACCTTGGTGACCTTGTTCCAGCCGCTCTCTTCCACGCCTTTACCGATCAGGATACCCAGTACCAGACCCGGTACGGCGTTCCCCATGATCAGCTGCGCCAGGCCGCCGAAGATGGTGGCCCAGAAGCCCGACTTCTTACCGGCATCAATCGCCGCCAGCCAGAAGATCACCGGCATCACGGTGTTCACCAGCAGGTTAGCCGCAGGCACCAGCACTTTAACCGCCGTCACCTGCAAAGCAGCAGGCACAGCCGAGGCGGTGGAGTTAAGGAAAGCGACCACGATCATGCCGATGATGCCGCAGGCAATGGCCATTTTTTTCGGGTCGTGCAGGGTTTCAGCCACGTTGCGGTTTTTCACCATCAGCGCGGCGGCCCCCCAGTGTGGGATGATGCGGTGGTCAACGTCCTGAGTGAACGAGCCCGCAGCTACGGAAGAAGCCCAGGCGTTAAAGAAGAAACCCAGGCCGAAAGAGAAGTGAGAAGCCGGATCGCCTTCACAGGAATTCAGTTCACCCAGTGTACGAAACGCCCCCATCCCCTGCGTCGTTGGTGCATGAAACATTCGCGCAGCACCTGCGCCAACACCCACACCGACAAGACCGCCGATGATGAGCGACTTAAAGAGAATAATTAAAAACATCAGTCTTTCCTTTCAGGCTTACGCCAACGTTTTTAAGTCATGGTTATTGCTGCCCTTGCGGGCAGGGCTTTATTGCGTAATGAAATCGACCTTATCAACGTCGATAACGCTTACGTTGACGGTAATCTCCAGCTCAATGCTGTAACTCCGTCGTTCTCTCGCCAGGAAGAAGAACAGAAACTTCTCTTTCCTGACGCTCTCCCGTGCCTGAACCACCTTCACATCCTGCGGTTCAATGCGCAGCAGAACCTTGTTGGTCGATTTCAGCAGCGTGTTCTGTACCCTGGAAAGCGCGTCGGCAAAGGCTCTGGCTTTGCTGTCGCCCTTGCCGCTGACGGTTACCGTGGTAGTGAATTGCTCCTTCATCAGTCAGGCACCGTGCTTTTTGGTCCACGCCTGCACCAGACGCTCACCCAGCTCTTCTTTATCCATAAAGCCAAAGCCCAGCACAGTCGCGCCTTCGTTGATAGCGGTTACGCCTTCGTCGATGGAGCGCATACCATGTTTAGCTTTATAGCCATATTTGTTCTGAGCGGTGATGGCACCCGCGCCGCCGCTACCGCAGAAGGAGATGCCGAAAGAGGCACCTTCTGCTTTCATCACGTCGCCCAGCTTCATATCTGCCGCCACGCCCGGCACCACGACGGCTTTACCGCCCGCTTTTTCCACGCCTGCTGCAACTTTCTGGCCTTTACCTAAACGATCGCCGATAACTACGATGACTTGTGACATGTTGTGTTCCTTAATTTGTAGAGGGCGAATTCATTCGCCCCGATTAAAATTTATTCGCCCTGCGGCGTTTACTCGTTCTCTTTCGCCACTTCGAAGTGGACGGACAGCAGCCAGGCCTCTTCTCTTGGCAGGTTGCCAAACAGATCCACCACCTGCTGCGCCAGTGACATGGACTCAGGAGAGATGTCTTCAAACAGCTCCTCTTCCACTTCCGGCAGTGGCTCTCCGGTCAGGGAGCGCAGCGCCATTGCCCGCACGTGCGAGGCCAGCATCTGCTGCTGCACGGCATTAGGCGTAATATTTCTGGCGGCAAACAGGCCCGCAATTTGCCCCATCACCTTGTCTGCCAGCGCCTGAATTGCCTGGTCACCGTCTGCCGTATTCACCGATACCGCTCCATTGTTCACGCTATGCCCCTTATTTTCCGTTTCGGCTCAGGCACGAAACACAGTTTATTCGCGATGAAAATAAATTAGCGCCCGACGGCCTGAGTGTGTAGGCCGACTTTTTCCACTTTGAAGTGGAAATAGCAGCGTGAGATGAGATCTGATCCACAAAAACGTTATTTTGTGCATCAGAGGCCTAAAGATTGGAGAAAAATCACAAAAAAAGGCATTGATCTGCTAACCCAATGCAATATCAGGGGAAAATCTCAGCAACGGCGGGTATTTTCTGTCTGGAAATATAGGGAAAACTTATAGAAGGAAATATTTAACGCGGGAAAAACGGGGTAAAAAGCGGCGCAGCCCTTTAAATCTGCGGCATGTAACCTGTTATGCCTGAATACCTGGATAAATTAACATCGTTAAAAAAAGGGCTCATTTGAGCCCGACGACATTAGCGGAATTTTTTATGATTGGTGTCACGTGTGGCGGCAAATTTCTTCGCTTCTTCCTTCGCGCCAGCCAGGTTTCCGGCATCGGCCAGCTTCATGCTGGCGTTAATCTGACCAATCAGCGTATCCAGACCGGCACGGAAATCTTTCATCTCCGGGCTGTCCGGTGACTGACCTTTCAGCTTATCCGGCGTCTGTTTTTTGGCATCTTCAGCTGCACCGCGCATATCGGTCAGCGCTTTTTTGAATTCTGCCACGTCGTCTGTTTTAGTCACGGTACGGTATGCTCCTTTCAGCGTATCCATATCGTTTTCGAGATCGGCCATCGCCGAAAGGCTGGAGCACAACAAAGTTGCAGTCAACATTGCAAGTAGAGTCTTACGCATCGCTCAGTTCCTTATTTTTATGTCAAAAGGCACAGCAAAAAGGGTGACCAAAAGGTCACCCTGATAATAGTACGGAAATGTGAAGAATTGGCATTCTGATGCGCATCATTTTCCGGGCAGGCTGCTGGCAGCGTACTGCCTGGTTTCCCCTGGCGTGCCCGTACCCGGTAATGTCAGCTTATGGTTTTCTTGTCGCCTGAAGCCGCAAAGGTTTTCATCAGGTCAGCAAACCCTTCAACGTTGAACATAATGGCTTCTTTAATCAACAAGATGATATCTGTCGGGTTAGCGAAAAACTTATTAATTTCGGAAAAGCCCAGTTTCACCCGTTGCTGATCGGGGCGCGTATAGGTTACCAGGCCATCTGACAGAATACGTTTGGTCCACTTCTCCAGCGTTTTACCGTCAATCGCATTGGAAAAGCCCGACAGGATGGTCATCATGTCGATCTTCTTCTCCGCACTCTCCTCAAGCAGGGACTGGAGTTCGCTACCTTCCGTCGACTTGAGCAAAGGCAGCAAAAACTCTTTCTGCAGATCGGCAACAAAAGTCAGCCTGCGCCACGCATCGATTTTGACAATATCGAACCCGTTGCCACCAACAATAATGTTTTTGATTTCTGTAGTCATAAATTCCCTCGACAAATTAGAATATAAAAAATAACTATCTTTCTGTTAATGCTTCATTCACCTTATTAAAAGGCTTCATCAAATAATGCGCGACAGTTTTACTTCCTGTTTTAATATCGACTGCTGCAACCATACCTGGCGAGATAAACAACTTCTTACCTCTCTTATTCAGCAGATAGTCTTCCTGAGTACGGATGTATACCCGGTAATAGAGCATATCGGGTTTTTGATCGTCTTTAATGGTATCAGGAGAAATGGTGACCACCTCGCCATCCAGCCCGCCATAAATAGAGTAATCATAAGCAGTAATTTTAACTTTAGCATGCTGGCCGGGATGAATAAAAGCAATATCCCTGGGTGAGATTCTGGCTTCCACCACCAAATTATCATCAAGAGGAACAATTTGCATTAAAACACCATTAGGGGCAATAACACCGCCAATACTACTATTGACAATTTCCTTCACAATGCCACGTACCGGTGAAGTAATGGTCATTTTCGACAATGAGTCTTTCCTGCCTTTGACAATTTCTTTTAGCGAAGACAATTCGGTATTAATTTTAACCATTTCTTCCCTGGCTTTTACCGTGAACTCCGCTTTAAGCTCTGCCTCCTTCACGCTCAGCTCGACGAGTTGGCGCTCTAACCGGATCACATCAACCGAACTGGATGCCCCTGCGCGGGCAAGCTTTCTGTTAATAGCCAGCTCGTTATTAATCAATCGCCTCGAATCTATGATGCTTTTTAACGAGGCGTCATAGCGCTCTTTACGGGACACCTTTAGCCGCCTTTCCGTTTTTCTCAGTTCGGGAAAATCGTCCAGTACGACGGAAAATTTCAGTGGGATATCATTTGCTTCCGAGTAAAGCCGGTCTCTCTGGGCCAACAGGGCACGATATTTTGATTCCGACTCATCAACCGTAGAGAGCGTCCTGATGATATCCAGCTGGGCAAGAACTGCACCCGCTTCAATCACGTCTCCCTCATTGACGTAGATTTTCTTCAGGATCCCCCCGTCCAGCGACTGAATAACCTGTTCTTTAGAACTGGGAATGATCTTTCCGTTACCTTTAGACACTTCGTCAATTTTGAAAAAAGTCGCCCACAGTATAATCAGCGTGATAAAAAAGATAATACAATAAATGATCCTGACAGAGCGGCTCAGCGTGACGTCATTTTGCAGGTTGAAGGTCACCGCTTCATCAATTCCATCATCTGAATTGTATAATTCCGTATTATTCTTCCTGAAAAGCACCAGACAACAGAACTCTGCTACAGAGGTTACTTTTTCCATAATAAGGCAATAGAAATTTTTAATTTTCTTAAACATTTAACCGCCCTGTTAAAGTGAATCCATTATTTGATCTCTGGGATTGTCCAGAACAATACGCCCGTCGGAGATAACAATAATTCTGTCTACCAGTTCAAGGATCTTTTTCCGATGGGTGGCGACAATAAATGTTCTGCCCGTCAGCCAGGGTTTCATATTCTCAACGAAGGCCTGTTCGGTAACATCATCCAGGGAAGCCGTCGGCTCATCCAGCAGGATAATATCCGGGTTTCTCAGCATTAAGCGGCTCAGCAATAATATCTGCTGTTGCCCGCCGGATAATCCCAGTCCGCCCTCCATCAGTTGATGATCAAGGCCATCAGGCAGCGAATTGATAAAATCGATCGCGCCGGTTCGGGTGATCACCTCCAGCAACTCCCGCTCGCTGGCAAGAGGCATTCCCATCATCAGATTTTCGCGGATTGAACCAAAAAACAGGCGGGATTTCTGCGAGAGATAGCCAATATCGCGGCGGAGATCGGCCGGGTCGATATTATCCATCCTGATATTGTCCAGGGTGATCACTCCGCTTTCATGGAGCATCGTACCGGCCAGCGCATTAAGAAGCGAAGACTTGCCTGAGCCATTCCGGCCCAGAATCGCGATCTTTTCTCCGGCCTTTATCTGCAAATCACTGACGCTGAGCGCGACCTGACGGCTGGCGGCGTGATGCCTGAAAACCGCATTGTTCAGCATGTAGTTGCCCGATAGCCCCGCCTTATGAACACGCCTGACGTTTTCCGGATGATCGGTCGGCAAATCCATAATGCTGTCCAGTCCGGCAATCGCCACCTTCGTTTGCTGCCAGCGGGTCAGCAGGCCGGCAATTTGTGAAATCGGGGCCATCATCCGCGAGCTGAGTATGGAGGAAGCAACCAGTGCGCCGGTGGACAAATCGCCGGTCATGGCAAAGGGCGTGCCGACCAGAACCACGCAGACAAAAACGGCATTCTGGATGGTGTAAGACCAGGAAGTTAACTTGTGCGTCAGATGTTTCAGCTCCAGGCTGCTCTCTGCCGTGGTCGAGGTGTAATGAAGCCACTGCTGCTGGAACCGGTGTTCAGCCTGAAGATATTTAATATCATCCATGCCCTGCACCACCTCGACCAGCATCGCGCTGCGCAGTGTGGACTCTCGCATGGAGGCACGAGCCAGCCGTGCCAGCTTTTTCTGCGTTAACAGCCCCGGCAGCACCATTAAAAACATGCCGCAAAGAGGAACGAGGAAGACGATCCCACCAAGGGTGTAAATGATAAAAAGAAACAGAAAAAAGAACGGAAGATCGGCAATCGCCACCACGGTTGAAGAGGTAATCATCTCCCTGACCTGCTCCAGCTCTCTGATTTGCGAGATGAAGGTACCGGTGGACTGGGGACGGTGGCCGTTTTTAATACGCAAAGCATGGCCAAAAACGCGATCGGAGATCCGCAGATCGGCACGTTTGCCCAAAATATCAATCACGCCGTAACGCATCAGCCGTAACACGAAATCAAATACGAACGCCAGACTTACCCCGGCAAACAGCACCCACATCGTGGGCCAGGATTGCGCCGGAATGACACGGTCATAGGTCTGCATGGAATAGGTGATCCCAGCCAGCCCCAGCAGATTAATAAACAGTGCGGCAAGGATCACAATGTAATACGGCTTCATATTTCTGAAGACAATACGCCAGATCCAGTGTTTCTCGCGGGGTTTGATATAGTCATCCACGCGGGGATCTGGCGAATTTTTGATTGGCCTCAGGGTATACACACTGTTGCCTTCGCCGAAAATCTCATCTTTGCTCAGGGTGGTTAGCAATCCCTGATCTTCGGCAAACGAGACCAGATAGCTGTCATCTACTTCGATATTTTTTAACAGCGCCACTTTCCCGTCTTTCATACTGACCACGACAGGCAGCACCCAGCTGTTAAATCTGAAGCGGGCAATATCTGTTTTCTTCAGTGCAAATCCGGCCCGTTTGGCCATCATTTTTATGACTTCATCTTCGCTCAGGTCTTTATGCCACAGTGCAATGATGTTGATGTTTTCTTCAGAAACATCCAGGCGGTAATGGTGCGCCAGTTCGATAATAGTTACTTTCCAGGCCAGCAGACTGGTATAGCGATCCTGGTCCGTGCTGTCCTCAGGTAGCAGGCATTCCCCGTTCTCTGCATAAAAATTAGTGTTCAAAATTCCCTCTCCCGGTCTCGTCTGTGTTTCCTGTAAAACGGCTTTCCAGTTGCCCTGACAAATACAGACAATCCAGCGAGAAACTCGCTATGGTAAAATCACCGTTAATGATATCCATCCGGGTCTGGTGTATTTCGGATTCTGCGGACAGTAAATCTGAGAATGAACGTGTGCCTAACTCAATATATTGTAATTTGTAGAGGTTACGTGTTTGCACCGCCTCGTGTTCGCGCACCTTTTTTGCATCAAGGCTGTAAGTGGTGTTCTCAATCTGGCTTCTTGCCTCAATAATCTTACGTTCTGCCTCTTTTTTTTCCACATCGAGGTTATATTGCGCCGCGGAGAGTGATTGCTGCGCCTGTTTGATTCTCGAATTCTGTGCGCCCCCCTGAAAAATTGGGGCTGTTATATTAATAAAAACACCGAACTCACCACTCTTGTCCGTCTTACTGTAAGATTTTCTGTCATCATAAATTCTGTATTCATAAGTCGGACTTAATGAAATAGTGGGGTACTGCGCAGATTCCATTGCTGATATCTGCTCTTTTGCTATCGCCACCTGATTATCAGCCATTTTTATCGCGGGGGAGATCAAATGCTCCGTATCGATACGATAACATTCCTTGCCCAGCAAGACTGAAAGATCGCTGTGGTTATTAGTTGTGACTTTTCTGTTCACCAGGCTACTCAGCGTTGAAACCCATTTGTTATACTGCGCAGAATAATCCTGTAATAGTGAGGTCACTGATGCCAGTCTCACTTTAGACTGGGAATATTCAGATTCCGCACTGGCCCCTAACGCTCTGCGTTTTTTGGCAATCTCATTGATGGCTTTGAAACCTTCAACCTGTTGCCGCGCAATAACGATCATTTTTTTTAATCTGTCCGCCTGGAGCCAGGCCGTGGCCGTCTCATAAAGTATTTCATTGATATTTTTATGCAAGCTGGCACCAGACAGCGATGAATTTGACTTTGCGATATTTACCCGGCTTCTGGTTTTACCAAAGTCGTAGATCATCTGACTGGCGGTTAATACAGCTTTACTGGTTCTTTCATTTTCATTGGTATAATTATTTTCTTCAAAACCAGACTTCACGCCTGCATCCAGCACGGGATACCAGGCGGCTTGCGCTTCATTCACCGACTCTTCGGTCAGCGCCAGTTCCTGCTGTGCCCGTTTGATCAGTGGATGCCAGCGAACAGATTGCCTCAGAGATTCGATGAAACCTGTCTCACCAGCCCCCTCCGGTACCCGTGAGTCCTGTACTCTGCTACTTCCCGTTTTAGCAGCCATGCTGCTTTGCAGCTTCCCCAGGCTACTGCTATCTGGAGATTCACGCCTGACGGGCATTGCTCCTGGCACGGGCGACGCAACTGCATTCACCCAAAATCGTTCCGTTTTTTTTACATTACCTTCAGTGACTGTCTCAGAAGGTTTTACGCTGTTTATAACAACAGATTTTTTATTATTATCGGCCGTCACTCCCTTAACTTTAACATTACTTTTCTGTTCTGAATGACTCTGCTTTACTTCATCGCCATCATCAAAACTAACGGGGAATACTTTATTGCCCCCGGAATATTCCTGAGAATTTAATGATGCATTAATGCCAAATGATATCATAAAAGATAATGCTATTATGACAGCATATAAATATCTTAGCGTAGCCCCTTGCATTTTTGAAAATTCCTTTTCATATGCATGCCGTTAAATAACACGTTATTATTCATGAAAGTGTGCCATATCTCTACGGCACACTTTTATATCACCTTATGAAATTAAGGCGGTGTCAATGACATCTTCATGAAGAATAAATGTCTGGACAGTAGCTTCGGCAACGTGCTCGTTACCATTATTGTCACTGAGCGTATTACTGCTACTTTCAGAAACAATATCATCCAGGTTAACATCGCCATTTTTAGTAGAAAAGGATTCAAGCAGAGATTTCACTAGTGTATTGTCTTCGCTCTCAGTATTTTTTATGTCCTGAGAAGAGAATATTTCCTGAGTGGCTTTAACGATCGCATTAATATCATCAAGACTGATTTCAGTCACTTTACCTTCAGAGAAGGAGTTTAGAACATCGCTGAACAGTTCCTTTATGACATCAAATGCTTTTCCTGGCGCTTCGAAAATGCTTTTAATAATATCAACACCTTCTTTGAAGATGGTGCCTATCGTAGAAATGATGTTATTAATAGCACCAAGCGGATCGGAAAGGAGACTCGACACATCATCAAATATCGGTTTAACCAACAGTTCAAATGGGTTTTTAATGAAGGCTTCAAAGAAAATATCGATAACGTCCTGGAAACCTGTCTTGATTGTCTGCAGATCCTGAGCAATCCCCTCGGTCACCGTACCAATAACATCGCTAATCGCATCAATGATCTTACCTGGAATGGATGTTACAGAGTTCCAAAGCGCTTCCACGGCGTTATTGAAGCTGTTTACCACCACGTCTTTTGCCAGTCCGATCCATTTGACCGGGTTAATCCAGTCAAAGAGTCCCATCTCAGAAACGGCTTCAGAAATGCCGCTCATGATCCCTTTGGAAACATCAGCAAAAGGAGAGAATACAATGTCTTTCGCCGTATCGATGACTGTCGTAATCACTTCCCAGATATCGCCCTTCACGTCCGTGAACAGCTTGATAATGCTTTTGGTGACAACACCCATCGCAGCAAAAGGAGCATTGACCATATCCCAGAGCATACCAGGAACGCCGTCAACGGTGTCCATCGTCTTACTGATGAAGTCGCTGATCATTTTAACCAGAGTGGAGCCTTTAATCTGATCGGCAATGTCAGTCACCACGGCAATCAGGTTTTTACCAAAATCGGTAATAGCTTCAAGGATGGATTTAGGCTGCTCATCTGACAATCCTTTGTCGATCGCATCCAGTCCGTTCATCTCAACAGTATCGAGATGGGCAGGTTTGTCAGCCACGTCGTCGTTGATTTTATCAATGCTTTCATTGGCAGTTTTCACCAGCTCGTTGGCAGCGTCAACGGCGGCTCTGGCTTCTTCAACAGCCTGATTAGCCTCTTTAATCGCCTGATTAACACTTCCAATCTGGTCGTGCTGATTGTTATCCAGAGCCTGCTGTTTAGCTGCTAATGCCGCCTCTAATTTAGCTTCTGCGCTCGCACGGGCCTGTTCCGCAGACTGCAATGCGGCATTGGCTTGTTCAATGGCTGTATTTGCCGCGTCAAGAGCCTCCAGATTCTCACGTGCTTCGTTCAGTGCATCGTCGATAGCATTGAGAACGCTCTGGTAAATAGCATCACCGGCAGCATTGATATTAGCGGTATCCACACCCAGCGATTCAGCAGTGGCAATTGCTTGCTGCAGCGCTTCTTTTGAGGGGGTTAATACGGCTTTAAACGCCGCAAGACTGGCTTGCGCAGCATCAATGTTAGCCTGGCCAGGGTGGGTTTTTGCCAGCGTTGCTGCGTTTAGCGCTGCACTGGATAACTCACTGATTTCCGGTGTCTGCATACTCAGCAGAGCTTTCATGGCATCCTGCGTGGCCGCTAATTTTTCGATCACTACATCGCTGCCTTTATCAGCATCGCTCATCTGTTTGAGTACGGCTTCGGCGTTTTTGGTATCCATTCCTTTGGCCGATGCCGCTTTAACAGCGTCGCTAAGTTGCTGATAACTTTGCTGGTATGCAGTAACAGCCCCTTTCAGTGCAGCATCCGCATTCGTTGCGGCCGTTTGCGTTGTGCTGTTTGGCGTGTCGCTCAATGCCTTTAAGGCTGCTTCGGCCTGCACAGTAGCCTGATCCAGCGTATTTTTGCTGCTTGCCAGTTCGACCTGAGCCTGAGTTAACTGCTCATCGTTGATTTCACTGCTGCCACCACTGCTTTCATCGCTGCTGTCAGAGGATTTTGACTTACCGCCACCACCGCTTTGGCTGGCAATGAGCGCGCCCACACCTGCCACACCTATTGCGCCAAGTACTACCGGTACTACCCAGCCAGCCAGTGGCGCATCAGCCCCTTCACTGACAACGTCTTCAGCACCGGGGGTTTTGGTAAAATTCATCCCCGCGAAGTTATCGGCATCATATTGTGCCTGGTAAAGAACGCCGCCGTCATCGATAACCAGTTTGTTTTTTTCAGCACCCGCTTTGAAGAACTCTTCAATCGTGATGTCTTCACCATTCTTTTGCAGAATAACGAGACTGTCATCAATCTGTTTAACGCCAACGATTTCGCTTTTTGCCAGCGACACCTTAACGGTCGAACCAGGGCTTAAAACCTTAACATCATGACTGGTTGTGGATAACGAAGATATTTTCCCTTTAGCGGGAATAATTTTCACCTTATACATTTTCATTTCCTATTCGTTAACAATGGTAATTATTGCACCGACGATACTAACGTACGCGCCAATAAATAGGAATCGTCCGAATAAATTTTAGGAATATAGCCCAGAATAAGGTAAAAAACCTTTAAATACATCATGTTGAAAATAACAGAACGAGAGTTACTTCTGTCCTTTTTAAGGGGTTAAATATTGTTAAATTAACTTTTGGTGTGTTTTTTTGAGACCCAAATCGAAATTAAAACAGGCTATTGAAATTTATCAATAGTAATTTTACTTAAGTATAAATTCCGTACTGAAATCAGCATGGTAATCAGCAGTGATAAAATTTATTATTTATAGAATAATTTGGAAATAATAAGAAAATAAATGGACCATTAAATCCGATAAACATAAAAAAAGGGAGACCAACAGCCTCCCTTTATTTGGCTTATGATTTTTTTACTGCCCGGCGATCTTCATCTCCGGAATAAGCACTGAGCCGCACTGGATATTGCTGCGGGTTTCGATATCACTGCCGACAGTGACCATGTTGCGCCACATATCTTTCAGGTTACCGGCAATAGTGATCTCGCTGACCGGGTACTGGATCTCGCCGTTCTCCACCCAGAAACCGGCTGCACCCCGGGAGTAATCACCCGTGATGCCGCTGACGCCCTGGCCCATCAGTTCTGTCACTACCAGCCCGGTCCCCATTTTCTTCAGCAGCTGCTCAAAGCTGTCACCCTGTCCGGCAATACGCCAGTTATGGATGCCACCTGCGTGACCGGTGCTTTGTAAACCGAGCTTGCGAGCTGAGTAGCTGGTCATCAACCAGGTTTGCAGCACGCCATCTTTAATGATTTCACGCTGTTTGGTACGCACCCCTTCGCTGTCAAAAGGCGTGGAAGCCAGCCCTTTCAGCAGGTGCGGCTGTTCCTGAATGGTCAGCCACTCTGGCAGAATTTGTTTGCCCAGCGAATCCAGCAGGAAGGTGGACTTGCGGTAGACGCTGCCACCGCTGATCGCGCCGACCAGATGGCCAAACAGGCCGGTTGCCACTTCGGCAGCGAAGATAACCGGTGCTTTCATGGTGGAAAGCTTACGCGGCGAGAGGCGTGAAAGCGTCCGCCGTGCGCACTCTTCCCCGACCCACTCTGGAGACTTCAGATCCTCAAACGCACGGCCGATGGTGTAGGCGTAGTTACGTTCCATATCGCCATCTGCTTCAGCAATTACGCTGCCGGAGAGTGAGTGGCGGCTGGAAGAGTACCCCTGGAGCATGCCGTGACTGTTGCCAAAGACTTTCATACCGATATGGCTATTGAAGCTGCCACCTTCGGTGTTGGTAATGCGCGGGTCGGCTTTCAGGGCAGCCTGTTCGGCGCGCGCTGCCAGCTCAATTGCCCGATCCGGATCCAGTTCGGTGGGATGAAACAGATCCAGATCCGGCGCATCAAATGCCAGCAGATCGCGATCCGCCACGCCAGCGTAAGGATCCGGTGAAGTGTAACGGGCAATGTCGATCGCCGCCTGCACTGTGCGCTTAATCGCATCCGGACTCAAATCGGTGGAAGAGGCACTGCCTTTACGATTCTGGTGATAAACGGTGATGCCTAAAGCACCATCGCTGTTAAATTCGACGTTTTCCACTTCGCCATAGCGGGTGCTGACGCTGATACCGGTGGTTTTGGTCACGGCGACTTCCGCCCCATCGGTGCTGGCTTTTGCCAGTTCGAGTGCTGTCGCTACCGCCTGTTCGAGGGTTTTACGCTGTTCTGCAACTTGGGAGAGTAATTTCATCGACCTACCATATAATTAACAGAGGGCTTCTCTGGCGTGCGTCAGACTGCCAGATTTCCGGACTCTTCAGTGTTTAGGGTTCATTTGAGTCTAACAGACTCAGAGAACAATTTCGCAGTAGCCTCGTAACCTGATAGCATTAGCCTCTTTTTTAGGGAGCCTCCCATGACCAAACAGCCCGACGATTGGCTCGATGATGTACCGGATAACGAAGAACAAGAAGACGATGAGATTATCTGGGTCAGTAAGAGTGAAATCAAACGTGATGCCGAGGAGCTGAAGCGCCTGGGTGCCGAACTGGTGGATCTGAGTAAAAATGCGCTAGACAGGATCCCGCTGGATGAAGATTTGCGTACTGCTATTGAGCTGGCGCAGAAGATCAAGAAGGAAGGCCGCCGCCGTCAGCTGCAGCTGATCGGGAAAATGCTGCGCTCGCGCGATGAAGATCCGATCCGCCAGGCGCTGGACAAGCTGAAGAACCGTCACAACCAGCAGGTTGCGCTGTTCCACAAACTTGAGATGCTGCGCGACCGTCTGGTGGCAGAAGGTGACGATGCCATGCCGGACGTGCTGAATCTGTATCCTGATGCTGACCGTCAGCAATTGCGCCAGATGATCCGTAACGCCCAGAAAGAGAAAGAAGCCAATAAGCCACCGAAAGCTTACCGCCAGATCTTCCAGTATCTGCGCGAGCTGGCTGAGGAGTGATCGACACGGGCGGGATCTGTTACTGCATCCCACCCGTGTGACTATCTCGTAAGGGCGGAATAAATTCCGCTCTTACGGCCGTTGCGGGGCTGAATGCTTTCGCCCCCCGCTTTTCCCCCTACTTCGCCAGCCGGTCCAGCAGTTTCTGATGGATGCCGCCAAAGCCGCCGTTGCTCATTACCAGAATGGTATCGCCAGGCTGCGCTGTTTTGGCGATCATCTCCACCAGCGTATCCACATCGGCACTCCAGTGTGCCGGCTGCACGCAGGCATCCGCCACTTCTGAAACCTGCCAGGGAATGTGATGCGGCTGGAACAGAAACACCTCATCCGCACGGGCCAGTGCCGGGGCGAGGTCATCCTTACTGATCCCCATTTTCATGGTGTTTGAGCGAGGCTCAAGCACCGCCAGGATCCGCGCCGTTCCGCCAACCTTGCTGCGCAAGGCGGTCATGGTTGCCAGGATAGCGGTCGGGTGGTGAGCGAAGTCATCATAAACCTTCACGCCGTTGGCTTCGCCACGCAGTTCAAGGCGACGGCGGGCGTTGATGAAGTCGTTCAATGCACGTCCGGCATCTTCCGGCTTCACGCCGACGTGGCGCGCTGCGGCAATCGCCATCATGCCGTTATGCATGTTGTGCTCGCCCACCAGCGCCCAGTTCACTTCAGCCACTTTCTCGCCATCCAGCCAGGCTTCCCACCGGGAAGCATCCGGCGTCAGCTTTTTCGCCTGCCAGTGGCCGCCATCGCCGACGCTCTCCTGCTCGCTCCAGCAGCCCATCGACAGCACCTGTTTCAGGTTGGCGTCGTGCTCTGGCACCAGGATCTTGCCGCTTCCCGGCACGATACGCACCAGATGATGGAATTGACGCTGAATGGCCCGCAGATCGTCAAAAATATCCGCGTGATCGAATTCAAGATTGTTGAGGATCAGCGTACGCGGGCAGTAATGCACGAATTTGGAACGCTTGTCGAAAAAGGCACAGTCGTACTCATCGGCCTCAATCACGAAGAATGGGCTTTTTCCTAAAGTTGCCGAAACGTCGAAATTTCCCGGTACACCACCGATCACAAAGCCCGGCTCAAGGCCGCAAGCCTGTAAAATCCATGCCGCCATCCCCGCCGTAGTGGTTTTTCCGTGGGTTCCTGCTACTGCCAGAACCCAGCGGTCTTTCAGCACAAAATCATGCAGCCACTGCGGCCCGGAGAGGTAAGGAATGTTGCGCTCAAGCACCGCTTCAACACAGGCATTTCCGCGGGTCATCGCGTTACCGATAATCACCAGATCGGGAGCAGGATCGAGCTGCGAAGCATCATAACCCTGAATTAAATCAATGCCTTGCTTCGCTAAAAGCGTGCTCATCGGCGGATAAACGTTGGCATCAGCGCCGGTGACTTCATGGCCCAGAGAACGGGCCAGCATTGCCAGACCGCCCATAAAAGTGCCGCAGATACCGAGGATATGAATACGCATAAAAGGTCCGTTTACTGGAATGTTCGGCGCACAGTGTACCGTCCTCATCGAGAGGAAGAAACGGATTTGCCCTATGTTCTTTGCCGTTCATTCGGCTAAACTGCGTACGCATACGTTGGCAGTTTGTTATACGAGCTGCTGTTCAACCGCAGATTCAGGGATTGTGTTATGAAAACGTTAGGCGAATTCATCGTCGAGAAGCAACACGACTTTCCTCACGCCACAGGTGAACTGACGGCACTGATTTCAGCCATCAAGCTGGGCGCGAAGATTATTCATCGCGACATCAATAAAGCCGGACTGGTCGATATTCTGGGAGCCAGTGGCGCTGAAAACATTCAGGGCGAGCAGCAGATGAAACTCGATCTGTTTGCCAATGAAAAACTCAAAGCTGCTCTGAAAGCGCGCGGCATTGTGGCAGGGATTGCGTCAGAGGAAGAAGATGAGATCGTGATCTTCGAAGGCGTTGAAAACGGGAAGTACGTGGTGTTGATGGATCCTCTGGACGGCTCCTCCAACATCGACGTAAACGTATCTGTCGGAACAATTTTCTCCATTTATCGCCGCATTACCCCGCCAGGCACGCCGGTCACTGAGGAAGATTTCCTGCAGCCGGGCAGCCAGCAAGTGGCCGCAGGCTATGTGGTTTACGGCTCGTCCACCATGCTGGTTTACACCACCGGCTGTGGTGTGCATGCCTTTACCTACGATCCGTCACTGGGCGTATTCTGCCTGAGCGCGGAGAAAATGGAGTTCCCTGAAAAGGGCTATACCTACTCCATTAACGAAGGAAACTATATTCGTTTCCCTCAGGGCGTGAAAAAATACCTGAAGTTCTGTCAGGAAGAAGATCAGCCCACCCACCGCCCTTATACCTCACGTTATATCGGCTCGCTGGTGGCGGACTTCCACCGCAACCTGCTTAAGGGCGGCATCTATCTCTATCCAAGCACCGCCAGCCACCCGAAAGGCAAGCTGCGCCTGCTGTATGAGTGCAACCCGATGGCGTTCCTCGCCGAACAGGCTGGTGGCAAAGCCAGTGATGGCGCAAACCGTATTCTGGACCTCGTGCCGGAAACGCTGCACCAGCGCTCGCCGTTCTTTGTCGGCAATACCGAAATGGTGGACGATCAGGAACGCTTCCTGCGTGAATTCCCGGACGCATAAAGCAAGAGTGGGCGATTGAAAAATCGCCCTGAAGAGGGTCGCCCCGGCCCTGTCAGCTTCATGCTTACAGGGCTTTTTTACCTCCGCCAGAAACCTACGCCATACTGACTTTAAACACCGCCATCGACTGCACCAGTTGCTGAGACTGCTCCTCCAGCGACTGAGTGGCCGTGGTTCGCGCACGAAGCAGGCTGTTGCTGGAAAGAAATAAGCTGTTCAGCTCAATTCCCTGAATCCGATTCACCACGTCCAGAGAACGGTTCCCTTTGTTGATGGCAATAATGCCCATAATGCTGACCACTAACAGCATCAGCGTCATAAGCGCTGATAAAACTAACAAACTGGTGCGTATTGATATCCTTTTAAGCATGATTTGGCGTCCCCCGACAGGCTGATTATCCCTATTCCCAAAAAAGCGAAGAGATTATCGGCAGGGGTGGTTTAAACATTCAGCACCAGTAATGTAAACTCCTCCGCCGCGACAGAGCCTGAAGGCGACCCGGCGGATAATCATGGGATGAAAGTAACAATTTATCAGAATTAATGTGATGTAATCGTTGCCAATGATAGTGAATATCACTGACAACACCCCTAACCACAAAAATGCTTAACAGTGCAATGTAAGGCAAATTTATTGGAGATTTCTGGCGATTACGCCAGTCTGAAACAAAAAAGGGCGATCTTTCGATCGCCCAAAAGGGATGATAAACACAGTGAGAGGGTACTACTGGTACTACGCGGCGGTGACCTTAAAGACTGCCATGGTCTGTACCAATTGCTGCGACTGCTCCTCCAGCGACTGAGTCGCTGCAGCAGCCTGTTCAACCAGCGCCGCATTTTGCTGCGCCATTTCATCCATTCGAGTAACCGCGACGTTAACCTGCTCTATACCGAGGCTCTGCTCCTGGGAAGCACTGGAGATCTCTTTCATCAGCACCGTCACCCGCGATACTTCGCTGGTAATCTCATCCATGGTTTCTCCAGCTTTGGTCGCCATTTGGGAGCCCTCGCTGACCCTGCTTTGCGATTCGGCGATCAGCTCGCGGATCTCTTTTGCCGCCGTCGCGCTGCGCTGGGCAAGAGTCCGGACCTCACCGGCCACCACTGCGAAGCCTCTGCCCTGCTCACCGGCGCGGGCCGCTTCCACGGAGGCGTTCAGCGCCAGAATGTTGGTCTGGAAGGCGATGCCATCAATCACGCCAAGGATGTCACCAATACGCTTCGAGCTGTTGGAGATCTCCTGCATTTTTTCCATCACGTAATTGACCACTTCGCTGCCACGATCGGCGCTGGAAGAGACGGAGCGCGCCAGCTGGTGCGCCTGGCTGGCGTTATCCGCATTGAGCTTCACGGTGGCCGTCAGCTGTTCCATGCTCGCGGCGGTCTGCTCCAGAGAAGCCGCCGACTCTTCCGTCCGCTGCGACAGGTCCAGGTTCCCGGCAGCAATTTCACGGCTGCCTACCTCGATTTGCAGGCTGGCATCGCGAACCTGCCCCACCGAATATTGCAGGGCGGTTTGCATTTCCGCCAGCGCGGAATTCAGGCGCCCCAGTTCATTTTTACCGCCTTCAGGCAGTTCCTGGGTTAGGTCACCTGAAGCGACAAATTCCAGACGCCCAATCGCCACATCCAGCGGTTTCAGCAGGATTTCACGCAGCACTATCCATGATCCGACCAGCAGGACTACCGTCAGAATGCCGCAAAAGACGATCAATGCGGTCAGGAGTTTCTTGTTCCATGCCGCTTCGGCCAGTTTCTGCTCGGTTGTTTCGTCAGCAAAGGTACGAAACTCTTCTACAGACTGAGTAAAAAGGGCATTCAGCGGCGTCAGTTTCTGCTCCAGCAATTGATAATAAGCATCGAGATTGCTGGCCTGCAGGGCATCGATCATTGGATCGATCCCTTCTGAGAGATACTTGTGATAATTGGTCAGCAACGCATCCGCCAGGACCTTGCCCCTGGCAGTCACCGTCCCGGCTTCCGTGAAGAGTTTGATCTCTTCGTTTGCCACTTTAACGAAACCATCCGCCCTGCCGATCACTGACATGGCCTGGTCAGCATTGCCTTTTTCCAGGTTCCTGGCGGCTAAAGCGGAGATAGTGCGGGTTCGTAACAGGTAAGTGCTGGCATTGAACAGGCTGTTCAGCTCCGTGCTCTGGATACGGTTAACCACATCCAGCGAGCTGTTGCCTTTGCTGATGGCCGTAATTCCCATCAGACTGACCACCAACAACATCAGCGTCATCGTGGCCAGCAGGATCATCAATCCTGTGCGTATTGAAAGTTTTTTAATCATGATCTGAAGGGTCCTTAATCAGGTAACGGTTGCAGAATCCATTAGTACAATTGGCTTATCGGACCGACGATCGTGACCTTTAGAGACCATCGGGACTGCAGAGACGCTGATTGGCGGAACGTTGATCCGGATCAATTTTCAATAATGATTAAGACAAATCAGCCATGCCCGGCTGCCCGATCGCAGCGGGTCGGCTGAAATCATCCGGGCAGCGATTGGCACGGTACTGGAGCATTCCTAAAGGCCAAAAAGGGGGGATACTTTCAGAATCAGTTGGCTATAATGAGCGTCACTTGACCAAGACTGCTATGTAAGGAATTGACCATGAGTTTGAACCAGGTTCCAGCGGGTAAAGATCTGCCAGAAGATATCTATGTCGTTATCGAGATCCCGGCCAATGCCGATCCGATCAAATATGAAGTCGACAAAGATTCCGGCACCCTGTTCGTTGACCGTTTTATGTCTACAGCGATGTTCTATCCGTGCAACTACGGTTACATCAACCACACCCTGTCTCTGGACGGTGACCCGGTAGACGTGCTGGTCCCAACTCCGTATCCGCTGCAGCCAGGCTCCGTGATCCGTTGCCGTCCGGTTGGCGTGCTGAAAATGACCGACGAGTCTGGCGAAGATGCCAAACTGGTTGCGGTTCCGCACACCAAACTGACCAAAGAGTACGATCACATCAAAGATGTGAACGACCTGCCAGAACTGCTGCGCGCGCAGATCACTCACTTCTTCGAGCAGTATAAAGCGCTGGAAAAAGGCAAATGGGTGAAAGTGGAAGGCTGGGACAACGCTGAAGCGGCTAAAGCTGAAATCGTGACCTCTTTCGAACGCGCTGCGAAGAAATAAGTTTTCTTCCGGCAAATAAAAACACCGCTCAATGAGCGGTGTTTTTATTTGCCGGAAGACGTCAGTCAGGATCCTGTTGATCGCGGAGCAGCCAGTCGCCGCTCTCTATGCGAAGCTTTCCTGCTACCGGACGTTGGTACACATAGAGCCAGGCGCTGCCGTAAGGCGTTTGTACCAGCTCGCGCTTGTACTCTCCGCCTTTAGTCCGGAGCGCGTCCAGCTCACCAAGGGTCGAGGCATCGATCCGGTAAACCTCACAATAAACCCGCCCGTTGCCCGCGACCACACCAGGGTAATGGCCCAGACTGTACAGCTCATAGCCGTCGATCTGGTGATCGCCCAGCCACTGGCCGTTGGTCATCCAGTGACTGTTGCCCTGCTTACGCCTCAGGCTACCGTAGACAATTATTCGCATTGCTAAAACTCAAACTGATAGAGCACATCGAGGGCCTGGTCTATGCCAGACACCGCTTCCAAATAGAGTTTGGGCATCAGGCGATAACGTAAGGTTAAGGTCGCCAGTGAATCAAATATGCCAACACCGTATTTTACCTGTAGACCCGGCAGCACATAGCCGCTGACCTGAACCTGCTGGCTGTCACCGACGCCAGTCGTATCCAGGGCAAGATTACTCACGCCGAAAGTCTCCCCGATTTTACCCACAACCTGCCCACTTTGTGCAAGCCCCAATCCAACAAGTGCTGAGGTTAATGCGCTGCTGTCGCTGCCGGAGGAGCCAAGGCCCTGTCCACGCAGCAGATATGACAGAGCTTCCTGCTGCGACATCGCCGGGTCAGAGAACACTTCCGCCTTTGGTTCATCCGCCAGCCCGGTCACGCGGACCCCGGCAGTGACATCATCTTCGGTCGCTTCCGGATTACGGATCGCCTCAATATTCAGGTAAGGCTGATCGGCTGGCCCGGCAAACTGCAGCTCCCCTTTACGCACAATCAGATCCTGCCCGTAAGCATGGAAGCGGCCCGACGGGATATTGATCTGCCCGTTAAGGCCCAGTCCCCTCCGGTCCTGCGCCAGCTTCAAATCGCCGTTCAGTTTGGCTTTCAGGCCAAATGCGCTGAGCCGCACGTCATCGCCAACGTGAATAACCAGGTTGCTGTTGATCGGGATTGAGGTGCTCTTCGGTGCAATCGGCTTGAGGTTTTTATCCAGCAGCACTTCATCAGGCGAGACACCCACCGCGCTTTGCGGAACTTCCTGCACGGTGATACGCGCCCACGGAATATCCACGCGACCGTTAAGATTGAACATTTCCGGCGTGGCTTCAAACACCAAATCCGGCGAGACATCCATGCGCACCATCGGCGGCACGGTCACGCGGATTTTGTCTCCTTTGGCGGCAATACGTGCCCGCCAGGCATCCAGTTGGCTCCAGTCGGCATCGCCATTCAGCGTCAGTTGCCCACGAGAAGTCTGGATCAGCCCTTCCAGCGTTGAACTCATGCCGTTAAAGATCATGTTCACGCTGGCAGTCGTGAGGTCGACAGGCATAAAGCTGCCTTCCACATCGACATTTTTCAGCCCCAGCTGGCCGAACACCTGCGGTTTCTGCAGGCTGCCGCCCAGACGAAGGTTGCTGTTCAGCATTCCGGCGACTTTTTCTCCCTGCATCAGCGCAGGATTAAGCAGCCCCAGATCCAGATTGGCGATGTTAACGTTACCGGAGAGCGTCCGCTTGCCCTGCGGATCGGCAATCTGCACGTTGCCATCCAGCTGACCGTTTTTTGCAATGCGGATCAGCCAGTCCAGCTGCGCCTTGCCATTGCGCAGCACTGCATTCAGATTCAGAGTATCAAACGCTACCGGCAGCGTGTTGCCCTGTACATCCTGTTCAACCTTCACACCGTTGCCTTTCAGCGAGACACGCCCCTGTGGCAGCGCACCGTCCGCGGTCCAGCTGACATCGGCATCGCCGGTAAACACGCCGCTGAGTTTGGTTGCATCACCGAGGAACGGTTTCGCCATCGCCAGATCGAAACGACTGAGCACCACTTTCGCATGGCCGGAAGGACCGGCTTCAATGGTCTGAGGCACGCAAAGCTGGGCGTTAGGGTTCTGCCAGCAGTGAGCGCCAATTGAGACGGTCTGTTTGCTGTTCAGGTAATCCAGCGCTATTGCCCGCGTTAAGCGCCATTCGCCGACTGGCGTATCGAAGCGTGTATTATTCAGAGTGCCCTGCCAGCGCTGCGCCTGTCGGTCAAAGCTGCCGTTAAGCTGCAGCTGCCCGGCCACCGGTTTGCCCTCAAGCGTCAGTTTCAGCTGATGCTGCTTTTCACTGCCGCTGGCGTCCAGACTCAGCTGTGAAATCTCCAGTGCATCCTGTTTCAGCTGATCGACACGCAGCGCCAGTTTGCCCTGGATCTGCTCGCCGGAACTGACATCGCCCTGCAGGGCCACGTGGCCGATACTCATCGCCTGCCAGCGCAAACCGGTTGCGGTCAGGTCAACCAGCAGCTGCGGCGTCTTCAGGTCGCCACGCGCTTTGACGGTGCCCTTCGCCACGCCGCCCAAGCCTGGCAGCGCGTTATCCAGATGCTGCGCATCGATATTAGCGTCCAGGTTCAGCTTGTCGCCCAGAGAGCCTTTCAGGTCAACATTGTTCCTTCCCAGCACCAGTTTGATGCCGGGGATATCCCACTGGTTATAGCTGTTGCCATAAAGGGAGCCATCGGCGGTCACTGCATTCTGCTTCACGTTGCCGCGCAGCTTGAGTTCCGGTACCCGCACCTGCCAGCTGCCGCCGTAAAGGCTGCCGCGCGTGGTTATTTTGCCCTCCAGCTTCGCTGGCCAGTCAGGATACTGCCGCGCCGTGTTAATGCCGGACAGCGTCAGCTCACTGCGCCAGCTGATGGCTTTGCTCCAGTCCACCAGCGCCGTCAGATCGGTACTGCCCTCCAGCGCGGCCAGGTGCAGTTTATCCAGCGAGAATTGTTCAACGTTCCCTTTGCCGTCCAGCGCCAGCGTGGCTGGCGGGATCGCCTGCCCTTTCAGCGCGGTCTTCAGCGACATCACGTAGTCCGTCGCTTTACCCTTAAAGCTGAAGTTGAAGTTATCTGCCTGATATTGCGTTTCTCCGGTCAGCGGCCAGCGTAGCTGAGGACTTTGCAGCGTCATCGACAACGGCAGCCCCGCTTCGGCCAGCCGGGTATTGGCGTCAAGCTGCACACGGACCGGGCCGGAGAGATTCACCGCCATGTTCAGTTGCTCACGAAGGCCGCCATTCAGGGTCATCTTGATCTTTTCGCCCTTGATCGGGTCGAGGTTTACCGTGCTGTACAGCGTGAAGCTGACCGGCCAGTTATCCGCCAGCGTCGCCTGCCCCTGAGCATTCAGCTGCCCCTGCGGCGAGTCCACGTCCAGCGTTTCCAGATGCAGCAGACGATCCTGGGTTTTGGCCTTCACTAACAGGCGATTCACCGCAATATCGGTATCGCCGGTAATGCGCAGCTGTTCGCCGAGGATCTGCTGGATATCCACATCCAGCGGCATTTTGAAATCAGGCAGGCCCGGCAGCAGCGGTTTGGCGAACAGCGCTTTCAGCGTCTCGCCCAGCGGTGGTTCCTCCGGTTTTGGCTGCGTCACTTTCGGCTGTACCACCTGCTCCTCTGCCACTTTGGCCGCTTTTGGCAAGGCAATCAGCAGCCCCTGAATATGGGTTGGCGTCAGGGTGAGCGCACGCTGCTGCCAGCTGATACCGGAGGTGAAATCCGCCAGCGAAATCGCCGTGTCGTCCACTTTCACGTTGATGTTATGCAGAGCCAGGTTGCGCAGGGTGATGGGATAAGGCGTGCTCAGATCGCCGGAGGATTTCTCCTGTTCCACCGGCGCTGGAGCCGCAGGGGCCATCTTCTTACTATCCACCACCACGTTGACGTCCTTCAGCGAAAGATCGTTAACGCAGAACGCACTGTTTTTCAGGCATCCCAGCCGGACAGCGAGACGGAACTCACCCGCATTGACCGTGACGCCGGGCATTTCATACTGCACGCCCGTCAGCCGGAGGTCTCGCCAGCCGCCCTCCACCTGTTTGATTGACAGACCCGGCACCCAGCGTGCCGCCCCGTTCAGCAACAGGTGCAGACCTGGTGTGGTACCAATTAAAAACGCGATGCCGCCCAGCAGCACCAGCAGGAAGATCAGGATGCCAATCAGAACCTTTTTCCAGCGACTCATAGTTCAGGCCCCAATCCGATATAAAACTGTATGTCCCGGTTTTCGTCATCGCCAATCGGCCGCGCGATATCCAGCTTGATTGGCCCGACTGGTGACTGCCAGCGCACGCCAAAACCGGCACCGGTTTTGAAATCACTCTGTCTGATATCGTTCACCGCTTCTCCGGAATCGACAAACACCGCGCCCCACCACCTGCCGGTCACGTTGTACTGATACTCCAGCGAGCCGGTGGCCAGTTTGGAGGCCCCGGTCAGCTTGCCGTCATCATCCCTTGGGGAGATGCCTTTGTATTTGTAGCCACGAATGCTGCGGTCACCACCGGCGAAGAAACGCAGATCCGGCGGAACCTTATCGAAGTCATTCGTTTCAATCCAGCCGAGGTTCCCCCGCACCACAAAGCGGTGTTTTTCAGCCAGCGTACGGATCCAGACGTTCTGGGCCTGCGCCACAGTGAAATCAATATCCGATCCCCAGCTGGTGTCAGAAACATCCACTGAATACCGCTGCGAATCTCCCCAGTCCGGCATCAGGCCACCGCGTGAGCGGGTACGGTTGATGCTCACGCCAGGGTAAATCAGCATCGTGGTGTTGGTGACGTCGGCCTGGGTAAAGTGATCGAGGCTCCAGCGCAGGTTAATGGCACGCTGCCAGCCGGATGAAGATTCCCAGTAGCGGGAAGCCGCCAGAGTTGAGGAGTCGGCTTTGGTGTCGTTAAGGTCGGTTCTTTTCAGGCCGCCCTGCAGCAGGTAATACTGCTCAATCGGGGCTTTCAGCAGTGGGATCTTATAACTGAAATCCAGCTGCTGTTCAGGGGCAGAAATATTGGCGCTGGTGCTGAAGCTGTGACCATAAGAGTTAACCCACGGCCTTCTCCATGTGGCTTTCACTCGCGGGCCAACGTCGGTGGCGTAGCCTACCCCGGCTTCAATGGTGTTTTCCGTGCGCGGGCTGACCACACCGTGCAGCGGCAGGACCTTGATTGCACGTCCTGCATCGAATTGAGGCGCGACAACCACGGAGTTGAACCAGCCGGTGGCAGACAGGCGGCGGTTAAGCTCGGCCAGGTCCCGGGAGCTGTAGTAATCGTCCTTTTTAAAAGGCACCAGGTTTTGCAGATATTCTTCGCGGATTTGCGAACCTTCAAAGGTGACATCGCCAAAGCGGTAGCGGTCGCCGCTGTTGTAATCGATATCCCAGAAGGCTTCCCGCCGGTCGACGGAAACGCCAAGCTGGCTTTTGGTATAGTCGGCATCGAAGTAGCCTTTGCGCAGCGCCATATTGCTCAGAGAGCTTTTAAAGCTGTCATAGTCGCCATGATTCAGTACCTTGCCGATTTTGCCGCGGCCGGTGCTCCGCAGCGCCAGGTAGTCTGGATCTTTGCTCGCCCCACCACGGAAAATCACCGTTTCTCCCGCCAGCTTGACTGGTTCGCCCGGTGTGACTTTTGTCAGCAGAACCGGACGCTTACCGCCCTCAGGCGGAGGCTGCAGCTCGAACTCAATGGTCGGTTCGTAATAGCCCAGCGCCTTCAGGCCTTCTTTAACGGCTTCGCTGACGCGCGCACGAAAACGCCCGTCGGAAGAAACTTCATCGCTGGAGATAGTGGAGAGCCGCGCACGGACGTTACTTTGTAATTCCCCAGATAATCCAGTCACCTGCAAACGCACGGTCGCTGCCTGAGCGACGGGTGCAGCGGCGATCAGACAAAACATGCAATACACATGAATTCGTGGCACGCTAACTCCTGATTTTGTGGCCGGCCCTGATTCCAGATGGGCACAACGTCTTCTGTAATTTGATCAAAATGGCCTGGGATCCTAAGCCTGACAATGTTTTCGCCGACCCGGACCTCTTTTTACTGGTAAAGCCAAATTTTTGACATATTGTGTGCAAAGAATCGACACGATACAACACAGGATCGTGACCGAATGTAACGCCAGGACCTTTTGCGTCCTACAGTCGGATTAATCCTGGTGCCTTTGCCAGTTCCGGGTGAGAATTGATTCGCAGTTAAGCGCCGCAATTGTAAGCAATCGTCTCCACAGCTATACTCCACCACACAGGCCGCCTGACGGTCTGTCTGAATTCTGCCCCGGCGCGTCAGCCGAACAGGGCAGACATTTTTGGCACGGATAGCCCATATTCACTGAACGGGACAAACTTACGCAGATCCTCACACGCTGCCCAGGCCAAAAATGACAAGTGATTAACCCAGGGCCACGGCGTTTTCCCCTGAAAGCGACTGAATGAGCCATTTTATGGATGTTTTATGTTAGACAGCTTGCTTGTCATCTTACTGCTGATCGCGGTCAGCTCATTTTTTTCCCTTTCAGAAATCTCTCTGGCAGCAGCGCGCAAAATCAAGCTGAAGCTGCTGGCGGATGAAGGGAACATCAACGCCCAGCGCGTGCTGAATATGCAGGAAACACCGGGCATGTTTTTCACCGTGGTGCAGATTGGCCTCAACGCGGTCGCTATCCTTGGCGGTATCGTGGGTGACTCTGCCTTTTCACCGGTATTCCAGAAATTATTTGAAGGCAGAGTCAGCGCGGAGCTGGCGGAACAGCTGAGCTTTATCTGCTCCTTCACCCTGGTCACCAGCCTGTTTATTCTGTTTGCTGACCTTTTCCCAAAGCGTCTGGGGATGATCGCCCCGGAAGTTGTCGCGCTGAAAATCATCAACCCGATGCGCTTCTGCCTGCTGGTCTTCCGTCCGCTGGTGTGGTTCTTTAACGGCGGTGCCAACATTATTTTCCGCCTGCTGAAAATTCCCTTAGTGCGCAAGGACGACATCACTTCAGATGACATCTATGCCGTGTTTGAAGCCGGCGCTCTGGCAGGCGTGTTGCGTAAGCAGGAGCATGAACTGATTGAGAACGTGTTCGAGCTGGAATCCCGTACCGTGCCCTCCTCCATGACCTCGCGCGAGAACGTGGTGTGGTTTGACCTGCACGAAGACGAGGCCAGCCTGAAGGAGAAAATTGCCAACCATCCGCACTCCAAGTTCCTGGTTTGTAACGAAGATATCGACCACATTATTGGTTATGTTGACTCCAAAGAGCTGCTGCTCCGGGTGCTGGGGAATCAGAGCATGGCGCTGAACAGCGGCGTGCAGATCCGCTCGGCGCTGATAGTGCCGGACACGCTGACGCTGTCAGAAGCGCTCGAAAGTTTTAAAACCGCCGGTGAAGACTTTGCGGTGATTATGAATGAGTACGCGCTGGTGGTGGGCATCATCACCCTGAACGATGTGATGACCACGCTGATGGGCGACCTGGTCGGGCAGGGCATGGAAGAGCAGATTGTCGCGCGTGACGAGAATTCATGGCTGGTGGAAGGCGGTACGCCAATTGATGACGTGATGCGCGTGCTGGACATTGACGAATTCCCGCAGTCCGGCAACTACGAAACCATCGGCGGCTTTATGATGTTTATGCTGCGTAAAATCCCTAAGCGTACCGACTTCGTTAAGTTCCACGGCTATAAGTTCGAGGTGGTGGATATCGATAGCTACCGTATCGATCAGCTGCTGGTAACCCGTATTGAGGCCCGCCCGACGGCGGCAAGTGCGGTGCTGAGTAAAACGGCGGAAGAGTAGCGGAATGATTGCCTGCCATTCGGTCTGTATGAAGTGAGAGGCTGAACAGCCTGACAAAAAGGCGCGAAGTTTCGCGCCTTAGTTTTATCAGTTAAATTCGGTCTGCAGACGCAGCACCTGACGATTCACTTCTGACATCACGCTGTAGTGCTGTTTATCTTTAATGCGTGGGATCAGAATCTTACCTTTATCAAATTCAAATGCGCCTACGTCTTTGATGTACAACCTGCCACGAAACAGGGTCTTCACGTATTTGGCTACCTGCAGCGGATTATATCGCTGAAAGATTTTCATTCTGGTTCTACTCCTGAAAAATGATGCGTGCTGCGTCGTGTCCAAACTCGGTACGAATCCTTGCAGCGCAAACTGCATTCACTATAGACCAATATCGGTTTCCTGAAGTCTGAAATTGAATTTTTTTACTGTGTTTACATATTATGACAGTATGCTCTGTCATCCGGACACGAGATAACAGTATAAACCTTCAATCCTCAGGGAATTGTGCAGTGTGTTGCAAAGATGTTATTTCGATGCGACAGCAGCATCTTCTGCGCTTATTATTGCAGGAACATGACTAACTGGTCTGATCACTTACATGAGGCGCTGCCATGACGACTTTTCGCTCATTTTTCACTCTTTTTGTCCTGCTGCTGCCGCTTGCCGCCGGTGCGCACAACTTTGTTGAGGGGAAGCGTGTTCCGCCAGTGGGGATCAACGACAGAGGTGAGCTGATCCTGCAGCAGGATAAATTCAGCTATCAGAACTGGAACAGCGCGAAGCTGCCTGGCAAAGTACGGGTGATCCAGCATATTGCCGGGCGCTCTTCTTCAAAAGAGAAAAATGCCGCGCTGATTGAGGCGATCAAGGCCGCCAGGTTTCCGCACGACCGTTACCAGACTACCACGCTGGTCAATACCGATGACGCCATCCCCGGCACCGGGATGTTCGTGCGCAGCAGTATAGAGAGCAACAAGAAACAGTTTCCCTGGTCACAGTTTATTGTCGACAGCACTGGCGTGGCGAAAAAGGCCTGGCAGCTGGAGAACGAAGGTTCGGCGATAGTGGTACTGGATAAGGAAGGGAAAGTGCGCTTCGCCAAAGACGGCGCGTTGACGCAGGATGAGGTGCAACAGGTGGTTGCGCTGGTGCAGAAGCTGCTGCAAGGGTCTAATTGATTCGACCCGAAGCGAATCTCTGGCCCGAAGCCTCTTCAGGCCAGAAACTAAACGTCAGAAAATAGAAACGCGGAAGCCCGGATTGAGGAACGACTCACGCGGAGCATAGTCCAGCGTTTTGCCCTGCCAGTCGTGCACATGCGCTCCGGCGGCAATGGCGACTGCATGACCGGCACCGGTATCCCAGATATTGGTGGGTCCAAAACGGGGATAGAGCTGCGCTTTGCCTTCCGCCACCAGGCAGAACTTCAGTGAAGAGCCGATTGCCGTGGTCTGATGTTCGCCCAGCTGGCTCAGGTAATCCTCCAGCTCGGTACCCGAATGCGAGCGGCTGACCACCACCAGCGGCGGCCGCGCTTCACGGACCTGAATTTGTGCTTTATGGCCGCCCTCCTCTTTCCAGGCTTTGCCATCGACGGCGGAATACATCACGCCCAGCACCGGCGCATACACCACGCCCAGCACCGGCTTGCCGTTGTCAATCAGCGCGATATTAACGGTGAACTCGCCGTTACGCTTGATAAACTCTTTAGTGCCATCCAGCGGATCGACCAGCCAGTAGCGCTGCCAGTGCTGACGGATTTCCCAGGCGGGAGGATCTTCCTCTGAGATTACCGGGATATCCGGGTATAGAGCAGACAACCCCTGCACAATCACTTTATGAGCGGCGATATCCGCAGCAGTCACCGGCGAATGATCGGATTTATGGGAGACATCAAGCGGTGCCTGCCCGTCATAAACTTTCATGATGGCGTCGCCCGCATCCCGTGCCAGCTGGCAAATTTTATCTAGCATTTTCCACCTCTTGATTAGCATCTGGATCCCGGCTACCGCCGGTTGAGGGACCTGTCTCAGCCGGGTTTCGCCCGGCAAAAAAACCTTTATTGATCATAGCAGCAGATCGGCACTGACCTTTATCACACGATCTCTCCTGTCTGATCAGAGGAACCCCTGACATGTCAGCCTTAATTATCAAAAGCATAATTCATTTCATTCCGCAGAATCTGCTGTTTTTGAGCCTCTGTCCGCTCGAGTGTACGCCTGATGCTGGCGGATGCCTGCGGAAGCGCGCATAAGAAGTAAATATTTGTACCAGCTCACATATTTGTGAGACATAACATAACAATTTTACAATTCTTTGAGATGTTAGGGATCTTTGGCATCTGATTTTAAGGAAAAAATGATGATTAAGCCTTCTTTTACACTGGCTGCGCTGCTGGTCAGTTCCGCTCTGCATGCCGCCACGGTGGATTTTCGCCTGCTGGAAACCACCGACCTGCACAGCAATATGATGGACTTTGACTATTACAAAGATACGCCAACCGAGAAATTTGGCCTGGTTCGTACCGCCACCTTGATTGAAGCAGCCCGCAAAGAGGCCAGCAACAGCATACTGGTGGATAACGGCGACATCATTCAGGGCAGCCCTCTGGGCGATTATATGGCGGCAAAAGGCCTGCAGCAGGGCGAAGTACATCCTGTCTATAAGGCCATGAATACGCTGGATTATACCGTAGGTAATCTGGGCAACCATGAGTTTAATTACGGGCTGGACTACCTGCACAAAGCCCTCAGCGGTGCCCGTTTCCCCTACGTCAACGCCAACATTATCGACAGTAAAACCGGCAAGCCAATGTTCACCCCCTTCCTGATTAAAGCCGTTGAAGTCACCGACCGCGAAGGGAAAACGCATCAGCTGAAAGTGGGCTACATCGGCTTTGTCCCGCCGCAGATTATGGTGTGGGATAAAAAGAATCTCAGCGGCAAAATCACCGTTAATGACATCACCGAAACCGCCCGCAAGTGGGTGCCGGAAATGCGTAAACAGGGAGCCGATCTGGTTGTTGCCATCCCGCATTCAGGCCTGTCTGGAGATCCTTACCGGGCGATGGCGGAAAACTCGGTGTATTACCTCAGTCAGGTACCCGGTATTGATGCCATCCTGTTTGGTCACGCTCATGCCGTCTTCCCCGGCAAAGATTTTGCCAATATCAAAGAGGCTGATATCGCCAAAGGCACGCTGAATGGCATCCCTGCCGTGATGCCCGGCATGTGGGGAGACCATCTCGGCGTGGTCGATCTGGTGCTGAATAATGAGGCAGGGAAATGGCAGGTAAGCAGTGCAAAAGCGGAAGCCCGCCCCATTTATGACGCTGCAACAAAGAAATCGCTCGCCGCGGAAGATCCCGCCCTGGTGAAAGTGCTGGAGCATGACCATAAAGCCACGCGAGAATTTGTCAGCAAACCGATCGGCAAATCAGCGGACGTGATGTACAGCTATCTGTCACTGGTTCAGGACGATCCCACCGTGCAGATCGTTAACAATGCTCAGCGCGACTACGTTGAACGCTTTATCCAGGGCGATCCGGATCTGGCAGACCTGCCGGTGCTTTCAGCCGCTGCACCTTTTAAAGCCGGTGGCCGTAAAAACGACCCGGCCAGCTATGTCGAAGTTGAAAAAGGCCAGCTGACCTTCCGCAATGCCGCCGATCTCTACCTCTACCCGAATACGCTGGTGGTAATGAAGGTGACAGGCAGGGAAGTGAAAGAGTGGCTTGAGTGCTCGGCGGGGCAGTTCAACCAGATTGACCCGAGCAGCAGCAAGCCGCAGGCGCTGATTAACTGGGACTTCCGCACCTATAATTTTGACGTGATTGACGGAGTGAATTACCGCAATGATGTCACACAGCCCGCCCGCTATGACGCTGAATGCCAGCAGATTAACAGTAAAGCCTCACGCATCCGCGATCTGACATTTAAAGGCAAACCGATAGATCCTGATGCCATATTCCTGGTGGCGACCAACAACTATCGTGCTTACGGTGGGAAGTTCGCTGGTACAGGAGAAAGCCACGTAGCCTTTGCCTCACCAGATGAGAACCGTTCAGTGGTCGCCGCTTATATTGAGGCCCAGACCAAAGCACACGGCGAAGTGAGGCCGCAGGCCGACAATAACTGGCAGCTGACCAGTATTGACAGTAAAACACCACTGGATATTCGCTTTGAAACGTCACCCACGGAGAAAGCTGCCGCATTTATCAAACAGTATGCTGTTTATCCTGCTCATAAAGTGAGTCACGATGATATTGGCTTTGCTGTATATCAGATAAAACTCAATTAATAATTTTTAAAGAGAGAAAAATATTAACCTGAAAAAAAGCCAGCCCCGGTATGCAAACCCAAAGGCTGGCTTTGTTTATTCAGCTATTAAAATATTAACGACCGGGCTATTACGCTGTTGGCGTAGCGGTAGCCTGGCTGATAGCATCAGAAGCTACTTTGATCAGTCCAATAACGCCCTGTCCCAGGTCGCTCAGAGCACCTGACAGGTTCAGTTCCAGAATTTTACCAATACCAGAACCAATCTGCTGTGAAGCCGTGGTTGAATCAATGGTCACGCCGCCTGAAGAGGCACCTGAGTTGATCAGTGAGCCGGCAACAAAACCGATAGCTGAACCGATATCAGCAAAAAGCCAGGCACCTGCTACAGATTCAATTTCAGTATTATTTAATTCACGCATGATTATTCCCTTTATAAAATATACATTACCTAAAAAACGGCTTCCTTCGCCGCAAAGATAATATATTTCACAAAAATTGATAAATCAAACACATCTTAAATATAAAAAAAGGAATCAGAATTAACCACGAAATAACGGCATTAATTAAAAAAACAAGCGATAGATTACGATAAGATAAGAGTTAAATTGTAATAAATAAATACCAGTTAATTAAATCCAAATCATTGAGTTAATAATGTGATGCATAATACCAAAAATATTATGTATCACATTTAAGAAACAGCGGAGTTTCACTCTCCACTGCGTCCTGCCAGCTGGTTGAATTTACAGAATTTCCAGCAGCTCGACTTCAAAAATCAACGTACTGAAAGGGGGAATTGAGGCACCAGCACCGCGCTCACCGTAGGCAAGATTCTGAGGAATAACCAGCTCCCATTTGGAACCCACCGGCATCAGCGTCAGCGCTTCGATCCAGCCCGGGATGACGCCACTGACCGGGAATTCAGCCGGTTCGCCACGCTGTACAGAGCTGTCGAACACGGAGCCATCGATCAGCTTGCCAGTGTAATGAACACGAACGCGATCCTGACGGGATGGGATTGGGCCTTCACCCTGAGAAATCACGCTGAACTGCAGGCCGGATTCGGTGCTGCTCACGCCTTCACGCTGTCTGTTCTCTTCCAGGAATTTCTGACCTTCAGCGGCCATCTCCTGCTGACGCTCACGACGAACGGCATCGGCACGCTCGTGGACTTCGCGCAGCGCACGGTGCACCACATCAACAGGTACTGCCGGAGCGTTCCCTTCCAGCGCATCGCGCAGACCCGCCAGCAATGCTTCTGGCTGCAGACCCTGCAATCCAGATTCCAGCAGCTGCTGGCCAACCTGTAAACCGATACCGTAACTTGCTTGCGCTTCTACGCTGTCAAAAGAAGGGGTAGTCATGGATTTTCCTTTCATCATTGATAAAACCGAAGACGAAGCATAACAGCGCAGGCAACGGGCGTAAAATGCCATCTTCTTTAGGTGACTTTTCCCCGGCAAAAGGAAACAATACCCGGATCCCGATGACGGAATTAACTCCGCACGGACAAGGGTTTATCAGCTATATTTTATATCGAGGTCAACATGGGCCATCTTGCCCGCAGGCGACGGAAAAGCCAGCCGCTTTCACTAAACGGGTTGTTGCAACGGTTAAGTAAAAGCTCACTATTCGCGCGAGGTTCGCGCCAGGAGGATGACGCCATGCCCAAAGCGTCTTCAGCAGCACGAGTACCGCAACTGTTCAGCCAGATCTGGCATCTGCCGGATTCGGTGAGCTGGATGGATCCCCTTCCACCTTTCCACCGCCGCGGTATCATTCTTGCCGTGGTGGTCATTTTGCTGGCTTTCCTCTGGCCTTCTCCTGCTCCTCAGCAGGCCGCAAGACCCGTGAACGCCGGACACTCAACGGGAACCAACATTCCAATGCAGGCTGAGCTGAGTGACCGCCAGCCGGACACCAACGCCCGACAGCCCGCTCAGCCGTCTGCCGATTCACAGGGGCAGTGGCGGAGCTATCAGATCGCTTCAGGCCAGACGCTGGCGCAGCTGTTCCGCGACAATAATCTGCCGGTAAATGACGTATTCGCGATGGCGCAGGTCGAGGGGAATGACAAGCCGCTCAGCAATCTGCAAACCGGGCAGGCGGTGAAAATCAGGCAGAATGCTCAGGGGGTGGTGACCGGGTTAACCGTTGATACCGATAACGGCCAGATCCTGTTTACCCGCCAGCCGGATGGATCTTTCATCCGCGCACAGTAAGTTTTTTCCTGCGGCTCACGGGCGCATGAATCGGGCAATCTTTCTGTGCACAAAAACAAAAACGCCGGCACGAGGCCGGCGTTTTTATTCGTTACTGTTGCACTTAAGCTTCAGAAACGATGCTTACAGTCAGCTTCGCGAAAACTTCGCTGTGAACCTGGAAGTCCACTTCATGCTCACCGGTATTACGCAGAACGCCGTTCGGCAGACGAACTTCGCTCTTGGCCACTTCAACGCCAGCTGCAGTTACAGCGTCAGCGATGTCGCGAGTACCGATGGAACCGAACAGTTTACCTTCGTCGCCTGCTTTAGACGCGATGGTAACGGTGCCCAGTGCGTTGATTTTCTCAGCGCGTGCGTTAGCCGCAGACAGAACGTCAGCCAGTTTGGCTTCCAGATCTGCACGACGTGCTTCGAAGAACTCAACGTTTTTCTTGGTAGCAGGAACAGCTTTACCCTGTGGAACCAGGAAGTTACGAGCGTAGCCCGCTTTAACGTTAACCTGATCACCCAGGCTGCCCAGGTTTGCTACTTTATCAAGCAGAATAACTTGCATTACCTTATCCTCTTAAAGTCGTTAATAGACAGCGGCCGATTACTGATGACGATCGGTATATGGCAGCAGGGACAGGTAGCGAGCACGCTTGATGCAGCGAGCCAGCTGACGCTGGTATTTTGCACGAGTACCGGTAATACGGCTCGGGACAATTTTACCGCTTTCAGTAATATAGTTTTTCAACGTTGCGATATCTTTGTAATCAATCTCAACAACGCCTTCCGCTGTGAAACGGCAGAACTTGCGACGACGGAAATAACGTGCCATTTGGCTAGTCTCCAGAATCTATCAATTCAATCTGCTCGGCATGCAACACCGTTTTGTTCAGTCCATTGCGACCTTGATGGCTGCTAATAAAACCTGAAACGGTTAGAGGCGTGCCGACCGTTATACTTTGAGTAATGGCCTGATGGGCTTTGCCGCTGATAATCACCGGCATCCGACACCAGGCTTGCCGGCTAAAACCGGCTTCCACCTGCTCCGAACGGTGCTCAAGCACGAACTGGCAGTGTGGAATACCTGACGGGCTTACTTTACGCATCGGTGTCTTGCACACAGTGCCAGACAACGTCAGCCGATTAGCCGTCACGGTCAATTACTCTTCAGAATCCCCAGCATCTGCATCATCAGAGGTTTCGTTAGAGAAATCTTCACGACGGTCACGTCGCTCATCTTTCGCTTTAACCATCGGAGATGCTTCAGTTACCGCGTGCTTAACGCGCATAACCATGCTGCGGATAACGGCGTCGTTGAAGCGGAAGTTAGTTTCCAGCTCATCGATCGCTTCCTGCGGAGCTTCAACGTTCAGCAGAACGTAGTGGGCTTTGTGCAGTTTGTTGATCGGGTAAGCCAGCTGACGGCGGCCCCAGTCTTCCAGGCGGTGGATCGTGCCTTCTGCACCAGTGATGGTGGCAGAGTAACGCTCGATCATGCCAGGAACCTGTTCGCTCTGGTCAGGATGAACCATAAATACGATTTCGTAATGACGCATCGAATTTGCTCCTTACGGATTATTCAGCCTCCTGTCAGGGTCAGCCGCGGCCCATGGAAGCAAGGAACGTGTATGTTTGTGCGGCCGAAAAATTGACGCATAATCATACTGTCGTCGGGGGGATAACACAAGGCAAAGTCACCGGGGAGGGGACATTATTTGTTATTTTCCGGGCCATTCTGGTGAGCATTCCGTGCTAACGGATGAAGATCATCCACTTAGGTGAAATATCGTTCAAATTTCCTGTTCGAAATGAGCAAGAATTACTAATACCTTTTAGCAGAAGGCAGACTAAACTAGAGAAGTTGCTTATGACACGACCCTGACGTCCGCGTCAGATGTATTACCTGATTGTGGAGTTGAACCATGAAAACCATCGCAATCGCCACTCTACTCGGTCTCTTACTTTCCACGTCCGCCCTTGCCAGCAATTTTGGTAACGCGCAGCAGGTGAAAAGCTACACCAGCAAAGCGGCGAACAGCTACGTCTTTGTTAACCGTATCGCGTCCCCGATTGATAAGTCAGCCACTAAAGTGCCGACCACTGCCGCAGAGCAGCTTTCTAAACAGCTGTAGAAGCCTGGCGGAATAAATTTCGCCCCGCCAAAACAGAGCTATAAATGATGTTTAAAGAAAGTCACTAATGCATCCAGCGCAGGCGGTGTAATGCGATGCCCGATACCTTTCTCGGTGATGTACGTCAGATGGGTATCGAGTTTCGCTTCCCTCAGCGCCTTTTCCAGCCTGACGCTCTCCGCGAGAGGCACCACCTCATCCGCTTCACCATGCCAGATCAATAGCGGCCGATCGGCAATATTCTCCAGTCTGCTGCTGACATCATAGTCAGCCAGCGGGGCCGTGCGCTCTGCAAACTCTTTCTTCTGATCTGGCGTTTTCGCCACCAGCGGTGGGAACAACGTGTGGCACAGCGAGGTGAAATAACCCGATCCCATCATGCAGGCAACGCTGGCAAAATGGGGGTTCCGCGCCATCGCGCCCAGTGCGGTCATACCGCCCATTGAGGCACCCGCCACCGCAATACGCCGCCCATCAATCAGGTTTTGTTCCCGCAGAGCGGCCTCCAGCAGCGGCACTTCATCAATATTGCTGCGCAGGATTTCCCAGAAATGGCTGAAGCGGTATTCGGTCTCCCCGTTGTAGCGTGCACCGTGCAGATCGGCATCGGGCAGCACCGCGCGGAATCCGGCCTGCGCCAGCGCCACACCGAAGTAGGAATAGACCTCTTTAGACGAGGTAAAGCCATGATAAAAAAGGATGGTTGGCAGAGGATCGTGACGTTTACCGGCCGGAGTAGCCTGCAGGCAATCAATATCGGCAAAAGTCCCGGTGATAATTTCAATCATGGTATCTCCCTGATTTTATGATTTGAGTCAGCCCCTGAGCAGGGGTTTAACAACGCACTACGCTGAGTTTAAGGTCAGAATCGTTAGCCTGCTCACAAAATTAAGGACTAAATGTTTCAGCCGCATTGCCGTTAACCGTTATAACCCATCGTATAAATATAATGAGCCTGCCAATGAAACTTTTATCTTTTCGCCGCTGGAGCCTGGGGGTCAAGCTGTCAGTGATCACCTCGGCAACCGTTGCCATTCTGTTCCTGATCCTGACTCTGGCACTGACCCAGAACGCCGCAAAACAGTTGCAATCGCTGACGCTGGAAAACATGGAGAACCAGGTCAGCGGCATTGGCAATATGGCCTCTATGTTTAACAGCACGCTGAGCGAAGAGGTCGCCAACTATACAGCGCTGTTCCAGAGCTTTTTGCCGAAGCGTTTTTCCCTTGATGACTCGCAAATCATCGCCGTGGGCGATGAGCAGACGCCAACTCTGCGCGCCGGACTGAAAACGCTGAACCTGGATCAGGTGCTGGTGGACGACTTCCAGCAGAGAACAGCGGCCATCTCAACCATCTTTGTGCGCATGGGCGATGATTTTGTCCGTGTCTCCACCTCTCTGCGCAAACAGGATGGTGAACGTGCCATTGGCACCCGCCTAGATCACAGCAGTCCGGCCTGGAAGCGGGCGCTGAACGGGGAGATTTACCAGGGTGTCAGCATGCTGTTTGGTAAACGCTATATCACTCAGTATCAGCCCGTTAAAGACAGCTCCGGCAGCGTTATCGCCATTCTGTTTGTCGGCGTCGACATCACCAAGCAATATGCATTAATCCGCGATAAGGTGCTGTCGAAAACACTGGGCGACAGCGGACGATTCACCGTGCTGAATAATGCCGAAGGTAAAAATCGCGGGCATTTTGTGTTCCATCCCACCGAAGAAGGCAAGCTGCCCACCTGGCCGGACTCGCTGCAGCAGCAGTTATTAAGCCAGAACAGCGGTACGATTGAAGCGCCCGATCAGAGCGGTGAAATGCAGATCATGGCCTGGCAACATCTGCCGGACTGGGACTGGATCATCCTGGGTGAAGTGGATAAAGCCAGCCTGCTGGCTCCAATCCGTCATACGCGCAATCTGTTCCTGTCGCTGGGTGCCGCACTGGTACTGCTGTTCGCTTTGAGCTTTGTGCTCACCACCCGCATCTGGCTGAGCAGGCCGCTGCAGCAGGTCATCGAGCTGGCCCGCCATTACTCCGCAGGCAACCTGCAGGCCATGCTGCACACTCGCCGTCATGATGAGGTTGGGCAACTGATTGTGGCCATCAACGGCATCGGCGACGGCCTGAACCGCATTGTCTCTGAGGTACGCGAAGCCGCCCAGGATATCAGCAGCGGCACTGATGCCATCGCGCTGAGCAGTGAAAACATCAGCGAGCAGATCACCCGGCAGGCCAGCAGCGTGGAAGAAACCTCGGCCAGCATGGAGCAACTGAGTGCCACCGTTGCGCAGAATGCTGCCAACGTTTCGCAGGCGCTGACGCTGGTCGGTGAAGCAGCCAGCGCGGTAGAGAATGGGGGAGAAACCGTTTCGCAATCCGTGGTGACGATGAGCGACATTAAAAATGCTTCGCAGAGCATCGCCGACATCACCCAGGTCATTGAATCCATTGCATTCCAGACCAATATTCTGGCGCTCAATGCCGCGGTGGAAGCCGCCCGTGCGGGTGAGCATGGTAAAGGGTTTGCGGTGGTCGCTGCTGAAGTGCGGGCGCTGGCTCAGCGCAGTGCACAGGCGGCCAAAGAGATTGATGGCCTGATCGAAAACTCATTGAGTAAAGTGGTTCAGGGGCATGACCTGTCTGAACAAACCCGTCAGGCGATGGAGGATATCGTCGGCCGGATTGAGCAGGTTAAGGTGCTGATGAGTGAAATCAACGTTGCCTCGAAGGAGCAGTCTGCGGGAATTGGCCAGGTGAATCTGGCGATGAACCAGATTGGTCATGCTACCCATCAGAGCAGCGAGCTGATTGGCAACTCTGAACAGACAGCGCAGGAACTGAGCCGCAAGGGCCGCCACCTCACCCAGCTGGTACAGGTATTTACCGTAAAAGCTTAAAAAAAAGCCGGGATAGCTTACACTTCAAGCTATCCCACTGCTGAGACATGATGATGCGCCGGTTACTGCCTTTGTTGTTCACTCTGCTGCTTGCAAGCTGCAGCCAGTTTAAAACTACCCCCGAACCACCGCCACCAGCAGGGCCGAAGGCTCAGGAGATCACCCGGGCGCAGAGTACGGCCCTCAACCGGCTGGGAACCATCAGCGTTACCGTGCGCGGCTCGCCTGATGATGCAGAACGGGCCATCGCCGATAAGGCTAATGCCGCCGGGGCTACCTGGTATGTTATCCAGATGGTCAGCGAAACGGTAATGCCCGGCAACTGGTACTCCACGGCGATCCTCTATGGCCCGTCAGTTCCCGCCACCGGCGCGAAGTAACAGCCGCTCACAGACTTTTTCCGTCAGGGTACTGGCGCCGCGCGGATCCAACATCTGGCGGCACCAGGCATCGGCAATCCCCGGTTCCAGGCTGGTCATCACCTCCACGCTGCTGGCAAGAGTAAACAGCGTTTCACAAAGGTGACGCGCCTGCCCCTCCTGCGGTTTGCGTAACATCAGCTTTAGCTGTCGCCAGCGGCTGTCAAAATGCCGGTTCTGCCCTTTCACCACGTCAAACTCTCTGGTCAGCAGCTCCAGAGTGCCCGGTTGCCGGGTCAGCACCCGTAGCACGTCCAGGCACATCACGTTTCCCGATCCTTCCCAGATGCTGTTGACCGGCATTTCACGGTACAGCCTCGGCAGTTCGCTCTCTTCGCAGTAGCCAATGCCGCCGAGCACTTCCATCGATTCGGCCACAAAACCCATACCTCGCCGGCAAACGGCGAATTTAGCCGCCGGGGTAAACAACCGGCTGAAGATTTTCCCCTCTTCCTCACTCACCGATGACCAGGCACGTGCCAGCCGGAACAGCATTGCCGTCTGCCCTTCCAGCAGCAGCGCCTGAGAGCTGAGCACCTGGCGCATCAGCGGCTGATCGACCAGGTTTTTACCCAGTACCTGCCGCTGATGAGCATGATACAGCGCAACAGAGAATGCCCGCCGCATCATGGCATGGCTGCCCAGTGCGCAGTCGAAGCGCGTGTAACCACCCATTTTAAGGATCTGCCTGACGCCCTCTCCCTCTTCGCCGATCAACCAGCCGGTGGCGGCAAAAAATTCGACCTCGCTGCTGGCATTTGAGCGGTTGCCTAGCTTGTCTTTCAGCCGTTCGATATGGACGGCATTACGCTCACCGTCCGGCAATACCCGCGGCAAAAAGAAGCAGGAAATGCCTCCCTGTGCCTGAGCAAGAACCAGATGAGCATCACTTTGCGGCACCGAGAAAAACCATTTGTGGCCGGTGAGGCGATAGGCTGCGCCACTTCCCCGCCCGGCCACCGGTTCTGCCCGCGTGGTGTTGCTCAGCACGTCAGTCCCGCCCTGCTTTTCGGTCATCCCCATGCCAATCAGCAGGCCGCGCTTAAGGCTGCCGGATTGCAGATGTGGGTCATAACGGTCGGAAAGCAGCGGCTGCAGCCAGTCACGAAATTCAGCAGGCAGGTACTTTTGCAGCAGTGGAATGGCACCAAAGGTCATCGTCACCGGACAGAGAGTGCCCGCCTCAACCTGAGTATGAAGGATAAAGCGGGCGGTGCGGGCAACAAATGCCGCAGGAGGAGGCTGTTCCTGCCAGGGAAGGTTGTGCACGCGGTTGGCGCACAGGCCCTGCATCAGCAAATGCCAGGCCGGGTGAAAGCGCACGTCATCCAGCCGTTCGCCGCAGGGATCAAAGCGCAGCAGCTCCGGCGGATTGCTGTTCGCCAGACGCCCTAACTCCAGCGACTCAGCGCTCCCCAACTGTTGACCGACCGAAGCCAGCAGATTGCTGTCCCAACCTGCGCCCTGGCGCTGCACTGCTTCGCGCAGCGGCGTGTCCGACAGAAACAGGTTGCTGTTCGCCAGAGGGCGGGGCTGATTAAATACGCTGTGGGTTTTCCAGTCCATATCTGCACCCTTTCACATTCAGGGTAAGTATGGGAGCCTGGCAGGGTTATGCCTGGCCCTGATGAGAATTTGTGCAGGGGATCACAACCTGTCCCCGCGAGTCGGTCAGTTCCGGAAATGCTCCCATCAGTTCGGCTGGCGAGCGTCGGCGGCGAATCAAATCACGCATCATCGCCATCCATGGCGCGCTCTCGCGGAAAAAGCGGCGATAGCCCCCGCACAGCGCACTTTTTCCGCCGGGTGGCCGGTGTTTCGGGCAGTCACCGTGGCAGAAAGGCCGCTCCCGGCACGTCAGGCATTCCGCTGGCAGCTGCGCCTTTTTGTCCATACCAAATGTGATAACCTGCTGGCTGGTATTCAGCTGACTCAGCGGCGTCTGGTGCAAATTGCCCACAAACCACTGCGGCCCGACAAAATGGTCACACTGGTAGAGGTCACCATTCGCTTCCAGCGCAAAAGCATGGCCACAGGTTTCACTCAGCACGCACATCTGTGACGGAAAACCATTCCAGATCCCCAGCGTGGATTCAAACAGCTGAATATGGATGCGGCCAATATCCTGCCTGCCCCAGCGCATAAAAACGTCAGTCAGAAAGCTTCCCCACACTTCAGCGGTGACCGATTCCGGCGTCAGATTTCCCGCTGCATCCCACTCCACCAGCGGAAGAAACTGCAGCCACGGCGTGCCCAGCTGGCGCAGATACACATACATTTGCTCCGGCTGCTGGCCGTTAAGATGGTTCACCACCACCATCAGGTTAAAGGCGACCTTATGCTCGTGCAGGCGATTAAGGGTAGCGATCACCCGATGATGAGACGGCAATCCGCGCCGCGTCACCCGATAACGGTCATGCATTTCTGCCGGGCCATCCAGCGACAACCCCACCAGCCACTGATGTTGGTGCAGGAAAGCGCACCACTCATCATTCAGCAGCAGGCCGTTAGTCTGCAGAGAATTGTGGATGCGCTTTCCTGCTGCATAACGCGCCTGCAGCGCCACCACTTTTTTGAAGAACGGCAAACCACACAGTGTGGGTTCGCCGCCCTGCCAGGCAAACGCCACCTCTTCACCAGGCTGCGCGGCGATGTGCTGGCTGATATACAGACGCAGCGTTTCGTCATCCATCACCGGCAGCGCAGGCTTATCAAGATAAAAACAGTAGTGGCAGCTGAGGTTGCAACGCGAGCCTGCCGGTTTCGCCATAACGTGGCAGCCCTTCATCGCAGACCACCGGACAACAGCTGCAAAAGATGACGGCAGCAAAAGAGCAGTGCCAGCAGCAGCACAGCAAGGGCAATCCCCAGTTTCGCCATCCGGGCTGGCCAGCCGGTGAAATCGTGCGCAATATCCATTCTTCCACGCTGCCGGGTGTAGCCGCACAGCATCAGCCAGATGCCGATCAGAACGGCCATCACGCTCCAGAACGGCGGGCCGGAAAGTTCGCGATGATGCCGCAGCGCCAGGGCCATCAGCACCCCGCAGCCGAGCAGCGTACGAAACCAGGCCAGCGAGGTTCTTTCCGGCTGCAATCCCGGGTCGGCCAGTCGCCGGGCGTGGCGCTTAGCGGGCATGGAGCAGCACACCTGTCAGCACCACGGCCGCGGCAACCATCGCCAGTGCCACCAGTTGCAGTATGCGCGTGTAAGGCAAATCTTCCTTCAGACGCATTGCCCGCTCGTTGCGCAGCCAGCGCAGGTAACCCATCGCCGCCAGCAGCGCGGCAAACAGGCACAGCAGCAGTGCCAGCGCCTGACGAACCGGTGGTGTGGCAATGTCCGGGGCAAACTGGTCCAGCCCCACTCCGGCGGCCAGAAACCCCAGAGCCGTGCGGATCCACGCCAGGAACGTCCGCTCATTCGCCAGTGAAAAACGGTAATCCGGCGCTTCACCAATCCGTGACAGATTCATCTTTTCTCCTTGCTTCGGGGCCATGCTGTCGGACCCGGACAACCTCAGAACTTCTGTTTTTTCTCTTCCATCTTCACACCCTGGGTCGGCATCCCGGTGTCATAGTCGCGCACCACCGGCGAATAGCCATCCTCCGGACGTGGGCGGAACGGCCCCATCCAGCGCGGCTCTGCATCTGTTCTCCATGTACGACATGCCCACTGATAAGAGCGGAACGGATCGCGGATGCGCTCCATATAATTCAGCAACTGATCATGCAACTGATTGCGCTCTGTGGCGAAGCGGGGATCGTCAATCAGGTTACAGACCTCCTCCGGATCGGCGTCGCGATCGTACAGCTCATCGCTGGTGAAAAGGTTGATCACCAGCTTGAAGCGCGAGGTGACCCAGCAGCGCACCGGAATAAAACCGCCGAAGCTGTCGTGTTCGATTTCGTAACGGTTGAACTCCACCATCACGCCGCGATCCCCTTCCACCTGCAGGAAGTTGCCGCCTGGCAGAATATCGGGCTGCTCAATACCTGCCAGCGCCATCAGGGTTGGCAGCACGTCGATATGGCTGACAGGTGTATCCACCTGACGCGGTGGCTGCTCACCCGTCGGCGGGCAGACAATCAGCGGCACGCGGGTAATATCGTCATACATCGCGGCCCCTTTGCTGATTAACTGGTGCGCGCCCATCATCTCACCGTGATCGGAGGTGTAAACCAGCCAGGTGTTCTCACGCTGCTCCGGGGTTAATGCCGCCACGACCTTACCAATCTGGTCATCGACGAAATCGTTGCAGGCAAAATAGAGCGGGTGATGGTAGCGGCCATCCTCACCGACCGGCGAAGGCATGGCATCTGCCCAGAGCTGATGGTGCTCCGGCTTCTTCCGCAGGTCGTCCTGCGCGCGCGGGCCAAGGTCGTAATAAAAATCCTCGTACTTGTCGATGTACTCAGCCGGGCAGGTAAAAGGATGGTGCGGCTCATCATAGGAGATCACCATCAGGAACGGCTGCTCTTCCCGTTCCGGACGCCGGACAAAGTCGATCGCCCGTTTGCTGATCCGCCAGGCCCAGGTGAAGGTTTCATCAATATTATGTGCACGGATATCTTCCGCGCTGTTCAGCCCGTTGCGCCACAGCCCAGTTTGCTCCTCGCTCAGCTCCGCCAGGTAGTTAGCGCCATCAAACCAGTAGTCGGCATCCCACTCCGGCGGGCAGGCGCCGGTGCCGAAGTAGTCATGCCCGTCGAGATGCCACTTGCCGATAAAACAGGTGTGATAGCCCGCATCCTTAAAGTAGCGCCCCATAGTGCTGATGTTTTTCCCCGGCGCGACGTTGTTGGTCCACGGCCCGGACTGGTTGGCATAAATGCCTGTAAACAGCCCGGCACGCGCTGGCGTACAGACTGGCGTGCAGGTGTAAGCCGAGTTAAAACGAATCCCCTCCTCCGCCAGGGTATCAATATGATTGGTATTCAGTGGCTTACCGCTGTAACAGCCCACCATATTGGTGGCCTGGGTATCGGTCATGATCAAAACGATATTGGGACGTTGCATTAGTCATCCTTAGCTTCAGAAAGAGGGACTGCAGAAGCCACGCGACGCTGGCGTCGGCTGTCCACAAAGAGGTAAATCACCACACCCGCCACCACCAGATAACAGAACACCGTCAGCAGGTGGCTGTTATAGCCGCCAAACCGGGCAAAGCCGGAATAGACGCCAATCATCGCGAAAAGCACGCCGACAGAGGCGATTTTGGCGTTTTTCCACGGCGTCATATCCACCGCAAAAGCATCACGGAAGCGGAAAGGCTCCGCCTGCGGCCACAGCCAGCCAATGGTCAGCATCAGCACCACGTTGATACAAAAGGTGAATGCCAGCGTGTAGAGGAAGTGGAAATGCAGATCCACCAGATAGTTGATCACGATATAGCTGCAGATGCCGAACAGCAGCGCGGCTTTCGCGGCCACCGCAGGAATACGCGGAAAGAAGAAGCCCATAATGATGATGGTGACCAGCGGCACGTTATAAATACCGTTCAGCTGCTTCATCCAGGAGTAGAGTCCTTCGGGCGCGTGGGCAATCCACGGCGCGACCAGCACCGAAATCATGGTGACCACCAGACCGAACTGACGGCCAACTCTCACCAGCTTCTCCGAAGAGGCGTCCTGATTGATGATGCGGTTATAGATGCCAAGGCTGAACAGCGTGGAGGCGCTGTTAAGAAAGCCGCAGAAGGCGCTGATAATCGCCCCGAACAGCACGGCGCTGAAGAAGCCGATCAGCGGCAGCGGCATTACCCGGTTGACCAGCGCCGGATAGGCCATGTCCGCTGAGGGCAGTTCACGAAACAGGTGGAAGGCGATGATCCCCGGCAGCACCAGGATCAGCGGATCGAGCATTTTCAGCACCGCCGTCAGCAATGCGCCCTTCTGTCCTTCGGCCAGATTGCGCGAGCCGAGCGTGCGCTGCACGATCCCCTGATTGGTACACCAGTAGAAGGTGTTCACCAGCACCAGCCCGGTCAGCGCGGCCCCGATCGGCACCGGATCGTTAGCCCCACCAATCGAATTCAGCATCTCGCTGTGGTCGGTGGTCAGGCGATCCAGCCCTTTCAGCAGGCTGCCATCACCCATCACCATCAGGCCAAACACCGGCACCATCAGGCCACCAATCACCAGGCCGATGCCGTTGATCATATCGGCGATAGCAATCGCTTTCATGCCGCCGATGACCGCGTAGAGGATCCCCGACAGCCCGAGTACCACCACCATTGTCCAAATCGAGTCCGACTGCGAAATGCCAAAGGTTTCACTGATATGGAAGATACTGTTAAAAGCCAGTGCTCCGGAGTAAAGCACTACCGGCAGAAAACAGATCCCGGTGGCGATCAGAAAGCAGCAGTCGACGATGATGCGGGTGGTTTTGTCATAACGCTCTTCAATGAACTGCGGAATGGTGGCAATGCCGCGCTGCAGATAGCGGGGCAGAAAGATCAGCGCAAGGAAGATCAGGGGAATAGCGGAGATCACTTCCCAGGCCATGACCGACATCCCGCTGCGGTATGCCTGCCCGGTCAGACCAACCAGCTGTTCAGTCGACAGGTTGGTCAGCATCAGCGAAGCAGCAATAATGGGCGCTTTCAGGGAGCGTCCGGCGAGGAAGTACCCCTGTTGTGACTGGGTGTCAGACTTTCGCAGCTTCCACCAGGTGATAAACGCCACCAGAAAGGTGAAAGCCAGGAAGCTCACAATTTGCTGAATATTCATTTCATGCCCTTAGATTATTATGTCCCGATGCAATAACGGCACAAAGGAATATTGCAGCACTCGGGTCGAGGCGGTTTGAAATCACAGATAATGCATCCTGTTTACCCGACGGAGATTTTTTTTGCTAAATTTCACATTTGGGTTCGCGTCATCATTGACTGGAGGGAGAATAAAATGAATGGAAAAAACGCCCTTTCCGATGTAAAAAACGAAACCACCTATAATATTCCGCTGGTTCTTGAAGAAAATGTGATCTCCAGCGGCATTATTCTGCTTTCCCTTTGGCACACTCTTGCCGATAAAACCTATCGTGTTTTCTGGCCACAGGATAAAAAGAAGCCGCTGATTGCCAGCTCATGGGTGGCGATCTATACCCTGCAGGGCAGCGGCAAGATCCTGCTGCACGGCGGCGAGGAGGTTACGCTAAACGGTAACTGTGTGATCTTTCTTAAACCTGTCGATATCCTTTCCTATCACTGCGAAGGGCTGGTGTGGGAACAATACTGGATGGAGTTTATACCGAATTGTGCAATGGATATTCCTTTAAGGCAAAAAGCCGTTATTCACAATGGTGACGGTTATAACCAGGAATTGCTGGAAGTTGGAGAACTGTTGGGGAATCAAAATTCGAATAAAAAGAACCTGGCGGTGGCCTTTCTGACTAAAATGATTTACCAGTGGATTTGTCTTATTGCAGAAAATGGGATTAAGCCCACAAAATTAATTAAAATTGAGAAGTTGCTCTCGATACTACACGCCGATATACAAAAACACTGGAGCGTAACGGAAATGGCGGAATGGATGGAATGTAGCGAACAATATCTGCGGAAACTATTTCTGAAATATACAGGTAAATCACCAAAAGAGTATTATCTGGACGCGAGGCTGGAGCTGGCCCAGTCGCTGTTGCAGCAGGAAGGGTACAGCGTCAGTCTGGTGGCCGAAAGACTGAATTTTTTTGACTCTTTTCACTTCAGCAAAGCGTTTAAACAGAAGTTTGGTTATACCCCTTCCGCCGTGATCACGCTTCGTCAGTCAGCGCTGTAAAGCAGCAGACCGGCCGCCAGAGGCAGCCGGTCAGAGGATCAGGCTTTGCGCTGGCGCACCGCCTCAAACAGGCAGACCCCGGTCGCCACCGAAACGTTCAGCGAGGAGACGCTGCCCGCCATCGGAATACTGATCAGTTCATCACAGTGTTCGCGGGTCAGACGACGCATGCCTTCCCCTTCCGCACCCATCACCAGCGCCATCGGGCCGGTCATTTTGCTCTGATAGACATCATGGTCGGCTTCGCCAGCCGTGCCCACGATCCAGATGTTTGCTTCCTGCAGCAGGCGCATAGTGCGCGCCAGGTTAGTCACGCGGATCAGCGGCACATGCTCGGCTGCACCACTGGCGACCTTTTTCGCCGTGGCATTCAGTTGCGCAGAACGGTCACGAGGGACGATAACCGCGTGGACACCAGCAGCATCAGCACTGCGCAGGCAGGCTCCGAGGTTATGCGGGTCGGTCACGCCATCCAGGATCAGCAGGAACGGTGAATCCAGGCTGGCCAGCAGGTCCGGCAGGTCGTTTTCCTGATACTGACGACCGGCTTTCACCTTCGCCACGATCCCCTGGTGCACGCCTCCTTCCACCTGGCTGTCCAGCCACTGACGGCTGGCGAGCTGGATGACGATCCCCTGGGCTTCCAGCGCCTTCACCAGCGGCTGCAGACGACGGTCGTCACGGCCTTTAAGGATGAACACTTCCTGAAAGCGCTGCGGGTCGCTATCGAGCAGCGCCTGCACGGCGTGAAGTCCAAAAACAATCTCACTCATTAATCAAGTACTCAGTAGATAATTTTTACAGAGAGGCGGAATAAATTCCGCCCCTGCAACGATCTTCGCCCCCACGGGGGACGCATTTCTTCCCCCACGGAGGACATCAGATGTCAGGCCGTTGTGTCAGATTTCTTCTTCGCTGCGCGTTTGGAGCGGGTCGCGGCTGCAATTTTACGGGTTTTATCCGAAGATTTTTTCGGTTTTTTATCTTTCTTCGCGCTGGCATCCTGCCTACCGCTCCCTGCACGGAAGGCGCTGTCCGGCTCAAAGTTCGCCTTCTTAGCCTGGTCACGACGACGTTTACCTTGTTGCAGCGGTGCGCTCTTTTTCGCCCGTTCGCGCTCTGTTTTACCTTCGCCACGCGGTTTACGTGAGCCTGAAATCAGAGCAAAGTCGATTTTGCGCTCATCCATATGGACAGCATCAACACGCACTTCGACCGTATCGCCCAGGCGGTAGGTTTTGCCACTGGACTCGCCGATCAGACGTTGCCCAACCGCGTCAAAGCGGTAATAGTCATTGTCGAGCGTGGAGACATGCACCAGCCCATCGATAAAGAGGTCGGTCAGACGCACAAAGAAACCAAAGCCGGTCACGCTGGAGATCACGCCGGTAAAGGTTTCGCCCACCTGATCCTGCATAAAGTCACACTTCAGCCAGTCGGCCACGTCGCGCGTGGCTTCATCGGCACGGCGCTCGGTCATCGAGCAGTGCTGACCGAACTGCAACATCTGCTGCAGGTCGTAATGGAAGCCGCCGGTCGGCGTGGTATTGCCTTGCAGAGTGCCATTCTCTTTCGCCAGCAGATACTTGATCGCACGGTGCAGCAGCAGATCCGGATAGCGACGGATTGGCGAAGTGAAGTGGGCATACGAGGCCAGCGCCAGGCCAAAGTGGCCACGGTTTTCCGGATCGTACACTGCCTGCTTCATTGAGCGCAGCAGCATGGTTTGCAGCATCTCAGCGTCAGGACGGCTGGAGATTTGGGTCAACAGTCCGGCATAATCCAGCGGATGCGGTTTGTTGCCGCCGCCCAGCGTCAGCCCCAGCTCGTTCAGCACCGAGCGGAAGCTCTTGATGTTCTCTTCACTTGGACGGTCGTGGTCGCGGAACAGCGCTGGTTCGTTGTTCTTCTCAACGTAACGAGCCGAAGCGATGTTGGCGAGGATCATGCACTCTTCGATCAGTTTGTGCGCATCGTTACGGGAAACCTGCTCCACGCGCTCAATGCGACGATCGGCGTTGAAGACAAACTTGGCTTCATCAGTTTCGAACGAGATGCCGCCGCGCTGCTCGCGGGACTTCTCCAGCACCAGATACATGCGGTGCAGCTCTTCCAGGTCCTGTACCAGCGGCTCGTATTGCTCACGCAGCTCCTGGTTGCCCTGCAAAATGCTCCAGACTTTGTTATAGGTCAGACGCGCCCATGAGTTCATCACCGCTTCGTAATGTTTATAGCCGGTGAGTTTACCGGTGGCGGAGATGGTCATCTCACAGACCATACAGAGACGGTCTACCTGCGGATTCAGCGAACACAGGCCATTAGACAGCACTTCCGGCAGCATCGGCACAACCTGCGATGGGAAGTAGACTGATGTCCCCCGGTTAACCGCCTCATCGTCCAACGGCGTGCCCGGACGCACGTAGTAGCTTACGTCGGCAATAGCCACCCACAAGCGCCAGCCGCCGCCGCGTTTCCTTTCACAGAACACAGCATCATCGAAGTCACGGGCATCTTCACCATCAATGGTCACCAGCGGCAGATCGCGCAGATCCACCCGGCCAATTTTCGCCTCTTCCGGCACTTCCTCTTTCAGTCTGGCAATCTGGTTTTCAAGCGCTTCCGGCCAGCTGTGAGGAATATCATGGGTGCGCAGCGCCATTTCGACGGCCATGCCGGTACCCATGTTGTCACCCAGCACTTCCACCACTTTACCGACTGCTTTGCTGCGGCGGGTTGGACGCTGCATCAGCTCCACCACCACCACAAAGCCCATTCTGGCTCCCATCAGCTCTTCCTGTGGGATCAGAATATCGAAGCTCAGTCGGCTGTCATCCGGCACCACAAAACCAACGCCCGCTTCGGTAAAGTAACGGCCAACAATCTCGTTATTGCGCGGTTCAAGTACGCGAACAACGCGCGCTTCACGGCGGCCTTTACGATCGGCACCCATAGCCTGGGCGAGGATCACATCGCCGTGCATGCACATTTTCATCTGCTCGGCAGAGAGGTACAGGTCGTCTTTGCTGCCTTCAATGCGTAAAAAGCCGAAGCCATCGCGGTGGCCGATTACCTTGCCGCGCAGCAGATCCAGACGTTCTGGCAATGCGTAGCACTGCCGGCGGGTGAAGACCAGCTGTCCGTCACGCTCCATGGCGCGCAGGCGGCGACGCAGCGCTTCAGTCTGCTCTTCGCCGGAAATAGACAGCTCAGCAGCCAGTTCTTCACGGCTGGCTGGTTTTTCGCGTTTATCCAGGTGTGCCAGGATAAATTCGCGACTGGGAATGGGATTTTCGTATTTCTCAGCTTCCCGTTCCTTAAAAGGATCTTTTGACATTGCGGTTCCTCCGTTGTCATCAGTTGCGGATTGAAGGACGTTCAATCTGCAATATTTGGTAGAGCGGATGGTTGTCGGTAACCAGGTCGGCCAGCGTGTAGTCATCCAGTACGGCCAGGAAACTCTGCACGGCGTCATTCAGCGCCTTTTTCAGGCGGCAGGCCGGGGTGATCAGGCAGGACTCACAGTTCACCAGCAGCAACGGCTCCATATTCCGAACCACCTGACCAATCACAATCTCGCCCGGCGCTTTACCCAGCCGGATGCCGCCGTTTTTTCCACGCACTGCGGCTACATAGCCTGCACGACTAAGTTGATTGATTATTTTGACCATATGATTACGTGAGACACCGTAAGCCTCTGTAACCTCAGTAATACTGGTCATCTGACCTGCAGGGAGTACGGCCATAAAGATCAGCGCACGTAAACCATAATCGGTGAAACTCGTTAGCTGCACAGTTACCTCAAAAGCCTGACCAGCGCCGGTAAAGTCGCCGTAATCCGCTCAAAAATGAGTGTGTTATAAATGATGATAAACCAGCCTTAGCATTCGAGGCCATTTTATTTCAGCAAGCAAGAGATAAGAGAATGCAGGGCAGGAAAACGTGGAGGAATGAGTAAGGCCGGATTGCTCCGGCCCTGAAGACAGCATTTATGCGTCAAATGGGTCACGCAGGATCATTGTCTCGCTGCGATCCGGACCGGTCGAAATAATATCAACCGGGACGCCAGTCACTTCTTCAACACGCTTGATGTAGTTACGCGCTGCCTGTGGCAGGTCTTCCAGCGTTTTCACACCAAAAGTGGTCTCTGACCAGCCCGGCATGCTTTCGTAGATTGGCTCAATGCCTTCCCAACCTTCTGCTGCCAGCGGGGTGGTGGTTACTTCACGTCCGTCAGGCATTTTATAGCCCACGCAGATTTTCACTTCTTTCAGGCCGTCCAGCACGTCAAGTTTGGTCATGCAGAAGCCGGAGAGGGAGTTGATCTGCACCGCACGGCGCACGGCAACCGCATCCAGCCAGCCAGTACGACGGCGACGACCGGTAGTAGCACCAAACTCGTTACCCTGCTTGCACAGGAACTCACCGGTTTCATCGAACAGCTCAGTAGGGAAAGGACCTGCACCCACGCGGGTGGAGTAGGCCTTCACGATGCCAAGCACGTAATCCACGTAACGTGGACCAATACCTGAACCTGTTGCCACGCCACCCGCAGTGGTGTTGGAAGAGGTGACATACGGATAGGTACCGTGGTCGATATCCAGCAGCGTACCCTGTGCACCTTCAAACATGATCAGGTCGCCACGCTGACGCGCGTTGTCCAGCAGGTCGGAAACGTCAACCACCATGCCGGTCAGGATATCGGCTACTGCCATCATATCGCCAAGCACTTTGTCGTAATCAACCGCTTCTTCTTTGTAGTAGTTAACCAGCTGGAAGTTGTGATAATCCATCACTTCTTTCAGCTTGGCGGCGAAGGTTTCCTTGTTGAACAGGTCACCTACGCGCAGGCCACGACGCGCTACTTTATCTTCGTAAGCCGGGCCGATACCACGACCGGTGGTACCGATCGCTTTCGCACCACGCGCTTTCTCACGAGCCACGTCGAGTGCTACGTGATATTCGAGGATCAGCGGGCAGGCTTCAGAAATGAACAGACGTTCGCGTACAGGGAAGCCGCGGTCTTCCAGACCCTTCATCTCTTTCATCAACGCAGCAGGAGACAGCACCACACCGTTGCCGATGATGCTGGTCACGTTTTCACGCAGGATGCCAGAGGGAATTAAGTGGAGGACGGTTTTCTCACCGTTGATGACTAGCGTATGGCCAGCATTATGGCCGCCCTGATAGCGAACAACATATTTTGCACGTTCAGTCAGGAGGTCAACAATCTTTCCTTTACCTTCGTCACCCCATTGGGTGCCCAGTACGACGACGTTCTTACCCATTTCTCAAAATCACCGATTGCTTAAAAATGGATTCTACCACCGTAAAACACGTCTTTCAGCTCTTTTAGCATACGATTGCGGACTTTTTTACCGCGGAGCTGTGCGCAGTTTTAACCACCGCTGTGAGTGCTGATCATGTAGTAAATCACTGCTCCGGCGACCACCAGCCCACCGCCAAAACGGCGCAGCAGCGTGTCAGGCAGTTGGGTCATTGATAAAATCATTCGCCGCCAGAGGCGGGGAAACAGGACCGGCCCCAGGCCTTCCAAAACCAGCACCAGAGCCAGCGCCATCCAGATAGTTGGGTTCATAATACGAGGATTATCCACAAAAAAAGAGCCGTAGTATGCCACGGCTCTTCACCTGAATCGTACAGAGAAGATGTAAAGAGAGATTGAAGTCGCCCTTTTAAAATCTCACCTCCGCTTTTAGCCACCATGAACTGGCATTACCGGCGCGCGGGCTGTGGCGGCTGGAACCAGCATGAAAGCGGGAAGAAGGCGCAAACCAGGCCATGCCGCCCTCCAGCCTCACCCGCTGATGAGGCCGCCAGCCCACAATCACGTCCAGCGCCGATCCCAGTTTTTTCGTTGTTTGGCGGTCATATTTGGCCTCCAGCGCGGTGGTATCATCAACCAGTGCCGCGAGGCGATGCTGGCGGTAATAGTGATAAACCACATCCAGTGACGCCTGCTTACTCAGGTCAATTCCCGTTCCGGCTGTAATAATGTGGATATTGGTCAGCTCAGGGGCGAGGGTGTCGCCATAGATTTTGAATTTAGCCATGCCGCCAAAGGTCGCTTCATTACCCTGTAAGCCAGTTTGACGATAGCGTCTGCTGACTCGCTCGTCGCTGTCTTTATCCGCACTGCCCCAGGCATAGCCGAGCGTGAAACGCGGCTCCAGCGGCATCTCTTTCAGCCTCAAGGTTACGCCGCTATCCGCCGCATACCCTCTCAGCTGTTGTCGATCTTTCTGGCCCCGGACGGTGGAAACATCCAGCCAGTGGCTGAAATCCTGCCGTGGTGAGGCCCAGGAGCGCAGTCCCATATTTAACTGACGATCTTCTTTCGTGGCCCGGCCATTCTGATACACAGCATAGCCACCCACCAGCCAGTGCTGACTGAGGCCATAACGGGGGATCAGTGCCAGAATGTTGGTTTTATCGCCGCGCGTACTGCTGTCCAGCAGGTCACGCTGCCAGTAGTTAACCTGCCCGGCGACGAACTCGGTCTCCACCTTGCCGTCATACTTCGCATAGACGCCATCGATATTTTCATCAAACAGCCATTCCCGCTCATCCCGTAACAGCCAGCGGCCAAGCCGTAAATCCACATCCGGGATCAGCGACTCATCGAATTGCAGCCAGGCCTGATTAAAATTCAATGTGTCGGTGGTCTTAGCCTCTTTTCCCGTCTCCCGCTTTTTCTTCCGGATGAATTCCAGCTCGCCAAAGAAAGAGACCGGTCGCCCTTTAAAAGCCCTGACGCTCAGCCTGGCGGTCGGCTCCAGCTCCAGCTCATTGGTTCTTTTGTCGCCATAGCGAAGCTTGCTGTTTCTGAGCTGCGTGGCTTCCACAATGGTCCGTAAATGGACGGCCAGCGCCTCCCCTGGCCGCGGGTCAGGAGAGGCTTTTTTTCTGGTGTGGGGGATGTGCTTACCGGTTGGTCCACTGTCAGTGGCCACACCGTCCAGTGGGAAGGCGAGAATTGAGACCAGTAAACAAAGATAACTCACTCTTTTCATCATTCAGCCTCCCTGCTGACGAATTCATTCTTCAGTCTCTGTTCGCAGAGAGAAAGCAGGCGCTCCGTCACCGCATGCCGCTCCGCAAACAGCAGGCTGATACCTATATGACGAGCCAGAGCAAGCAGGGTAAAGATGGCAATATGTTGCTCGTCCGCTGGCTGACTGTGCTGCTGCCAGCCTTCGATAAATCCCTGCTCATGGAGGTTAAGAGCGTCCACCTCTCCCCAGCAGCGCAATGCCTGCTCCTGCACATGGGCCAGATAGTTCCCTGCGTCCAGTGCCGCCGCGCCAGTGGCGGAGAGATCAAAATCAAGAACCACGATCCGCGCCGGGGATTCATCGGGAACCAGCAGTTGGGCGGGATAAAAATCACGGTGGACAAAAACGTTATTCGCACCAGACAGAGAACGGGTTAGTGACTCACAGCCGCTGAAAACACGTGTGATGCGGCTGGCCCATTCGGGACGGGCATCACTGGCCGCAGCGAGCCGCAACCTGAGAACCCTCAGCTCATCCTGCAGGGTCCAGCACTTCTCCGTGACCAGGGTGCTGGCCGTCCGGCTGGACTGTATTTTCGCCAGCGCCTTCCCGGCACAGTAGCCCAGCTCAAACAGACGATCGTTATCCGGAAAGAGCAAGGCAGTCATACAGGGGCCTGCCACCTTACGCTGTATCCACAGATGGCAGGCGGGCAACATCGCAAGAGGTTCCGGTACGGCAATGTCGCTATTGGCACCAAAATCGTTACGCCACAGCGCCTGCTGTACGGCATAACCGTGCTGATTGATCCCCTTACAGCGATATTTTCCCACCACTGAAAAAGGCGCGCTGCTGCCTTGCACGACAAACTGATATTCCAGTACGGCTCGCCGGCCAGGCTTGCTGGCGATAAGCCCGATACGGTTCAGAATACTGGCCTCTGGCAACGCCAGCACCGCACGCAGTGGCTCCTCCATCTGCTGACGATTGAGCAAACGCTGCAGGGCAGCATCCGCCGGTAAAGTGGCAGGTAAAGCCAGTAATTGCTGCACCCGAAGCAGCAAGGCTTCAATTTGCTGTGACCAGTCCGCAGCACGTTTCCTGAACGGCTCAGCAGCCAGTTGCAGCATAGCCAGAGCCGTGTACTCATTCAGATACTGCGGTAACCGGTCGCCCGATGCGACGTAGCCAGCATGGAAAGTCGCAATCGCCTGGCTTCCCTGTTGCTGGCTGAGCAGACCTTCGATGACCTGCAGCTCAATCCTGGCCTGGAAAGCAGCCAGATCGCTCGCCGGATTTCCCAGCGCAGACCGATCCCAGTCGATAATTCTTATCTGTCGCTCAGTAGAAAGCCTGACCACCTGATCAATGGAAAAATCGCCGTGAATCAAAGCCGGTTTGAAGTGATGGGCCGCTAGTCTCCGGTCGAGCTCATCCAGCAGCATGGAAAACAGTGTCTCCTGCTGCGGACAGATAGCCCGCAGCGTGTCCAGTACATTTCTGGCCCCGCTGGCACCCTCCAGGGCGCACAACGTCGCGGGTGAAATGGAGTCGTCCTGATGTATTCCAGCCAGCTGGCGTCCTGTGAGGAAAAGATCGCTTTCCTGCCAGCACCCTCCCTGCTCGGGACAAAGGGTTTGTCCCTCAATCCACTCAGTGATCAGTAACCGGTATTCCGGAACTACCGCCAGCAGGGTGATTTCACCGGTGGTGTGCCCCCACTGATTCCCCGCCAGCATCGGCTCAAAACGACTGGCGCTGGCGAAGCGCAGCACAGCACGGGGCTGACCATCGCTGTATAACAGTGCCAGTAACCTGCGCTCAGGTTTATAACGCATGATCTGCACACTGATTTCTGCACTGCCAGAAAGCCCCGGAAGCCACTGACGGAAAAGGGCATCACGCTGCGCGGAGGGAGTCAGCAAGCCAAGCTGAGGGAGTGCACGATCCTGCTGGGGATAAGTTAAAATAATGCCCAGTTCAGGAAGTGCTACCGGAGCGGAAGGATCCTGTTTTTCCTCCAACCTTTGCCGTTTTGGATGCTGCCATGAGACAACAAAACGGGCCTTCGTCAGGGCTTTTGCAAAAAGATACTGCTTGCGTCCGTCGGCAAACGTTAAGAGCAGTGTCGCCGTACAGCTGGTCGCAGGTTTGTAACGCAAATAGTCCGTTTGCAGCTGGCGAAGATCGGCAAATTGCGGCAACCCCTGCAGCTTCTCCAGCAGAAATTCGCTATCCAGCATTGCGATCAGCCCCGGCAGATCGGCGTCGCTTTTCACTACTTCAATATCCTTATCCAGTAACATTCCGCTCTTCCTTGTTAACTCTCGCATAGCTGCTGATAGTCTGGCTGTTGGATGGCCCATAGCTCTGCGTAACGGCCCTTATTCGCCAACAGTGTGTCATGCGTTCCCTGCTCCACTACCCTGCCGTTTTCCAGCACCAGGATACGCTGCGCTCTTGCTGCAAAAGAGAGGTTATGGGTCACAATAACCGTGGTGCGCTCAACCATCAGCTGGGTCAGCGCTTCCATCAGATAATATCCCCCTTCACTGTCCAGGCCGGTCCCCGGTTCATCAAGCAACAGAACAGGGCTTTGCCGGATAGCCGCACGGGCAATGGAGATCCGCTGACGCTGCCCACCAGAAAGGGAAGTGCCCCGTTCACTCAGTACCGTGTCATACCCTTCTGGCAGCCCGAGAATAAACTCATGCGCCCGGGCCAGCCGTGCCGCCGCAAAGACCTGTTCGTCCGTGACCTCTTGCGTGGCGGCCAGCGCGATATTTTCACGCACGGTCAGACCGAACAGCAGGTTATCCTGAGGCACATAGCTGATAGATTGACGGATGCTTTTAATCGTACAGTCACTGATGTCCTGACCATCCAGCAGGATGCGCCCGGATAGTGGCTCATATAGCCGCAACAGCAGGCTGAGCAACGTTGATTTACCGGTGCCTGAGGGGCCAACGATCGCCAGCGACTCTCCGGCAGACAGGCTAAAGTCGATCTGATTCAGCAGATTAAGCCGCTCCTGCCCTGCTCTGGCGTAAGCAAAACTCACCCGTTCAAAACAGATCTCTCCCCGAACAGTGGTCAGCGGTTTCGCTCCCGGACGGTCGACTATTTCCGGCTGCAGATCCAGCAGGTTGGTCACTCGCTCAGCGGCTGCCAGCGCTTTTGACAGACGTCCGGCATATTTGGCGTACTCGCGGACCGGGCGAAAAGAGTTTTTCAGGTAGGAGACAAAAATCAGCAGATCGCCCGGCGACATCGTCCCCGCCAGCACATCAGTAGCCCCATCGAAGAGCACGAAGGCGGTGGCGAAAGCAATGATCAAATCCACGCGGCGTTCAAGGCCCGCCAGCAGTCGCCGCGACCGGACGTTTTGCTGCAGGCTTTTTCCGTCATCGCTGGCAAAACTGCGGGAGGCTACCGACTCCAGCGAAAGAGCCTGCACGACCCCCATAGCTCCAAGAAACTCCGCCGAGCTGGCCGCCAGCGCACCTTCCCGCTTGCGCTGCTCGCGGCTTACCTTATGTATTTTTTTACTGGAAAGTCGGTTGCTCCACCACAACAGCGGCAATGGCAGCAAAGAGATTAGCGCCAGATCCCAGTCGATATACAGCATCATGCTGAACATCCCTACCAGAATCAGCACGTTAGCCAGCATTGGCACCAGCGCAGTAATGATTGCCTCGCGCAGCATGCCAATGTCATTGATCAGACGCATCGCCAGGTCGCCCGTTTTAGCCTGCTGATGGAACCGCAGCGACAGACTTTGTAAATGGCGAAATAACTCCACCCTTACCGCACTGATGATCCGGCTGCCGGCGATAGCCAGCCCGATGGTACTGAAATAACTCAGTGCCGCCTTTACGGCTGCGATAACAATAACGCTTCCGGCACAGAGCAGCAGCAGCTCTTCCACCGTCAGTGAAGCAGTAAGTCCGGCCAGCGTCCCGGTAGTGGTATGATCTTTCGCCAGCAAATTATCAACGATAAACGCCAGCGGCCACGGCTCCAGCAGCCGCATCGCAGTAGCCAGCAGCAGTGCCAGCAACGCACGGACAATAACGCCACGCTGCTGGCGAAGATAAGGTGAAAAACGGGAAGTAACCTTCATCCAACTGTGCTGCATCACGGCTCCCGATCCGCAAGCCGGAGATCTGCAATCCGCAATATTTGCTCCGTTACGGCATCCCAGCTGTGTTGCATGGTCACATTAATGCGTCCCGCACTTCCGAGTTGCTGTCGCAACAAGGGATTATCCACCAGATGCCTGATGGCCTCGCAAAGTGCAGCAGAATTATCCGGTTCCACCAGTAAACCGGTCTGCCCTTCGTTCACCACTCCGGCAAGATGTCCCACCCGGGTCGTCACTACCGGCAAACTGGCGGCCATGTATTCATAAATTTTCAGAGGAGAAAAATAGAATCCTGCCAGCGCAGGATAAGGGGCGACTGCAATATCCATTTTCGCCAGCCAGCCGGGCACCTCCGCCGGATTGACTCCCCCGCTGAAAATAACACTTTCCGACAGTCCGAAGTGATGGAGTGCTTCAGTCAGCGTTGCCCGTTCAGGCCCTTCTCCGACAATAAGCAACTGAGTGTTTGGCCGCTGCGCGTGAAGAAGTCTGAACGCATCGACCAGCGTGGTTAACCCATGCCAGGGTTTTAAAGTGCCCAGAAAACCAATAACTACCGGGCTTTCGTCGATATCCGCCTGCTGCCGGAACTCCGGAAGGGCGAAACGAGCCGGATCCACGCCATTAGCAATCACATGTACTCGTTCCACCGAACCATAAAACGAGGCGAGGTAGTCCTTTACGCCAGGCGACACCGCCACAACGGTTGCCGCACTGTCCAGTAAACAACGCAAAACGAAGGTTGCCTGCTCCTCATCCACCAGCTCGCGGTAGTTACGCTGCTCCTCAATCAGCGGCGCATTCACCTCCAGCACCGTCTTCCAGCCCTGGCGGCTGGCGAAATCCAGACCTGCATGACTCCACAATGAATAGCGTTCATACACCAGATCGAAGGGGCCGTTATCTTCCAGCGCCTGAACCAGTTGCTGATTGGCCTCCAGTGCAGCTTCGGCCCGATCGGCGCTTTTTGATTTCGCCTGGGGCAACGAACAGAGCTGGATCCCTTTCAGATCCTGCGGAGGCGGGCTGTCAATCCGGCTGGCAAACAGGACAATTTCCGCCCCCTTTTTGATTAACGCGCGCAGCACTTCCTGAATATGTACCGACGCACCTTTACAGCCAAAGACGGGAATTCCGGCATCGGCACAGATGTAAGCGACTCGCATTTTAGAAAAATCCTTTTTTCCCTGGGAAAGCAAAGTTCATAAGGCATAAGAACGGAAAACGGCGCTGAGTTTTTGTGCGTTGTGATCGACATCGTAGTCACGCACCACAAGATCTCTGGCTTTTCTGGCCAGCCGCTCGCGAGTATCCGGTTCACTCAGCAGCTGGCTCACAGCCTGCGCCAGCTCTTCCGCATCATTCGGGTCCACGCACAGCCCCGTCACATCGTTGTCCACCAATTCCGGGATCCCCACAATGTTGGTGGAGACAACCGGAGTTCCCAGCGCCATGGCCTCGACTAAAATGGTCGGCAGACCATCACGATCGCCATCTTCACTGATAATGCACGGTGCGACGACAACGGCAGCATTCTGAATCGCCTCAGCCACCTGATGCCTTGGCAAGGCCCCGGTGAGCGTCACAACATCTCCCACTCCGGCCTGCTGAATTAAGGCCTCCAGCTGTTCACGCAGTGGGCCTTCGCCAATCAAGGTACAGTGAAACTCTGTTCTCGCTGCTTTCAACCGGCTGACGGCGTCAATCAACACCAGAAACCCTTTTTTCGCCACCAGTCGTCCCGCTGCAACAATTTCCGGCGGTCGCTTGTAAGGGGAAGACCAGGGGAATTGCCGTAAATCCAGACCGTTATAGATGCGGCTGATTTTATGCGGTTCGGGGCTGTACTCTCTGCGGAGCCAGTTGAGGTTGTAATCAGAGACGGTCACGATATGGTCAGCATCGTCAATCTTGCGCTGAAGGAAAATATCCCCGTCATAGCGGTAATAAATATCCTTCGCGTGGGCGGTAAATGACCAGCTGATGTCACTGAATTTGGCAGCAAGGCGCGTCACCGTGGCGGCCTGGGTGGCGAAATGGGCGTGCAGATGCTGAATGTTTCCTGCCTGTACGGCCAGTGCAATATGCATTGCCAGCGCCAGATCGTGCACGCTGTTTTGTCGCTCCTCTTCCAGCTTACGGGCAAAACCAGGCAGTTTTTCAAGGGCTTCACTCACCAGCGCCCAGTAGTGCTCCACATTGCGTTGCTTCTCAGGCAGGCGGCTTACCGGTGCCCTGACCGCGCCGATATCATGTTGAAAATGGGCTTCCATTACCGGGCCGAGCGCAAAAATATCAATCGCCATGCCAGCCCGCTCGTGGGCCAGGATCTCATTCACCACAAAGGTCTCGGAAAAACGGGGATAACGTTTAAGCACGTAACCCACGTGCAGAGGTTGAGAAATCACGATGCCTCCTCGCGGCTCAGGCTACGTTCAGGACTGAGCATGCCGCGGACGCTTTCCGCCACGAAGTTCAACCCTGAAAAATCAAGCCGTTCGCGAGGATCGGCAAAGCGATGTGACCCTGCAAGCCAGTTACTGAGATAGTCCACCGTCAGATGGTCAGGATGGACACAGTCCAGCAGCTCCATCCGGGCCAGGCGTTCAGCCCGTAACCACTGCTCCAGCCGGGGCGATACCCTGGGGACTATCAGGGCGGTTTTGTGGAAGGTCAGGATCTCCGTTACCGTGTTATAGCCCCCCATTGCCACCACCGCACGAGCATTACGCAGCAGCTTAAGCGGCTCGGCAACGAAACCGACGATGCTCTTTTCAGCGCTGCCCGCAACCAGTTGCTGCAATCGCAGGCGCTGCGCTTCCGGCATCATCGAGCCGGTCACCAGGATCCCCTGAACCCCTTCGGGCAGACGGGCACGGGCAAAAGTTTCTGCCAGATGAAAACCGTCCTGTCCTCCGCCAACCACGCAAAGCACATAGGGTAAGTTGCCGTTGCCCAAAAGCAGGCCGTCATTGTCGTCGGACTGGGTACGTTGAACCGAATCCAGATAACCGGTGAAGTTTATTTTTTTATTGGTCTGTGCATCGAAATGATATTCTTTGCGCAGGTCATAGAGCTTTTTATCGCCGTATATCCAGATGGTGGAATAAAAGTCACGGATCGCCTGACTGTTCTCCTGTTTATCCCACTGTTTTTTCACTGCCTGAGGTTCGTCAATGATATCCCTTAACCCCAGCACCATATGTGTACCAAGGCGGGAAAGCAGTGGCAGGCTGAGATCCAACTCACGCATGGCCCCCCGGGGCACATTATCCACAATCATGACATCCGGGGAAAACGCATTAATAGCCGAGTAAATTATTTGTTCACGCAGTCTGACCAATGATTTTATTTTTTTGCCAAGCGATCGCGGCTGATATTTACCCTCGGGTGTTTTTATATAAGAAGGAAGAATAACGCTATCCACCCCCTTACGGAGGGTAAAGCGGCCAGCCTCACGTACACCAGAAATCAGCAGGACTTCTGCGTTGGGCAAGGCGTCGAGAACCGCCTGACTTAGCAGGATATTGCGACGGATATGCCCAAACCCCATCGTGTCGTGAGAATAAAGAACACAGCGAGGTGCCCTTTTTTTATTCGCGGAAGATTCCATTTCCTTTCATCCTGTTATCTGACGATAATTCCTTGTATCGCATTTAAATAATAATCATCAATACAATAAATGTGATATTTTTAAAATAATTAAACAATCCTTTCAAAATTCCCACAAAGAAAATATTTCAGATTTTATTAACTTGAAGTAATAACCCTGAGATTAACAGCAGGCTACACAAACGAGCATTCATCGTCAATGGAATGCAAGTCGCCAATAAAAATGCAGACAAATCTTACCTTATAAAAAAGAACAATATAATTTTATAAGAAATGATGGAATTAAAATAATCACAAAAATTCATAACGCACATAAAAAACCCTGCAAGCTTACCGCTTACAGGGTTGAAGTCACTCTCTCATTAAGCCGAAAGCATCTCTGCTTCCGGTCGCCATGATTAACGCATTTACCGGGCGTTAGAAGGCGACTTCATAAAGCGGAAGAAATCGCTGTCCGGGCTCAGTACCATCACATCCTGGTTACTTTTGAAGCTGTTATCGTAGGCACGAAGGCTGCGGATAAAGGCGTAGAAGTCCGGGTCCTGGCTGAAAGCATCGGCGTAAAGTTTCGCAGCTTCAGCATCACCTTCACCCTGAGTGATCAGCGCCTGACGACGAGCTTCTGCCAGCGTACGCTCAACCTCATAGTCTGCCTGCGCTCTGACTTTCGCAGCTTCTTCAGCACCCTGAGCACGCTGGCTACGGGCTACAGATTCGCGCTCAGCTCGCATACGGGCATAGATCGCATCGGAGACTTCAGTTGGCAGGTTGATCTGCTTAATGCGCACATCCACCACCTGAATACCCAGCGCGGCCATACTGTTAGGGTTAATCGCCGGTTCATTGCTGGTCGTTTCACGCTCAACACGGGCGGCTGCTGATGCAATAGCATCATCGGCTGCTGGTGTCACAACATCGTCATCCTGACCTGCACTACCGGTATTCAGCGCGTCACGCACATCCGTAGTCAGACGACCGCGGGAATCAGTAACGATATCCTTCACGTCCAGACGACCAATTTCAGAACGCAAACGGTCACTGAATTTACGCTTCAGCAGCACTTCAGCCTGAGAAACGTCGCCACCGCCTGTTGCCAGGTAGTAGCGGCTGAAGTCGCTGATGCGCCATTTGATATAGGAATCAACGATCAGATCTTTCTTCTCTTTGGTCACGAAGCGATCGGCCTGGTTATCCATGGTCTGAATACGGGCATCAAGCGACTTCACAGACTCCAGGAATGGGATCTTGAAGTGCAGACCCGGTGCGTACACCAGCGGCTTATTCTCGCTGTCGCGCAGAACTTTACCGAAGCGCATCACAATGCCGCGCTGGCCTTCCTGCACCACAAACAGTGACGCATACAGCACCACCAGCACAACAATCACTACAACGATCAGTGGCTTACGCATCGGTTACTCCCTCCCCTGACGCTGGGTATCGTTGCGCTGAGCATTCACCCGGCGCTGGTCCATAATGTTGTCCGGACTGAACGATGAACTGCTGCTGGCGCGCTCATTGCTGTCGGTCGCTGGCGGCAGGCGAAGCAGATTTGTGCTGCTGTCCTGCGAACTGTTGGTCGATGCACCGCTCTGGCCACGCATCAGCTGATCCAGTGGCAGCACCATCAGGTTGTTGCCCTTGTCGTTAACCAGCACCTTGCGGGTATGGCTGAGCACACGTTCCATAGTTTCGATATACAGACGCTCACGGGTGATTTGTGGTGCGGCTTTATATTCCGGCAGGATCCTGGCAAAGCTGTCCACTTCACCCTGTGCTTCAAGGGTTACACGTGATTTGTAGGCACGGGCTTGCTCCAGGATACCCTGCGCATCACCACGGGCACGTGGAAGACGGTCATTGGCATAAGCTTCTGCCTCACGAACCGACTGCTCACGGTTTTCACGTGCGGCAATGGCATCATCAAATGCTGCTTTTACGTCCTCTGGTGGACGTGCGGTCTGGAAGTTGACGTCCAGCAGAGTGATACCCATATCGTACGGACGAATGGTCTCTTCCAACTCACGCTGAGTCTCGCTACGCACCACAGTACGCCCTTCAGTCAGGATACGATCCATGGTGGAACGACCAATGACGCCACGCAATGCGCTGTCGGTTGCCTGACGCAAGCTGTCATCAGCGCTGGTCACAGCAAACAGGTAACGCTCCGGATTGGTTACGCGGTACTGCACGTTCATTTCAACGCGCACGACGTTCTCATCAGAAGTCAGCATGGTGCCGGAAGCCGACAGCTCGCGCACCGCCTCCACGTTCACCGCACGAACCTGATCGATAAAGGTCGGCTTCCAGTTCAGACCTGGCTCAACCAGGTGACTGAATTTACCGAAGCGCGTGACCACACCTCGTTCCGCTTCTTTAATGGTGTAGAAGCCGCTACCGGCCCAAATCACTACCGCCGCAACCGCGACAATACCGATCAGACGACCACCGCTGCCCGGGGTTTTCTGCCCGCCGCTGTTATCGTTTTTACCACCGCCAAAAACGCCAAGCTTTTTGCTCAGCTTGCGAAAGATATCGTCCAAATCAGGAGGCCCCTTATCGCGCCCTCCCTTATTTCCCCCAGAGTTGCCGCCTTGATTATTGCTGCTTCCCCACGGGTCGCGGTCCTGTCCGTTATTCCCGGGCTGATTCCACGCCATGTTTATACTCCATTAATTGTGTGTGCGGTGTTATCCCAAGGCCGGGATACGTGTCAGGCAAAAATCAGTTAAACAATGTAATCCACCAGCCCCGGCTCCTGTTTGCACAGACGGCGCCAGTCAACAATCGGCATGCGCACTTCCAAACCTACGCTTCCGTCGTCTTCATTCCACTCTTTTTCGATCGCCTGCAGCTGATAAAACCGGCTGCGCAGCCGCCCCGCTTCAGGCGGCAGACGTAAAGCGTACTCGGCAATTTCCCCTGCCAGCCGCTCAGTTAGCGCCTGGAACAGCAGTGGAATGCCCTCGCCCGTTTGCGCTGAGAGCCAGACGCGCACGGGCAGATTTTCTTCATCACGATCGATTCTGGGGACAAAATCCTCCAGCATATCAATCTTGTTCATTACATGTAGGGTGGGGATTTCGTCAGATTCTATCTCTTCCAGAACCTCTTCCACCGCTTCAATATTCTCATCCACGCGCAGGTCAGCCGCGTCAATCACATGCAGCAACAGCGTGGCCTGGCGGGTTTCCTGCAGCGTGGCTTTAAACGCAGCAACCAGGTCATGGGGCAGATGGCGGATAAAACCAACGGTATCAGCCAGTACCACTTCACCCACATCGGCCACTTCGACTCGCCGCAAGGTCGGGTCCAGCGTGGCAAACAGCTGATCGGCAGCATACACTTCTGCAGATGTCAGGTGGTTAAACAGAGTGGATTTACCTGCGTTGGTATAGCCGACCAGCGAAACGGTAGGCACATCGGCTTTATTACGGGCCTGGCGTCCCTGCTCGCGCTGCTTTTCCACTCGCTCAAGGCGGGAAAGGATCAGCGTGATGCGGTTGCGCAGTAAACGACGGTCGGTTTCCAGCTGGGTTTCACCCGGGCCACGCAGGCCAATACCGCCCTTCTGGCGTTCAAGGTGGGTCCAGCCACGGACCAGGCGCGTGGCAAGATGGCGAAGCTGAGCCAGTTCCACCTGTAATTTGCCTTCATGGGTACGCGCGCGCTGGGCGAAGATATCCAGAATCAGGCCGGTGCGGTCAATGACGCGACACTCGCACAGGGCTTCCAGATTACGTTCCTGTGCCGGACTCAGGGCGTGATCGAACAGCACCACGGAGGCACCGCTGGCTTTCACCGCTTCGGCAATTTCCACTGCCTTCCCTTCGCCGACAAAATATTTTGGATGTGGCGCTTTACGGCTGCCAGTCACAACACGCAGCGCTTCAACACCAGCAGAAGACACCAGGGCTTCGAATTCCTGCAGGTCTTCCATATCTCTGTCTTGAGAGAAATAGATGTGTACCAGTACGGCATGCTCACCGGCATCATAACGGTCAAACAAACTTAAAACCTCTCAGAACCTTGTTAAACCTGCTACGCGGTGGCCATACTTCGTCAAAATCAGATGCAAAATGCGCATTAAATCGGCGTATTAAGAGCGTAATCTCACCCACCTGACTTTGATGGGCCAGACCAGACGAAAAAAGGATTACCAGGACGGGAGCCTGGAAAGCAAGCGAAGACCCGTCCTGAAAAAACAGTGATTACTCTGCGTCTTCACCGTCTTGCTGAGGCTGAGAAGAAGCCCCCTGATTGCTGCCACCGTGATGATAGTTGTTGCTTCCGCCACCCGCATTGTTGCTGTGGTGGGAGACCGGACGGGACGGAACAACAGTGGAGATAGCGTGCTTGTACACCATCTGGCTGACTGTGTTCTTCAATAAAATAACAAATTGATCAAACGACTCGATCTGACCCTGCAGTTTGATACCGTTAACCAAATAAATCGAAACCGGAACACGTTCACGACGCAGTGCGTTCAAGAACGGATCTTGCAATGATTGCCCCTTAGCCATTCTATCTTTTCCTTATATGCTTGTTGTTTACTACTTTAAGGGCCCGAGCCCTGAAATACTGCGTAAAAATTTGCGCACGATAACGCACCAATTGTACACAATCACCCAGGCTTCGCACTAAGAACCTGAAGGACCGTAGCCAATGAGGCTTCCGGGTGTTCGCTATCCAGCCAGTGAACCCCTTTCCAGCCACGAAGCCAGGTCATCTGGCGTTTAGCCAATTGCCGGGTCGCGCAAATTCCCCGATAAACCATTTCATCGTAATCGATCTCGCCAGCAAGATATGACCACATCTGGCGATAACCCACACAACGAATGGAAGGCATATCCGTATGCAAATCACCTCGTGCGAAAAGCGCCCGAGCCTCCGCTTCAAATCCTGACGTTAACATCTGCCGGAAACGCAACTCAATACGTTGATGAATAAGTTCGCGCTGCTGAGGAGCAATCGCAAACTGGACAACGTCGTACGGCAGTGCTTCACCGGCCGTTTTAGTCAGTTCCGTTAAAGTTTTACCCGAAATAAAAAAAACTTCCAGTGCTCGCGAGAGTCTCTGGGGATCATTCGGATGAATACGATTTCCAGCAATGGGATCTATTTCACATAACTGACGGTGAAGGGCATCCCAACCTTCTTCACTCGCCCTTTGCTCAATACGCTGACGCACTTCCGGATCCGCCGGGGGCAGCGGCGATAATCCTTCCAGCAAGGCCTTGTAATAGAGCATGGTGCCACCAACAAGCAACGGAATTCGCCCACTTTGGGTGATTTCCGCCATTTCTGCCAACGCATCCCGCCGGAACTCCGCCGCCGACCAGGCTTCAGAGGGGTCGAGAATGTCCAGCAAACGATGGGGCGCAAGCCGCAGCTCTTCCGCAGAAGGCTTGGCGGTTCCGATGTCCATTCCCCGATAAATCAGGGCGGAGTCTACGCTAATCAACTCAACGGGTAGCTGCTGGCGTAATGCAATGGCCAGTGCAGTTTTACCGGAAGCCGTTGGCCCCATCAAAAAAATAGCCTTTGGCCGGCCAGCCTTGGAAGTTTCACTCATGCTTCAGGGCGTTCATCGCCATTTCAATATCGACGTGCTGCATAAATCCAGAAGGTGGCGATTTAATCAGCTGCGGACAGAGCCTTTCGACTTCGGCCAGCAGCGCTATCGCCTGCGAGTGATTCCAGTGCGGATGTTCAACTGCGGAATGGCGCGCTAACCATTGCGCCACCTGCGTTGCCGACACATCCTGCTGCCGGGCGAGATAGCCTAACAGTTCTGGAATCAAGTTTTGTAAATTTTGTTGGCGCAATGGTAAAGGTACGGCACGCAGCGTCACATGATGACCATCCGCAAGCAGTTCAATCCCCATTTGAATCAGTAAGGTGGCATGATGCCCGATCGCTTCACGCTCCGGTTTATCCACCTTCATCCGCACCGGGATCAGCAACGGCTGCGGCTTCAGCCCTTCCTCACCGGGATCCAGTTGCGCCTGCTTCAGCCAGCGCGCCGCCACCGGTAAAGCAATCAGAGCAAGGCGGTCTTTTGCCTCGACCAGCGCGTAGTTATCCTGCACCACCGTCAGCACCCGGCCGAAGCTCTGGCTGTGGCCGATTAACGGAGCTTGATACTCCGGTTCCGTAGCTTCGCCGATCCGGCCAGCAGGCGGCTCCTGAGCGCGAGGCAGTTCAGGCGTCTTCATCAGTTGCTGATAAGCTGTACCCTCTTTCTTCTGGTACAACGGCTCCTGCCGCTGCCAGTTCGCCTGAGGAGCGCTGCCGTCACCGGACGTTTTAGCCTGCCAGCCTGCCTGGGAAGTGCCCCCGCCAGCCGGGCTCTTCGCCGGTGCAGGAGAAGCGAAGTGGTTGCCGCCTGCCGCCTGGCGATTCTCAGGCTGCCAGCGCTCAGCCGGGGCTTCATCAATGGCAGGCAGCGTTTCGGTCCCGGTTTCCTGCAGGACGCTGATCACACCCTGATAGATAAAATCGTGTACCAGCCGCGACTGGTGGAAACGCACTTCATGCTTGGCAGGATGCACGTTGACGTCTACCTGATGCGGGTCGATCGTAAGATACAGCACATAGGCGGGCTGATGTTCATCGCCCAGTTTATCCTGATAGGCCTGACGGATAGCATGATTGATCAGGCGGTCACGCATCATCCGGCCATTAACGTAGCAATACTGCAGGTCGGTAATGGCGCGGGAACCGGCGGGATCGGCTACCCAGCCGCGCAGGCTCAGGTCGCCATGCTGCCATTCGATCGAAAGCGCATGGCTGAGAAAAGCCGTGCCGCAGATGGAGCCGAGACGACGCTCACGCTGGCTGCTTTCGGTGACGCCACGATACTGCCGCATCAGCTTGCCGTTATGGCTGAGCGAGAAAGCAACATCAAAACGAGCCAGAGCAATACGGCGAATGATTTCGTCGATATGGGTGAATTCGGTTTTTTCAGTGCGCATGAATTTGCGCCGCGCCGGGGTGTTGTAAAACAGATCCAGCACTTCCAGCGTGGTCCCCACTGGATGGGCAGCCGGTTTGACCGTCACATCCATGTCGCGCCCTTCAGCATAGGCCTGCCAGGCTTCATTTTGCGCTTCAGTGCGGGAAGTCAGCGTCAGGCGCGACACCGAACTGATACTGGCCAGCGCTTCACCACGAAAGCCAAGACTCATAATGGCTTCCAGGTCGTCCAGGGTGGTGATTTTACTGGTTGCATGACGAGCCAGCGCCATGGCCAGCTCATCTTTACCGATGCCACAGCCGTTATCGCGAATGCGGATCAGCTTTGCGCCACCCTTTTCAATTTCGATATCAATTCGCGTTGCCCCGGCGTCAAGGCTGTTTTCCACCAGCTCTTTCACCACCGATGCCGGACGTTCCACCACTTCACCCGCCGCAATCTGGTTAGCGAGCTGCGGAGGTAACACCTGAATCGGCATAATCAGAATCCTTCCATTCGACCCAATACGGTTAAGATGCCGGGATGGTTAGCGTCTGGCCCAACATCACATTCTGCGACTTCATATTATTCGCCTGCTGTATCGCCTTCTGGCTCACGCCGTAGTGGGCCGCAATCGCCGTCAGTGAATCACCGCGAACCACCTTGTGGCGGACTGGCTTCTTCGGTTTTGCCGCACTGACAGCTGATGTGATGTTGCCTGCGGGCACTTTCAAGCGCTGCCCCACCCAAACCACATCTTTTTTTAACGTATTCATGGAACGTAAAGTTGCCATGCTGACGCCTGAGTGCGCAGCAATACCGGACAGAGTTTCACCCCGTTTGACGACATGACGCGCCACCGCCCCGGAATATTGGGTATTGGCTGGTGCCGGGTTAGGTTCAACGTTAACCGCCGATGCTGACTGCAACGGTCGGTTTTCCTCCTTTGGGATCGATTGCAGCGGGTGCGCCAGGAAGTAGTTACGGAGTCCTTTATAAATCGACTCGGCAATCTTCTGCTGGTATGCGCTACTGCCAAGCAGTCGCTCCTCCGAAGGATTACTGATAAAACCGGTTTCCACTAACAGCGAAGGAATATCCGGTGAACGCAGAACACCCAGGCTGGCGTGTTCCGGGCGGCGTTTATGCAGCGACCCCACCCGTTGCAGTTGGGCGATAACTTTTACCGCCACGTCATAACCTACCCGCTGGGAGTGGCCGAACTGTAAATCGAGTACCGCCTGGCTGAGATAAGGGTCAGCCTGGCTGTTCGCCAGCAGATCGCCCGCCCCGCCCAGCAACTCAGACTGTTTCTCGTGCTGCTCCAGCCAACCCGCCATCTCACTGTTGGCGCGACGGTTGGAAAGCACCCACACCGATGCGCCAGAAGCGCTGCGGTTCGGTGCGGCATCCGCGTGAATTGAGACCAGCAGATTAGCGTTTTGCTTACGCGCCACGTCAGAGCGGCCCATTACCGAAATAAAATAGTCGCCGTCACGGGTCATCACCCCTTTAAACATCGGATCGTCATTCAGCAAGGCTTTCAGCTTGCGGGCAATAGAGATGGTGACGTTTTTCTCTTTCAGACCACCAGCACCGATCGCACCGGGATCCTGACCACCGTGGCCGGCATCGATCGCCACAATCACTGCTTCGTTAGCCGAACGTGGAGTGCGGCCCGGCGCAGCCACCTCATTACCGCTGCTGACAGCAGTCACAGGATTATTCTTGAAAGGATTCTCCGCCGGGGAAGAAGGAGCAGAACGCGAAGCCGTGCTGACTTCCGCAGGTCGGGAAGAGGATTTAGCCGGGCGCGTACCATTAATGGTAAACACCACGTTGTAATCATTGCCGTTACGCTGCGTCACAGCACGGGTTTTACCCGGCTGCGTCAGCTCAAACACCAGTCGAATGCTCTGGTTGTCTTTCGGCTTACTTGAGCGAATGCGCTTAACGATATTCTCGCCGCTGAAGGTCAGAGGCAATCCTTTAATCACCCCACTCTGACGAATATCCAGCACCACACGGTCAGGATTATGCAGCGGGAAGAAACCGTAAACCGGCTGACCGGCAAAGCTCAGCGTCACGGTGGCTCTGTCATCCCCGTTAGAAACTTTAATGTCCGACAGGTTGGCCGCAAGGCTGGAGAATGTCGTCAGTAATAGTGCCAGTAACAAACCAAACTTCATGCGCAACATCATTTACAACCCTTTTCCGTGGCAACTTGCTGCACCATGGCCTCACCGGCCACTGAGCAGGCTTTAAGTTCGGCCTGACGCGCATGGCCCTGATAGCTGAGGTGCAGTTCAATATCGGGCGTTGGCAGCACGCCCGTCCCCTGCTGAGGCCATTCGACCAGGCAGAGGCTGTCTTCGGTGAAATAGTCGCGAATGCCCATGAATTCAAGCTCTTCCGGATCGGCAAGGCGATAGAGATCAAAATGATAGACCCGGCGTTCCGGCAGAATATAGGGCTCGACCAGCGTGTAAGTCGGGCTTTTGACGTTGCCCTGATGCCCAAGCGCCTGCAGGAATCCCCGGCTGAAGGTGGTTTTCCCCGCACCGAGGTCGCCATACAGATAGATCGTTGCCGCGCTTTCGCTGGCGCGGGCCAGGCTGGCACCCAATGCGAGGGTTGCCGCCTCATCGGGCAATGTAATTACACAGGTCTTCATTCTTTTGTATTCAGGATCTCAGGATTGACAAACAGATACAGCCCGGAAAAAAGATCGGTCGCTAACATCCCTCTTGTACCGAGGCGTTCAGACACTTCTTCAGCCGCCGCGCCGTGCACCACACATCCTGCACAGGCAGCATCATATAACGGGAGCTTCTGCCCCAACAGGCTGCCAATGATGCCAGAGAGTACATCACCCATGCCCCCTGTCGCCATACCGGCATTGCCCACATCAGCAAATGTCAGCTCTCCCTCTTCGCTGGCAATCAGCGTACCGGCCCCTTTCAGCACCACCACGCCACCATAGCGTTTCGCCAGGCGTTCAGCGGAATGTAAGCGGTCGCTCTCAATTTCGCTGGTCTTCACGTTAAGCAGTCGCGCCGCTTCACCCGGATGAGGCGTAATGATTCGATTTTGACGTTTATCGGGACTGATTGCCAGCAGGTTAAGCGCATCTGCATCCCAAAGCATCGGTTTCTGAGAGTTTTCTACCCTCTGCAGGGCTTTTTTGCCCCATTCTCCCTGCCCCAGGCCAGGACCGATAACGATCACCTCCGCCCACTCCAGCGCCTCATCAATGGCCTGATTGCTCAGCTCCTGTACCATCAGTTCAGGCCGGGCAGTCAGCAATGGCGCAACATTATCTTTGTGAGTGAGTACTCGCACCAATCCTGCGCCGGCGCGTAAAGCCGCCTCTCCCGCCATGCGAATCGCCCCCGCAGTACCATGATCGCCGCCGATAATCACTAACTTGCCGTGGTCGCCTTTATGCGAGGTTGGCCTGCGTGGCTTTAACCAGTGAGAGAGGTATGAAGCATCGTAACGGGCAAATGGCGCAGTCTGAGTCGCCAGCCAGGGATCAAGGCTCAGGGCGTGATAATGCAGCTTACCGACATAATCTCGTGCTTTACCGGTCAGCAGGCCAGGTTTCAGGGCGATAAACGTCAGCGTATGGTCGGCAGAGATCACCGCACCAGGTGCCGTGCCGTTAGTAGCCACTAACCCGGAAGGGATATCCACGGCAAACACGGCGGCCGGGTGGGCGTTCGTCCGTTCAATCAGCTGCTGGTAAGGTGCCTCTGGCGCCCGGCTCAGGCCGGTACCCAGCAGCGCATCGACAATCACCTCCACCTGATCGGGCCAGTGTATGGACGGATCGTGGATCACTCCTCCCGCGGCCAGCCAGGCTTCACGTGCCTGTTGTGCCTCTTCAGGCAAAGGCCTGGCACCCTCACAGGCAATCACCGTGACCGTCAATCCGGCGGACTGCGCCAGCCGCGCCACGATAAACCCATCGCCGCCGTTATTGCCGTGCCCGCAGAGGATCAACCAGTGTTGCGTATCCGACCAGAGCGAACGCAGGCGGCTGAATACCGCCTCACCGGCACGCTGCATCAGTTCGAACAGAGTGATACCAAGCGCATCGGCCCCCTCTCGCTCAAGTTGCGCCATCGCCTCTACAGGCCAGACAGAATAGGGTAAACTTGCCGGGTTATTTCGCTGGCTCAGGTTATTCATGTCGCATCCTCTCGATCTCCATCAACTTGCTCTGGATATTAAACAGTGGGGCCAGGACCTCGGTTTTCAGCAGGTCGGTATCTGTGATACCGATTTAAGCCTGGAAGAGCCGCGCCTGCAGGAGTGGCTGGACAAGCAGTATCATGGCGAGATGGACTGGATGGCACGCCACGGAATGATGCGCGCCCGCCCTCATGAGTTGCTGCCCGGTACGCTGCGTGTCATCAGCGTCCGGATGAATTATCTGCCCGCTAAAGCCGCCTTTGCCACGACCTTAAAAAATCCTCAGCTGGGTTATGTTAGCCGTTATGCGCTGGGACGTGATTACCACAAAGTATTACGCAATCGCCTGAAAAAGCTCGGAGACCTGATCCGTGAGCGCTGTGAAACAGCGGAATTTCGCCCTTTTGTCGACTCTGCACCGGTAATGGAAAGGCCGCTGGCCGTCAAAGCAGGCCTGGGCTGGACCGGTAAACATTCGCTGGTGCTTAACCGCGAAGCGGGTTCGTGGTTTTTTCTTGGCGAACTGTTGATCAACCTCCCGTTGCCCAGCGACAGCCCACAGCAGGAGCAATGCGGTCGCTGCGTCGCTTGTATCACCACCTGTCCGACAGGCGCAATCGTTGAACCTTATATCGTGGATGCACGACGCTGCATTTCTTATCTGACCATTGAGCTGGAAGGCGCTATCCCAGAAGAGTTTCGACCGCTGATTGGCAACCGTATCTATGGCTGCGATGACTGCCAGCTGATCTGCCCGTGGAACCGCTACGGTCAGTTGACCGATGAGGATGACTTCAGCCCGCGAGCGGTGCTTCACGCACCACCGCTGGTTGAGCTTTTTGCGTGGGATGAAGCAAAGTTCCTGCGCGTGACCGAAGGTTCAGCCATTCGTCGCATTGGACATCTACGCTGGCTGCGAAACATCGCAGTAGCCCTGGGCAATGCTCCATGGTCAGTCGAAAGTGTTGAAGCACTGAGCACCAGGCTGGGCGAAAACGAGATGCTGGATGAACATATTCACTGGGCGCTGGCTCGTCAGCAGGCGAAGCGGGCTGAAAATGCGATTGAGGTGCAGAGTGGACAGCAGAAACGTCTGGTGAGGGCGATTGAAAAAGGATTACCCCGTGATGCTTAAGTGTACAGTCAGCATTATTTGAGGCTGGCAGTCAGTTTTCCACACGCTGTGCATAAAAATAAAAAGTTGTTGTCATTCAAGTGTCACAGAAAGCACAAGCGATCCAGATAACAATTTGAAATATTATAATAAGCATAAATAACAACAAGTTATGACGATAACGTAAGATTTTACGTCTTCAGAACATTTGGCGGACGTCAGCAACAGCTGTGGATAACTCTGTTAAAGAATATTTGAGAAACGCGAAAAAAAGCGAAACGCAGCTGAGTTATCGCTGTGGATAAATCATCTGGCTGAGGAAGTGATTTTCTTTTTTGGAGCGGGAAACGAGACTCGAACTCGCGACCCCGACCTTGGCAAGGTCGTGCTCTACCAACTGAGCTATTCCC